>JACRIV010000026.1 GCA_016220005.1 Deltaproteobacteria bacterium
GCGATCTGCGCCCAGTCCGCGTATTCGATCTTCAGGAAGACAGCGACCGCAGCGGGATCGAAATGGGACCCGCTCTCCTTCGCAATGGACTCCGCCGCTTCCCGGTAGGATAATGCCGGCCTGTAAGGCCGATCCGTCGTAAGGGCGTCGAAGACGTCCGCCACGGCGAAGATCCGCCCGCCGATCGGGATGTCCTCTCCCGCCAGCCCTTTCGGATATCCGCTCCCGTCGTATTTTTCGTGATGGGCAAGGACGATCTCGCGGGCGCCGGCAAGGAACGGGATCCGGTCGATGAGCGTTGCGCCGAGCTCGGGGTGCCGCCGGACCTCATCCCGTTCCTTCTCCGTCAATTCCCCTTGTTTGAGGAGCACCTGGTCCGGTAATCCGATCTTTCCCACATCGTGGAGGAGCGCGCCGATGGCGATGTTCAAGAGTGCGGCTTCGTCTTTCAACCCCATCCTGCGCGCCAGCAGCATCGTGTATCCCCGGACCCGGCGGGAATGAAGGGCGGTCTCGTGTTCGCGAAGGTCGAGGGAGGAGGCCAGCGCCGAGAGCGTCTCCTCGTGTGCCACGCGCTCCCGCTCCAACGCGCGCCGTTCCCGGTGGAACAGGAACGACGAGGCGACGGCGATCACCCAGAAGCTTGCGATCTCCCCGACCTGGTCGGCTTGGCGCATGAGGTCTCCGCTCCAATCCCTGAGGATGTGGACCAGGAAGAGAAAACTGACGGCCAAGGCGGTCGCAAGCGTCCCGCGCACTCCCAGGAAGGCCGCCGCCATCAGGATGGGGACGTAATAGAGCTTCTGATAGAGAAGGTGAAGACCGTGCCACGCGTGCGGGCCAGCGGGAGTCAGGAAGTGGAGGAGAGAAACGACGGCCGTGGCAAGGACGATCAGGAGGACCTTCCCTCGGGAAATCCCCTTGAGGGCAACAACCGTTCTCCCCTGCGGCTCAGGCATGGGAGTTCCTTATTCGTGGCGGCGCATCGCCTGCGGCGCGCTCCCGGGAGGGGCACCCCGGAAGGGTGCCGCCGTTACGCGGACGGACAAACCGCCGGTTCGGGTAGGCAGTCTTCCCGCCAGGCGCATTCGTACTGATCGCAGTAGCCGTCCGCGGCGGTGCCGAAGCAGACAAAGTTCCCTTCATCCTGCTGGATGGCCTGGATGATATCGCCCTTGCGCATCCTGGCGGTCTTTATCCCTCTTGCCTTGGCGATGACGCGCAGCTCCTGGATCTTCATTTCTCCACCTCGCCTCCGTTGTCGTCGTTTCCCCGTTGCGGTGTCTCTCTGCCTGGACGGCTACGGGAAAGAGCCGCACAAGGCGGCCCTTTCCCCCATTCCGAGAGATGAAGCCGTTATTTTACCGTATACGAGAAAGTCGCGGACCCTTTTTTGCCGCCGGACTCGACCTCTGTCTTGAAGGTGTACTTGCCCGGCTTGGGCAGGTTGACGTCGGCCCCGAAATGTCCTTCCATCACCATGAAATTTGACGTCTCTTCCTTCTTGTCCGGACCCGTAACCGTCACCGTCCCCTTGCCTTCCGCGACGGTAATGGGCTTCTTCGTTCCGGGATCGCTCAAGTGGACGGCGACATGGTGGGTCTTCATCATCATGCCTTCCATCTTCATCCCGGAAGCCTTGGCCTTCTCCATGTGGGCCTTCATGTCCGCAAGCCGGGCCTCCCCCTGCCACGGCCCGATCTTCCCGCCGAAGATCTTGTCGCCCATCTTCCCGTGCTCCTCCATCTTCATACCGGGCATCGCGCCCTGACCCGTCTCCCCGCCCTTCATCCCGGGCATCGCACCGTGCCCCTTTTCCCCGGCGACTCCTGCCGGCGGAAAGACAAGAAATGCCAGAAGAACCGCACACACCGTAAAACGATTCATGCCCATCTCTTTCTCCTCCCTGTTGGTATTGAACGACGCCTTACGCCCGTTGCGTCCTTTCCTTAGGAAGAGACGTCGGAAAAGACGGTTTCATTCGGTCATACGCCTTACGCCTTCGCCGGCAGCGCGTTCAGCTTGAGCTCCCGCGCCTTCCAGAGCTTATAGATCGCCGGGTACACCAGGAGCTCCAGGATGAACGATGTGACCAGGCCTCCCAGCATGGGGGCCGCGATCCGTTTCATGACGTCCGCTCCCGCCGAGGTGGACCACATGATGGGCAGCAACCCCATGAACGCCGCGGCGACCGTCATCAACTTCGGCCGGGCCCGCTTGACGGCCCCGTGAAGGATGGCTTCATCAAGCTCTGCGACGTTCCTCAACACCCCCTTCTTCCTCGCATCCTCGTAGGCAAGGTCCAGGAAAAGGAGCATGAATACCCCTGTTTCGGCGTCCAGCCCCAAAAGCGCGATCATCCCGACCCAGGCGGCGATGGACACGTTGTAATCGAGCACGTAGAAGAGCCAGATGGCGCCGATCGCCGAGAAGGGGACGGCAAGCATGACGACCGAGGCCTTGAATGCGCTCCGGGTATTCACGTAGAGGAGCACGAAGATCAGGGCCAATGTCACGGGCACGACGAGTTTCAGCCGCTCGCGCACCCGGATCATGTTCTCGTATTGTCCGCTCCACTGGAGCACGTAGCCGGGCTTGAGCGAGACCTTCTTCTCCACTACTGCCTTGGCCTCCTCCACGTAGCCCCCCACGTCCCGGCCGGCCAGATCCACATACACGTACCCGGCCAGGAACCCGTTCTCGTCCCGGAGCATCGCGGGCCCCTGGACGAGTCTGATGTCCGCGAGCTGGGCGAGGGGAACCTGGGATCCCATCGGGGTGGGCACGGGTACCAGGACCCGTCCCAGACGATCGACGTCCTCCCGGAGCTCGCGGGGGTACCGCACGTTCACGGGGTAGCGCTCGCGGCCCTCGATGGTGGTGGTGATGTTCTCGCCCCCGATGGCGCTCATGATCACGTCCTGGACCCGCTCGATCGTGAGTCCGTAGCGGGCGAGCTGGTCGCGCCTGGGCTCGAAGTCCACGAAGTAGCCGCCCGTCACCCGCTCGGCGAAGACGCTCCGCGTGCCCCGGATCGGCTTGAGGACGTGTTCCAGATGCTCCCCGATCCGCTGGATCTCCGCGAGATCGCTCCCGTAGATCTTGATCCCGATCGGGGTGCGCACTCCGGTCGTAAGCATGTCGATCCGGGCCTTGATGGGCATGGTCCACGCATTCGTGGTCCCGGGGAACCGCACGGCGCCGTCCATCCTGGCCACGAGTTCGTCCCAGGAGATGTGGTCGGGCCAGATGGGCCGGAAAAAGGGTTTGAGCCAGCCCGGAGCCCAGGAAGAGTACCAGCGCTCCTTGGAGCTCCATTGGTTCTCCGGCTTCAGGACCACGGTAGTCTCCATCATCGAGAAGGGAGCCGGGTCGGTAGAGGTGTCGGCTCGCCCCGCCTTGCCGAAGACCCGCTCCACCTCGGGAAAACTCTTCAAGATCCTGTCCTGCCGTTCCATGAGCTCCTGGGCCTGGGCCACAGAGAGCCCGGGGAGTGTCGTGGGCATGTAGAGCATGGTGCCCTCGTTCAAGGGCGGCATGAACTCACCCCCGAGCTTCAGGTAGATCGGAATGCTCAAGGCCACAAGGGCCACGGCGGTCGCGATGACGGCCTTCGGGCGCCGGAGCACGAAGCGGCAGGCGGGGTCATACACCCTGAAGATCGCGAGGGTGATCGGATGCTTTTCCTCGACGTAGTACTTCCCCACGAAAACGCGCGTGGCCAGCTTCGCGAGGAACTTCGGCCGGAAGGCGTACGGTTCGATCCGCGCGAACATCATCCGGGTGGCCGGGTTCAGGGTGACCGCCAGGACGGCGGCCAGCGCCATCGCCAGGTTCTTGGAGTAGGCGAGCGGCTTGAACAGCCTTCCTTCCTGGTCCACCAGGGCGAAGACCGGAAGGAACGCCACCGCGATAACGAGGAGGGAGAAGAAGACCGACGGCCCCACCTCCTTGAGCGCCGCAAGCTGCAGCTGGTGGAAGTCCCCCTGCCGGCCCCCGGCCTGCCAGTGAGAGATCTTGTTGTAGGCGTTCTCGACCAGGATGATCGCTCCGTCGACCAGCACGCCGATCGAGATGGCGATGCCGGCCAGGCTCATGATATTGACCGTGACCCCCATGTAGTAAAGGGGGATGAACGAAAGGAGCACGGACACGGGGATCGTGATGATCGACACGAGCGCCGACGGGACGTGCCACAGGAAAAACAGGATCACCAGGGAGACGATGATCATTTCCACCGTGAGCTCGTGCTTGAGGGTGTCGATCGCGCGGTCGATGAGGTCCGAGCGGTCGTAGGTGGTGACAAACTCCACCCCCTTGGGGAGCGAGGGGCCAAGCTCCTTGAGCTTCTCCTTGACCCGGTTGATCACGTTCAGGGCGTTTTCACCGTGGCGCATCACTACGATCCCGCCCACGTGGTCCCCGATCCCGTCCAGGTCGGAGATGCCGCGACGGATCTCGGGCCCCAGCGACACCCGGGCGATGTCCCGGAGGAGCACGGGGACGCCGCCGGGCCCGGTTTTCACCACGATCTTGTCGAGATCTTCCGGCTTCTTCATGTAGCCCCGACCCCGGACCATGAACTCCGCGCCGGCGAACTCGATAAGCCGGCCGCCGACCTCGTTGTTGGACATGCGTATGGCCTCGGTGACCATGGTAAGCGGGATCCCGTAGGCCGCCAGCCGGTTCGGGTCGACCGTCACCTGGTACTGCTTCTGGAACCCTCCGATGGAGGCCACTTCGGCGACTCCGGGGACGGACTGGATGGCGTAGCGAAGCGTCCAGTCCTGGTAGGAGCGGAGCTGGTCCAGGGACAGGGTCCCGGACTTGTCCACGAGGGCGTACTGGAAGACCCATCCCACGCCCGTGGCGTCTGGTCCCAGTTCCGTCTGGACGCCTTTAGGCAGTCGGGGCTGGATCTTGGAAAGATACTCCAGCACGCGTGAGCGCGCCCAGTAGAGATCCGTGCCGTCCTGGAAGATCACGTAGACGTAGGAGAAGCCGAAATCCGAAAAACCACGGATGGCCTTGACGTTCGGAGCGCCCAGGAGCGCCGTCACGATCGGGTAGGTGACCTGGTCCTCGATGATGTCGGGAGACCGATCCCACCTTGAATACACGATCACCTGGGTGTCCGAGAGGTCGGGGAGGGCGTCGAGCCGGATCTCCTTGAGCGTGTACACGGCCAAGACGCAAGCCGCCACCACGGCCAGCAGGGTCAGGTAGCGGTTGACCGCGCAGAACCCGATGACTCTCTGGATGAAGGTTTCCTTTTGGGGTTCGCCGGAGGCTCCGGCGTCGTGGGGGATCAACGCCCGCCTCCGTGGCCGGCATGGCCCTGGGACGGGGGCTGGCCCTGGGGAGGAGGCGAAGCCGTTCCGCCCCCCGTCATCCCGGTGAGGGCGGCTTTAAGCCTCGATTCGGAGTCAAGGAGGAAGTTCGCCCGCACCGCGACCCGCTCGCCCTCCTTGACGCCGGACAGGACCTGCGCCTTCCCGTCGCCTCGGACACCCACCTTCACTTCCCTGGGCTCGAGACTCCCTCCCCCGAGGTCCACGAAGACGATCTGGCGGAGGCCCGTCTCGATCAGCGCCGAATCGGGGATCACCACGCCGGTCGCGGAGTCCAGCTCCAGGAAAACGTCGGCGTACATCTGGGGCTTCAGGCGGAGCCCGGGATTCGAAAACTCGAAGCGCACCTTGAGCGTCCGGCTCTCGGGCGACAGGGTGGGATAGATGTAGGCTACCCTCCCCTTAAGCCGGAGTCCCGATTCGTAGGCGGGAGCGAGGGACGCGTGCTGTCCCACGCGCACGGCTCTTGCTTCATACTCGTAAAGGTCCGCTTCGATCCAGATCCGCGAAAGGTCGGTCACGGTGAAGAGTTCCATGCCCGGCATGACCCTCGTTCCCTCGAAGACTTCCTTCACCGTGACGTAGCCCGACACCGGAGCGTTGAGCGTCACGGTGCGCCGGGGGTTCTTCGTCCTCTCAAGCTCGGCGATGAAGATTTGCGGCACGTCGAAGAGCTCGAGCCGGCGCCGGGAAGACTGGACGAGCTGCGCCGCCATCTCCCTCTCCTCGGGGTAGGGATTCTCCTTCATCCGGTCGTGCATCTCGATGGCAAGCAGGTACTCCCGCTGGCTGGCCACCAGCTCGGGGGAGTAGAGGTCCAGGAGCGGCTGGCCCTTCGCCACCACCTGTCCGGTAAAATTGACGTGGAGTTTTTCGATCCAACCCTCGATCTTGGTCTGCACCCGCCGGACGCGCGTCTCGTCGGGTACGACGTTTCCCACCGCCCGCACGGTGCGGCTGATCTTCTCGCGCACCGCGGGGGCCGTTTGGACTCCGGCCAGGCGGAGGCTCTCAATGCCCACCTTGACCGTGGAGTACCCTGCGACGGCGCCCCCTCCACCTCCGACTTCGTCCTCGTAAACCGGGACATAATCCATGCCCATCTCGTCCTTGGCCGGGACGGGCGAGGTGACGCCCGGCTTCATGGGGTGGCGGTATAAAAGAAGCTTCCGTCCGCCCTTCGCGGCGCCGCCTTGGGCGACGGCGCCCCCGGCCGCGGCGGCCGGGCCGCCTTCTTCGATCTTGGTGAGCGTCATGCCGCAGATGGGGCACTTTCCGGGCTTGTCGGAGATGATGAAGGGGTGCATGCCGCAGGTGTACTTCGCCGCCCCCTGGGCGACCTTCGCGGAATTGTCCGCCGGATGGGGATGCAGCAGGTTGTGAAAGGCGGGCACCTTGAAAAAGGCCAGCGCCCCCGCGCCGAGGAGCAGCACCGAAGCCGCGATGACGATGGTGCGCAACTTCTTTTTCGTCGACGATCCAGACGGAGGGATGTTTCCCTCCGGGGGCTGTTCCGGAGCCGCCCCCTGGGGCGCACTCACGCCGTCGATTTCGGGCTTGGTCCCTTCCTTCCTGTCTTCACTCATCTTCCGTCTCCGTATCGCATCGATTTCGGATCTTCCGCGTTTCCGTCAGTTCAGGTCTTTCCCCACAACCGCTCCCAGCCTCGCCTTTTCCATATTCAGGTCTCCCACGGTCTCGTGGTAGTCCTTCCGGAAGGAGAGGAGGTTCGTGATCGTATCCAGCAGGGCCGGAAAGTCGACCTTTCCGACGCGATAGGCCGCCAGGGTCGTTTCAAAGTTCGTTTCGGCGTGAGGAATGATCGTCGTGCGGAAGAGCACGGCCACGGAAGAGCTTTTCTCGATCGTGGCCAGCGATTTCCCGATCGCGTTGGACGCCTCGAGGTCCAGGTTGGCCAGCTCGCGCCGGGCCATCTCCCGTTCCGCCGTCATCTCCCGGACGAAGGGATCAAGCTTCTGTGTCCGCCAGATCGGCAGGTTCACGAGCACCATCGAGGAGAACATGTCGGACCGGCTCGTCCCGTCCGGCATCGCGTCCCGCTGCATGTAGGAGGCGGACACCTCGAAGTCCGGGTAATACTCCCGCCTGGCCATTTCGATCGACGCCTCTCCTTTCAGTATGCGCGCCTGCACGGTCTTCCGGGCCGGCCGTTCCTCGTTGTACAGAACGATCAACTCTTCCTTTCGGTACGGAAAGGCGAATTCCCGCAGGTCGAAGATCGCCGGGACCGGCTGATCGGGCGGCAGGGCGGCGAGGGTGTTGAGCCGGATGGAAAGGACCTTCTCCCGGTTTTCGAGGACAAGGAGCATCTCCCGCATCTTCTCGAACTCCACCTGTCCCCGGTGGACGTCCGCCTGGGTCGCCCGTCCCACGGCGTACATCTCCTGCGAAACCGCGACGATCTCCCGAAGGATCTCCCGGGTCCGGCGGACCACCTCCGCTTGCCTGCGAACGGAAGAGAGATCCGCATAAGTCATCCCGATCTCGGCCCGCAACATGTTTCGCATCTCCTGCAGGTCGAATTCGGTCTGCTGCTTCTCCCGCGTCGCCACGTCCGTCCGGAGCTTCAGTTTGCCGGGGTAGGGAAGCATCTGCGACAGACCGATTTCCTTCCCCGTCATGTCCTCTTCCCGGAACGACCATGACCTGACCGGGACGTTCGTCACACCGATCCATGCCTTCGGATCGTCGAGGGCGCCGGCGCGGATCGCGGCGTTCTCCTTCATCCGGATCCGCTCCTGCATCGCCGCAAGAGAAGGATTGTTCGATAGAGCCGCGTCCGTATAGTACGAAACGGGACGAGGGGTCTCCTCCGCGGAGGCGGCCGCCCCGAGAACGAGAAAGCCAATTAAAATCAGATAAATAGATCTCATTCTCTCCATCCCCGGATGTTCCTTCCCCGGGCCGTGCTTCCAGCCCATGTCCCTTCCTTATAAACCGTTGTATTACGGAAATCCATGGTTCGCATCATTATTGTGGATTGCTCGCTTTACGGATTATCTGAGGATGGGTTCCGCATGACAGCCATGACCGCCTGGCCGCTTTTCTCGCGCAACCGCGTCGTCATTTCCCCGTGTCCGGCAGCGGACAGCAGGAGCCGCCTGATCCGCACCCCGTCGACGCGACGTTGCCCGTCAGCCGGAACGAGCCGCCGAGGAGCAGCGTGGCCGTGACCGACAGGATGACCGCCACGAGGATGGAGATCACCCATGCCCGCCAGGAGGGCGCCGGGCGGCCGGAGGGTTCTTGCGGCCCTCCTGCTTCGCTCCGTGGAGATCCGCCCGCCTCGATGTCCTTTTCCTCTGTTTCGCGCATCCGCTCATCCCTTCCCATCGACCTCTCCTCGCAGGAATAACCTTGAATCGTTCCTATTCATTGCCCTCAGAGCGCTTGGTACGGGGCCATGAGGGGACCGTCTTCGGCGACCAGCCCGTCGCGGAGGCGGATCGACCGCGTGGCCCGCGACAGGTTGGCCCGGTTGTGCGTCACCATCAGAACCGTCTTCCCACTCCGGTGCAGCTCCGAGAACAGGTCCAGGATCTGCTCCCCCGTCGCCGAGTCGAGGTTGCCGGTCGGCTCGTCCGCCAGCAGGACGGGAGGGTCGTGGATCAGCGCGCGGGCGATCGCGACCCGCTGGCACTCCCCGCCGGACAGCTCCGAAGGAAGCCTGTCTTCCTTCCCGCAAAGGCCCACGGAGCAGAGAAGAGTGTCCGCCCGCTCCGCCTTCTCCCGGGCGCCCGCGCGCAGCGGCGACATCGGCACCATGACGTTCTCCCGTGCGGTCAGGTACGGAAGAAGGTGGTACGCCTGGAAGACGAACCCGATGGTCTCCCTGCGAAAATCGGCCAGCCGGTCCGCGGAGAGCGCGGAGAGGTCCACGCCCTTGATGGAGACGGCGCCCGACGTCGGGACCTGCAGCCCTCCGAGGACCGTGAGCAGGGTGCTCTTTCCCGCTCCCGATTCGCCGGTGATCACCACGTATTCCCCCGCGTCGATCGCAAGCGAAACACTGCGCAGCGCCGCCGCGATCGTCCCGTTGTTGCCGTAAAGCATCGAAACGTCTGAAAGGTGGATGAACGGCTTCATGGAACCTCCCTTAGCTCACAAGCTGCGGATCGCTTCCGTCGGTGAAAGCGCGGCAGCGCGCCGCGCCGGGGGGACGGTCCCCAAGAGCCCGAGCCCCATCCCGATCGCCACGCCCAGGAGAGCGGGAGACAGGGCTACTCCCGCCTTCTCGATCCCGAACAGCGGCGAGGCGAGCATTGCGGCGGCGAGGCCCGCGAGCGCGCCCAGGATCGAAGACAACAGCGACACCCACCCCGTCTCCCAGAAGAGGAGAGAGAGGATCGCCCTTCTCCGGAACCCCACCGCCCGCAGCACGCCGATCTCCTTCGTACGCTCCTGGACGCTGCCCATCACGGTGACGAACACCATAAGCCCTCCGATCGCCAGCACGATGGCGGATACGCCCATCCCCAGGCGTCGGAACTGGTCCACGGCGGCCTTCCGGCTCTCCACAACCTGCCGGATCGCCGAGACCCTGGCGCCGGGAAGCGCTTCCCCGATCTGCCCCACGATGTCCTCCACCGGGCAGTCCTTGCACAGCGCGGCCACTTCGAAGAAAGTAACGCCGGCCGGATTCTTTCCCAGGGCCTGGACCTCGCCGAGATCGGCGATCACCATCCCGTCTTCCTTCTCCCCCGTGGGCTGGAGCACTCCGGCCACGCGGAACTTCCTTCCGCCCGAGGTGACCGTGCCGCCAGGACCTTTGTCCAGGGCCGCGGCGGCCTCGGAACCGAGGATGACTTCGCCTCTCTCGCGGATCGGCGCCCCCGACATCTTCCACCAGGGCCTGGCCATCGCGATCTCCCGCTCCGGCAGCCCCATCCACACAAGGTCCTTCCCCGAGGCGTCCGCCGCCGTGAGGAAGAACGGGACGACCGAGCGAAGCCGCTCCGAAAGCTCGATGGAACGGATCGCCTTCCGGTCCGCCATCGTCAGCCGGGCGTGGGCCACCTGGGCCCCTCCGAGCGAGATGTCGCCGAATCCCAGCCGAAGCTCCTCCGTCCGCGGGACGACCAGGATGTTCGCGCCGAACCGGTCGAGCTTGTCCTGCACCGCCTGCTCCATCCGGGCGGTGAGGGACACGATGGCGACGAAGGTCCCGATCCCGAGGAAGATCCCCAGGCCCGTGAACACCGCCCGCGACTTTCGGCGGAAGAGGTTCTTCCAAGCCAGCTTCCGTATGTTCATGAGAGGCTCCCCTAGGGCGCTTTTTTTAGGACCGCTTCCGGACGAAGTAGTTCTTCCCGGCCGCGATGTCGCTCTTCTGGATTATCAAATGCTGCCCTTCGACCCTGCGCGGCAGCGGATGGGGATTGCATCCCCCCTTGACCTCGCCGATCTTAACCGAAGGGAAGGTCTGCCCGCAGTTGTTGCACACCATCAGGTCGCCCTCCTGGCGGTACCCCCGGTTCGTGCGGAAGCAGACGTCGCACGCATCGAAGGCGGCGCGATAGGCCCCGTCGGAGCTTTTCAGGGCGAAGTAATAGACCTGCCGCCCCTCCACCTCGGCCACGAGAAAGAGCGCCTTCCCGGAGTCGAGGTTTTTGAGGGGGATCTTCATCATATCGGCGGTATCCACCACGCCCGCCGCTTTCGCGTTCTCCGCGGGAGATTTCTTGAAGACGCTGTCAAGCAGCCCCGCCCGGGCGGAGGCAGTAAACCCTGCGAGAAGGAGAATGGCCGCCGCAACCACCCATCCGCTTTTGTTCTTGTCCATTTTCCCGGTTTCCGTCATTTTCTGGATCCTCCCGGATCGATTGTCGCCCTGTGATCAGCACCAGCCATGCCATCTGTCTGTAATATTTACAAGCCATCGGAATTAATAGTACTTCGGTTTGCACTCCTCGGGTCCTCTGATTTTCCAGGAGACGTCTCCGAAGAATATTCTTCAAAGAGGTGGAGACTATTCGGCAGAAAACTTCCTGGTGGAAACCAGGAGACAACGATTCGAGATGGAGAAGCGGCTCCTGGCCCTGGACCGACCAATTTGCGGAGCGGGAGAAAAAGCAGGCCGGCATGCCGCTGCCTGGCGCGCCGGCCTCCATTCTCTGTTGATCAACGCACGCCCCGCCATTCAAGGGGTATCCACGCCGACTCGATAGGCGGTCCCGCCGATTCGGATTTCGGAAGGCGTCACGCTCGAGACCCCCCGAAACCCCTCGGTATACGGATGTCCCATATAGTAGCGAAGATCCGTGAGCCCGACATCGCCCACCCCCAATTTCCTGGGGCCTGTCTGGATGTTTGCGGGCTCCGTCGGCAGAGCCCCCGTTTCCAGGGCCGCCTGGAATTCCCACGTTCCGGGCGCCGGGGCCGCCATCTCTCCCGCGAATGCGATCCCTCCTCCGCCAACCATCATCGTTACCGCGAAGACCACCGCCGCCATCCCTATCAGGTTCTTCATTTTTCCTTCCTCCGTTCGGCTGTTCGCTGCATTGCGGCGGCCATTCCTGCTCCCAGCGCCGCCACCCCACCCACAAACAGTGTGACTGTTCGTGCTATTTGATTACGTAAGCGAAGGCGGTCTTCCCTTTCTTTCCTCCGGATTCGACCTCGACGGTAAATTCGTACCTGCCGGGTTGATCCATCGCCAGGTCGGCTCCCGTCTCTCCGTCGAAAGGCGCAAGAACCGCCGTCGAAATCTTCCCGTCCGGCCTTGTGACGGCAACCGTCCCTTTCCAGTGAGCAAGGGGCGCCGGCGTCTTCGGCCTTTGCTCGGCCGGGAAAAGAAGGTAACGGTAAGTCTTGGGCATCGGTTCTCCCGGCTTCCCGGCGGACCTGGCCAGCTCCACCCGGGCCTTCGGGTCCACCAGCCGAGCCTCGGCAAGCCATGGCCCGACCTTTCTCCCACCCGGTGGTTATTCAATCGGTACCATGCCACGGCCATCCTGTTTTCGTAAAAAAGCATCAGGCGTGCCAATCCCGCCGCCGGCAAAATGACCCAAGAATACGATTAGTTAACTTCCGAGGGGAGCACGGGATATTCCCGGCCGGATAAAAGTCAAAGAATATTCCTCGATGGGGTGGGGACTATTCTCGGTCGTGGGGAATTTCCTCCAGGCGGCGGGGCGGGAAGCCGGACAGGAACGGGTCTCTCCGGCCTTTGCCTTCTCTCATTCCCCGGGGGGTTTCGGGGACTCCCTGCCGACCACGAGGACGGAGATGTTCAGCCGGTGCCGCAGCTCGTCGATGGTCGAGCCGTAGAGCCAGTCGGAGAACCCCTTGTGGCCGTGGGCCCCGACGACGAGCAACTCCACGCCGTGCCGGTTGATGATCTCCGGGATGATGCGGACCGGGTGTCCGAAGCCGAGCTCGGTCTCGACTTCCACGTCGTACTTGCCCAGCGCCACGGCGTACCGCTTCAAGCGCAGGAGGTCCTCCTGGCTCTCGGTGTCCCCGGCCTCGCCCCCGAGTGCCTTGGCGCCCGCGCTCTCGACGCAGTGCACGAGCAACAGCGGGCAGCGCGAGGACGATGCCAGCGCGGCGGCCCGGGCGAGCACCTCCGCGTCCGTCGGGCCGAAGTCCAGCGCCGCGGCGACTTTGCGGAAAGGCCGGGAGGGCTCCCCCACCTCCGGCTCGGGACCGCCGCGGTGCACGTTCTCCGGCCTGCGCCAGAGCCCGCGGCGGAACAGGAAGGGCTCGACAAGCACATAGAGGAGGAGCAGGCCCACGGCGATCGCCGCCGGGAGGGCCGCCGCCCGCGCGATCAGGCCGGCCACTCCTCCTTTTCCCATCCATCCCCCGACCTCCTGCATCACGAGCTTGACGTTCAGGGCGACGATAACTCCCGCGGTCGTCCATGCCAGCGCCTTGACCCATGCCCGGATGGCGAAGGCGCCCATCCGCCTTTTGTCGCTCACCATGTTGATGAGAGGGATGACCGCGAAAGAGAGTTGCAGGCTCAAGCACACCTGGCTCAAGACCAGCAGCCTCCCCGTCTCCCGCTCTCCCATCCAGACGATCGTCGCCACCGCGGGGGTGATGGCCACCAGACGGGTGATGAGGCGCCGCAGCCACGGCCGCAGCCGGATGTTGACGAACCCCTCCATGACGATCTGGCCTGCGAGCGTCCCGGTGATGGTCGAGCTCTGGCCGGAACAGATGAGCGCCAGGGCGAACAAGGCCGGGGCCACCTTGCTCCCGACGAGGGGCGCGAGCAGCTTGTGCGCGTCCTGGATCTCCGCGACGTCAAAGTAGCCGGCCCGGTGGAAGACGGCGGACGCCATGACGAGGATGGCGGCGTTGATGAAGAACGCCATGTTGAGCGCGAAGACCGAGTCGATCAGGTTGAACTTGAGCGACTGATGGATCCCCCGGGCCGTCTTCACCACGTTGCGGGACTGGACCAGGGCGGAATGCAGGTAAAGGTTGTGCGGCATGACGGTGGCGCCCAGGATGCCGATGGCGAAGTAGAGGGCGTCGGCGTCCGGGAGGCCGGGGAGGAACCCCTGGGCGATCCCCGGCAGGTCCGGCCGGGAGATGACGATCTCGACGAGGAAGCAGGCCCCGATCGTGCCCACCAGGACGAGGATGAACGCCTCCATCTTGCGGATCCCCGCCTGGTGGAGGAGCAGGATCAGGAAGGTGTCTAGCGCGGTGATCAGCACCCCGTAGATCAGCGGGACGCCGAAGAGGAGTTGCAGCCCGATCGCCGAGCCGATCACCTCAGCCAGGTCGGTCGCCGCGATCGCCGCCTCGCACAGAATCCACAGAGCGACGTTGACCGGCATCGGGTACCGGTCCCGGCACGCTTGCGCCAGGTCCCGCCCGGAGACGAGCCCGAGCCGCGCCGATAGGCTCTGGAGGAGCACGGCCATGGCGTTGGACATGAGCAGGACCCATACCAGGGCGTAGCCGTACCGCGAGCCCGCGGCAAGGTCGGTCGCCCAGTTGCCGGGGTCCATGTACCCGACGGAGACCAGGTAGGCCGGACCGGCGAAGGCGAACAGCCGCCGGAGGAATCCCGGCGCCTGCGGGATCTCCACCGTCGAGTGGACTTCGGAGAGGGACTTGTCCTCCGCCACCGGTCTATCCCCCTGCAGGAAGGGAAAGGGAGAACTCGACCCCCTTCCCGTCCGGAAGGTTGCGCACCGAGAGGACCCCCTCGTTCTGGTCCGCGATGCGGGAGCAGATGGAGAGCCCCAGGCCGGTCCCCCCGTCCTTCGTGGTGAAGAAGGGGTCGAAGATCCGTTCGAGCTGGTCCTCGAGGATCGGGGGGCCGGTGTTGGCGACCCGCACGACGAACATCCGCCTCTCCCCCTGGCGCTCCCTTCCTATGGATATCGTGAGCTCCCCGCCTCCTTGGGACGCCATCGCCTGCACGCCGTTGATGGCGACGTTCAGCAGGAGCTGGGTGAGCTGGTCCGCGTCGCCCAGGACCCGGGGGACTTCCTTCCCCCCGTACGGGAGGGCGACCGTTCTCACCCCGTCCTTCCGGGCCTGGGTCTCCACGAGGGAGACGACACGGTCCACGACCACCCTCAGGTCCAGCGGGCGCCGGTCCGCGGGAGCGGGGCGCGCGAAATTGAGGAACCTGTCGGCCGTCTGGGCCAGCCGGTCGATCTCGTCCATGTGCAGATCGAGCATCCGGCGCTCGGGGGCGTCCCGAGGGATGACGTCCCGCAGGATCTCGGCGGTCCCCTTCAACGCATGTAACGGGTTCTTGATTTCATGGGCGATCCCCGCGGTCATCTCCCCCAGCGCCCCCAGCCGCCCCGCGCGGATGAGCTGCGACTCGATCCGCTGCTGCTCCGCAAGGGCGTCGGAGAGTTCCTTCGCCAGCCGCTCCTGCTTCTCCCGCTCCCGCCGCTCCCGGTCGACCAGGAGTCCCGCCACCACCGCCACAATGTTATAGAGGAGGATCTCCAGTCCCTTCTCCAACGCGCCGCCCGGGTCCCTGCCCATCATGCTGAGGAACGCGTGGGGGAAATAGATGAGGGAGACGAAGGCCGACAGGGAGATCCCGCCGCGCACCCCCTCCGAGAAGGCCGCGAAGAGGATCGGGAGGTAGTAGAGGCGCCGCAGGACATCGTGGACCCAGACATAATGCGTCCCCGCCCGATAATGCAGGATCGTGATGATGAGGCAGGGGATCCAGGCGGTGAGGAGCATCCTGGGGGAAAAGATCGGCCGAAGGTCGGAAAGGAGGCCCTTCCAGAAGGTCCCGCGGAGGTTCTCAGGCATCGCGCCGGATCCCGTACTTCTCGATCCGATAGACCAGGACGTGCCTGGGGATGCGAAGGAACGCGGCCGCCTGGGTGATGTTGCCGCCCTTGAGGCGCAGCGCCCGCTCGATCACCTTCTTCTCCAGGTCCACCAGGGAGAGGCCATCCGGCGGCAGGGGCGGCCACTCTTCTCCGGTTCCCTCGCCCGCTCCCCCCATCTCCGCGCCCCGGCGAATGGCCGGCAAGGGGGGAAGGTCTTCCGGCGAGACCTCGGCCCCCCGGCACAGGATCACCATCCGCTCGCAGGCGTTCTTCAGCTCCCGGACGTTTCCCGGCCACGGCCTCGTCCTGAGCTCCCCCATCACGGGGGGCGGCACGGTCACTTCCCTGTCGGCGCTGACGTCCCTCACGAAGTGTTCTACGAGCAGGGGGATGTCCTCCGGCCTCTCGCGCAGCGGGGGCACCCGGAGCTCGACCACGTTCAGGCGGTAATACAAATCGTCCCGAAAGGTCCCCTCCCGGATCCGCTCCAGCAGGTCCCGGTTGGTCGCCGCCAGGATGCGGACGTCCACGGGAACGGGGCGGTCGGCCCCCACCACGTCCACCACCCGCTCCTGGAGGGCTCGGAGCAGCTTGGCCTGGAGCGGCAGAGGAATCTCCCCGATCTCGTCAAGGAAGAGCGTCCCTCCCTTCGCCTGGCGGAACCGACCGGGGCGGTCGCGCACGGCTCCCGTGAACGCCCCGCGGGCGTGGCCGAAGAGCTCTGATTCCAGGAGCTCGCCGGGGATCGCCGCGCAGTTGACCGCCACGAACGGCCCCTCGGCGCGCGGGGACCGTACGTGGATCCTCCGGGCGACCGCCTCCTTCCCCGTGCCGCTCTCCCCCGTGATGAGGACGGTCGCGTCGGTGCGCGCCACGCGGTCCGCGATCTCAAGGACCCTCTTCATCGCGGCGGAGACGCTCACGATCTCCCGCTCCACGCCGCTGGCGCGGATCCGCAGGTCCCGCACCTCGGCGGCGAGGCGGCGCCGCTCGAGCGCCTTCTCCACGGCGAGGAGGAGCTGGTCGCGGTGGAACGGCTTGCCGATGAAGTCGTACGCCCCTTCCTTCATCGCCTCGACCGCCGTCTCCACGTTCCCGAACGCGGTGATGACGAGCACCGGGACATCGGGAGCCTGCGAGCGGATCCGCCGCAGCACGTCGATCCCGGAGATCCCGGGCATCTTGACGTCGGTGATGACGAGGTCGAACTTTTCCGCGGAGAAGGCGGCAAGCCCCTCCTGCCCGTCGGAGGCGGCGTTCACCTCGTGCCCCGCCTTCCGGAGGTTGAAGAGGGCGACCTCCCGCCCCGCCGCGTCGTCGTCGATGAAAAGGATCCGCCCCGCCATCCCTCACCAAAGATGCCGAATTTACTTAATGATTATGTCAACTGTCGGGTCAAAGCACAACCGCGGCGGGGGCGGGCGGCCAATCTGTCACCGATCTGTCACCCGCGTCGTGCCAGAGTAGCTTCCCGGGAGGTCGGAAAAGACCATGAAAGAATTCTGCATCCGCGTCCCCCAGGCCCAGACCGGCGGCCCGGTCATCATGACGGCCTTGATCTACGCGGCGTCGAAAGGATACACGCCGATCATGAAGACGCTCCTCAAGCAGGGCTCTTCCGTAAACGCAAGGGCCTCGGACGGGAGCACGGCGCTGATGTGGGCGGCACGGCGCGGCCATCTCGACATAATGGATGTGCTGCTTGCGGGGGGCGCGGATCCGCACGCAACGGACGATAAGGGCCGGACCGCCCTCGACCATGCCTTGCTGACAGGGCACAGGGAAGCCGCCGAAATCCTGGAAAAAACCGGGGCGCCGGCCGCGCGATGAAACCGGGGCGCGCAGGGAGAATCTTCGGCCCGCCCTGCTTCAGCTTCCCGCCGGCCCTCTTCCGCTTCCCGCCGCGGCGGAAATCCCTCGGGGCCAGCTTTTCTTCGGCAACGCTTACAGCTCCCTGAACTCGACCGCGTACCCGAGGTTGAACCCGTACAGGTCCTCGTTCAACGGCTTCCCGTCGGCCTCCGCGTAAGGGTACATGAAGTAGTTCAGCGGCTCCCCGGCCTGCGGCGGGTTGAGCCTCAGGTCCCTGCCGGTGCCGAAGGCGATCCGGTTTTCATCCACCGCGCCGAAGAAATGTTCCCGGAGGGGCGCGGCTTCCTCCAGGCTGATCTTTTTCTCCAGGATCGCCTTCCGGACATCCGCCGGGTCGACGACGACCCATCCCGAGCCGGGGAGATAGAACTCAGCCCAACAATGCTGAGCCTTGGTCATGTCGCCCTCTTTCCCCTTCGGCAGGCGGATCCCGAACACCTCCCGGGCCGGAACCCCCGCAGCCCGGGCGAGAGTAACGAACACCGAGTGGATGTCCGCGCACTTTCCGCCAGGTTTCCGGAGGAGCATGTCGACCTCCCCCAGGCCGCAACCCTTCACGTCGGGATCCCGATGCATGTTTTCGACGATCCAGTCGTAGATCGCCCTCGCCTTGGCGAGGGCGGTCGTCTTCCCGGCGGTGATCTTTTCCGCGTACTCCCTTGCTGCGCCCCCGGTGGAGCCCAGGCTCGTGGGGGAGAGGTATTTTTCGAACTCTTCCTTCGAGAAGGGAAGCTCCTTTTCCGGAAACCTCTTCGTCGCTACCTGCCTCCGGCTCACGCGAAACATATAGGTGAGAGTCCTTTCGCCCCCCGGGGCGTTCCACTCGGCGAACAGGATGGCGTTTCCGAACTTTCCTTCTCTATAGATCCCTGCGGCGGAGTAATTCCCGCCGATCTCGACTCCGGAGACATCCTGGTTTTCGTCCGACATCGGGTAGGGGATCCAGAGCTTGACGCGCCCTGCATCCGAGGGAGCGTTGAGGTTGACCTTGACCGTGACAGCCGCCCTCCTGTCTATTGCGAGAGAAGGCCGCGGAAGGAACAGAAGGCACAGAATCAGGAGAAGGAACAGGGGCAGTGCGATTCTATCGGCCGAGCCGCGGCGGGACGGCCCGGATAAAGAGGCAGTCTCGGACATCGGAAGCGATCTCCTTTCGGTGCTTGGGGTGGTGAAGCGATGCGTCGTCACTTCCCCGCCGACCGGCGGGGCATCCGCCTCCTCATCGGGAGGGGCGGAACGGGACCATCGAGTCCGCCAAGGAGATCACCCCCTTTCGGGTAACGCTTACCGGGTCATTTTACCACTCAGGTCAGGGCTTGACGTTTGCCTCCTCCATGATCACGGAGTATTTGTATCCGCTCCCGAAATCCTTGTCCTTGCGCAGGGTGCCGCCGGCCGTGACCACGTCTCCCACCATCGGAAGGTCCTGGGAGGTCACGACCAGGTTGTTGTTCCCCTTCTCCGGTTCTCCGCTCCCGTCGCGGAGATGGATCCAGTTCTTCCCCATGATTTGGGGGGAAACCTTGACCACCTTCGCCCTGACGACGACGGTCTTTCCGTTGAGTCTGGCCCCGTTCGCATAAAGCTCCGCGACCGTGTAGGCGTTCGCGCCTTTCGCCTTCTCGACGCTGATCTTGCCGGAAATCGCCGGCGCACCCTTCTCCTCATGGGCCTTCTTCAGGATCGCCTTGTCATCGGCCCCGGCGGTCGCCGCAACCCCCAGCAGCAAGGCGGCAATCAGGATCCCCATTGTCCGCTTCATGGATGTCTCCTTGGGATTTTGTTTATAAATGTTTACAGGTGGGGCAAACATTTACGATCAAGGAGCCTATGGGAAACGGAGGGAATATTCAATGCCTGATTTTTCGGGCTATTTCTCCGCGGGATCGGAATACGCGTTGATGAGGAGCAGGCGCAACTCGGAAAGAGACACGGCGTAGGACTTCCTGCAGAACCGGCACTCGATGCTCGTGGTTTCCCGCGTCCTGATCAGATCTTCGATCTCGGCCTTCCCGAGCGCAACGATCGCGTCCAGGACCCGGTCCCTCGTGCACGGGCAGTGATAAAGGACCGCTTTCTCCTCGCGGATGTCGACGGGGAGACCCACGGCCTCCTCCATGATCTCCCGGGTGCCCATGCCGTCGAGGATCATCGCGCTGACGGGGCGGATTCCCTTGAGCCGGTTTTCGAGATATTCGATCGCGCCTTCGCTCGCCCCGGGCAGGGGATGTACGAGGAATCCCCCGGCAGCCTTCACGGAGTTGTCGGTATCCACGTACACCCCGAGCGATACGGCCGCGGGAAACTGTTCCGAGGTGTTAAGGTAATACGCGAGGTCCATGGCGATCTCCCCGGTCTGCAGGGGAACGGTGCCGCGGTAATATTCCCTCAGCCCGAGGTCCTTGATGACGTTCAGGAATCCCTTTCCGATCGCCCTGCCGACATCAAGCTTCCCGTCCTTGGGGCCCAGGTGGACGTGAGGTTTCTTCACGTAACCCCTGACCCGGCCGGCCCAGTCCGCCTCGGCGACGACCCCGGCCAGCGGGCCGTCCCCGGCCACCTGGAGCATCACTTTCTGTCCGCCTTTAAGGAGGGAGGAGAGCAGGAGGGCCCCGCTCATCACCCTCCCCAGCGCGGCGGAGGCCGTGGGATAAGTGTCGTGAGCGGACTTCGCTCGTTGAACGGCCTCCGTGTCCACGAGGCCCACGACGAGCAGCGCCTCCTCCTTCGCCATCCCTTTCACCAGCGCGTCCATGGTTCCATTTTACCTGCCGCCGGGAAGCCGGGATCGTCTTCTTGCAGGGGGACGAGGGTCGCGGCCCGGGGCA
>JACRIV010000029.1 GCA_016220005.1 Deltaproteobacteria bacterium
CTAGAAGATCCGCATGGGCATGATGACGGCGAGGAAGCTCCGGTCCTCGTCGGGGCGGATGATCACCTGGGAGACCTCGTCCTTGATCTCGATGCGCGCCGTCTCTTCGGAGATGCCGCCGATTGCGTCCTGGAGGTACCGGCCGTTGAAGCCGATCTTCACGGGCGCTCCCGCGTACTCCGCCGGAAGCAGGTCCCTCGCCTCCCCGAGCTCCGGGCTCGCCGTGGAGACTTCGAGCTGCCCCTCGGAAAGGGAGAGCTTGATGCTGTGCACCTTCTCCGGCGCCATGACGCTGACGCGCCGCAGGGAATCGGCGAACGCCTCCCTGGGGATGCGCGCCACGAGCTGGTTGTCCTTCGGGACGACCTGCCGGTAATCGGGGAACTCCGCGTCCAGGAGACGGACCCACAGCTCCGTGTCCCCCTTCCCCGCGAAGAGGAACTTCTCGGAAGCGGACAGCGTGAGGGAACCGGGTCCTCCCTCCGCCAGCTTCCGGATCTCGATCAGCCCTTTCTTCGGGACCAGGACCCGCTTCTCCCCCAGCAGTCCGCCGAGCTCGGGGACTTCCCCTTCGGCGAACGCCAGCCGGTGCCCGTCGGTGGCCACCATCCGGAGGACCGTCTTCCCCTCCGATTCCTGCTTTTCGAGCAGGACCCCGGCGAGGTTGTACCGCGTCTCGTCCGACGAGGCGAACGGACCGACGCGGTCGACGAGCCTGCTGAACAGCTCCGAGTCCACGGCGACCGTCGCGGATGTGGGCTTCTCCGGCATCTCCGGGAACTCTCCGCTGGGAAGGCCCGCCAGCTTGAAGTGTCCCTGTCCCGCGGAGATCTCCACGTAGTTCCCGTTGCGGCCGGATATCGTCACCGGCCCCCGGGGCAGCACCTTGGCGATGTCGAAGAATTTCCGCGCGGGAACCGCGATGGCCCCCTGCTCCCCGGCCTCGACCGGCTGCGTGCACCGCACGACGATCTCCAGGTCGGAGGCGACCAGCGTGACGGCGGACTTCTCCACGGTCAACAGGGCATGGGACAGGACGGGCATGGTGTGCCGGCGCTCCGCGACGCCCTGGACACGTGCGAGCAGGCCGGTGAGCTGCTCACGATCCACGGTGAAGTTCATGGTTATCCTCTTCTTTAGATAATATTTAAAAAGCCAGCAGTCATAGCAGTGCGTGTGGAATTGTGGATTGCACGCGCAAATCCGGGAGCGGACGCCGGAAATCGAAAGAGGAATCTGCGCGCAAACGTCCCGCGATCGAGCCGCCGTCCGTGGAGAAAAAATTCATCCCCCATCCATCCACAGGGTTACCCCTTCAGCGCCTTGCGCAACGCTTCGACGGTGTTTCTAAACGATACCTCTTCCTTGACTTTCTTTTCTATCTTTTTTACGGCGTACATCACCGTGGTGTGATCGCGGCCGCCAAACCGCTGGCCGATGTCCGGGAGCGACGAGCGGGTCAGCTCCCGAATGAGATACATGGCGACCTGCCGCGGGAGGGCCACCACCTTGTGCTTCCGGTCGGAACGCAGTTCGGAGACCTTTACGTTGTAGTGCTCGGCTACCGCCTTGACGATGGCGTCCGGAGAGATTTCCCGCTCCGCCGTCTCAAGCAGGCGGGAGAGGACCTCCCGCGCCAGGTCCATGTTGATCTCCCGCTTGGTGAGCGAGGCGTGCGCGCCGATGCGGATGAGCGATCCTTCCAGCTCGCGGATGTTGGTCTTGATGGCGGTCGCCAGGAAGAGCGCTACGTCCTGCGGCAAGGGGATCTGCTCCGCCTCGGCCTTCCGGTTGAGGATCGCGACCCGGGTCTCCATGTCCGGCGCCTGGATGTCGGCAACCAGCCCCCACTCGAAACGGGACTGGATACGCTCCTCGAGGTCGGGGATCTCCTTCGGGAACTTGTCGCTCGATACCACGATCTGCTTGCGGGAGGAGTACAGATCGTTGAAGGTGTGGAAGAACTCTTCCTGGGTGCGCTGCTTGCCGGCGATGAACTGGACGTCGTCCACGAGGAGCATGTCCACGTTCCGGTACTTTTCCTTGAAGTCGGGCATCCGGTTGGTGCGAAGGCAGTAGATCAGCTCGTTGGTGAACTTCTCCGCCGTGATGTAGCAGATCTTGATGCGACGGTTCCGTTCGAAAGCGAGGTTCCCGATCGCGTGCAGGAGATGGGTTTTTCCTAGCCCGACCCCTCCGTAGATGAAGAGAGGGTTGTAGCTTTTCGCGGGGTCGGTGGCGACGGCATAGGAGGCCGCCTGGGCGAATTGGTTCCCCACTCCGACGACGAACCGGTCGAACGTGTAACGCGGGTTCAGCCCGCCGTTGCGGTCCTTCTGCCGTTTCGGCGTCTCGTCGGTCAGGGAGGCAAGAATCAGTTCCGGGGACGGCGTCTCGCGGTTTACCTCGCCGTCCTCCTCCCCTCCCACGACGATCTCGACGGAGGTCTCCTTCCCCAGCTCCTTGCGCGCGAACTCCTCGATCTGGGGCAGGTAGTTCTCTTCGATCCATTGCTTGAAGAACTGATGGGGCGTCGCGACGAGCAGCAGGGAGCCCTCGCGGGTGACGTACCGCAGCGGCCGCAGCCAGGTCTCGAAGACCTGGTCGCTGACCTGCTCTTTCATGTCCGCGAGGATCCTCTCCCACGCCGCCGAGGTCATTGCGGGAGAACCGGAGGAGTCGCGGTCCAGGCGATGTATGGGAATAAAAAAGCGTTCATTCTTGAAGGCTTAAGACCCCTCGCCGCGGGAGAGTTGCTAACACGTTTATCCACAGGTGTGGATAACTTGATTTGTCCTTTAAAACCGGCATGTTGCAACTATAAAACGGATTGTTCCTCAAGTGAATTTCACGGCGCGGTGCGTCGAGAGGAACATCTGCGGGTTTCCCCCCCTGCGGGCCAAGCGCGAAGGAAGGGTACCATACGCCGGAAAGAGGAATCAAGGATAATTTCCCGAGCGCCCCTTTTCCGCGATTTTCGCCCGGTACCGGTCCCAGTCGACGGCGGCCCGGACCTCCGAAAAGGCGCGGTCGCGAAGGCGCCGGTACTCGGCGGAGAGGAGGTGCCGCCGCAGCGGACCGCGGACCGCCAGGACCTGCTCCGCAGGCTCCCAGGGGAGCGGCTTGCCCGTCGCCGCGTCGCAGAGGCAGCCGAAGTCGATCGCCTCGGAAACAAGGGCCAGGGGCGCCCCTTTGAGATCCCGGGCGATCGCCTGGAAGCGCCCCTCCTTCTCGGGCTCGAGGAACCGGAAGGCGACGGCGTAGAACAGGGCCGTGTGAAAGTGGTCGGGGACGTCGAGGACGCCGTCGCCCCCCAGTTCCCGGCCGAAGTCCCGGAGGAGCGCGAGGATCTGCGGCAGGAGGCCCAGGCCCGGCCGCTGCTGGCCGGGAAGGCGCGGGCGGGCCACCGTGAACGGCCGGTCCGGGTCGGAAAGCGAGAGCCAGTGGAGGATGAGCATGCGGAACGTGCTTTCCTCGGTGAACGGCCCGATCGCCTTCCTCGGGTGGAATCGGCGAAGCTCCAGCCTTGCCTCGAGGAGGAGCCGTTCCCGGGAAGGACCTCCCGCGAAGAGGAGGATCCGCTGGTCTGCGGGGTCCTCGCACTCGAGGACAAGGAGCGGGTCCGGATACCCCCGGCGCGCGAGGTCGGGAAGGATCCCCGCACGGGAAAGCCGGGAACGCACGCTTTCCGCGTCGAACCGTCCGAAGAGATGGTTCTCGGGGTTCTGGCCGGAGAGCTCGAAGAGGAGCTCCCCCTCGGAGGGGCCGGCGCTTTCCCGCTCGCCGGTTGCCCGGAGCAGCGGGAAGGCAAGGAGCCGGCGGAGGTCGAACCTCTGCTTTCGGTTCCGGGGCATGACGGAAGCAATGTATCATGGAGGGGGCCGCGCCCGGTTCGGAAAAGGGGATTGACACGCCCGGAAGGAAGGGAATAAATTATCTAGTTCGCAATGTTCCAAGGGGTTTTCACGAAGGAAGGAGTCCGACAGGATGAAGCGCACGTACCAGCCGCACAACGTGAGGCGGAAACGAACCCACGGGTTCCGCAAGCGCATGGCCACGCAGGAAGGCAGGGCGATCCTTTCTCGCCGCCGCGCCAAAGGGCGGAAGCGCCTCTCGGTGACGGTCAGCGGCAAGAAGTGACCCTGGCGGCACGGCCCGAAGGGGCACCGCGGCGCGGGGACTTCCGGCTTCTCCCGGAAGAGAGGCTGCGCACCGACCGGGAATACCGGGAGGTCGTGCACAAGGGGGAACGCACGGGAACCCCGCATTTCACCGTCTACCGGGACTTCCGCGGGAGGGGCGGCAGGAAGGTCGGCATATCCGTCGGGAAGCGGGTCGGGCGTGCGGTGGTTCGAAACCGCATCAAGAGGGTCCTGAGGGAATTCTACCGGTTTCACAAATGCGCATTTCCGGACGGGAGTCGTACGGCCATCGTAGTGAAGAAGGCCCTCCCGAAACCTTGCCTGGCTGCGGTTTCCGAGGAGCTGCTTCCGGCGATCTCGCGCCGGTGGGGACGGAAGGAGGAATCTTCTCTTTGCGGGCAAGAGATCTCATCGTCTACGCCCTGAAGCTCTATCAGCGGGCTGTCTCCCCTTATCTCGGCGACTGCTGCCGTTTCACCCCGAGCTGCTCCGAGTACATGATCGGCTCCATCCGTGAGAACGGGTCCATAATCGGCGTGTTCGACGGGGCCTGGCGGATCCTGCGGTGCCACCCCTTCCACCCCGGCGGGGTCGATTTCCCGCAGAGAATCCATCTTTTCGGAACGAGGACGCAATGGAAAAAAGGATGATCCTGGCGATCGCTCTCTCGATCGCGTTGTTCTTCGTATACATGCACTTTTTCGGTCCCTCTCCTCAGAAGGGCCCGGAGGCTCCGGGGCCCCAGGAGACCGCGCGCCGGGGCGGAGGGGACAACGCCGCCCGGGCCGGCGCTCCGACCGCCGGCGCCACGCAGGCGCTGGCCGCTTCCACTTCGGGGGTTCCCGGGGGCCTGGTGCCGAAAGCCTCGCTCCCCCTCCGCCGGATCGCCGTGAAGACCCCCCTCTTCACCGCGACGATCGATACCGGCGGCGGGGGACTCCCGTCGATCCTGCTCAACGAGTACAAGGACGCGCCCGGCCCGAAGGGCAAGCCGCTCGAGATCGTCGGTTCGGGAGGGAGCCGGCCGCTCCCCCTCGACCTTTACCTGGAAGAGAGCCAGCCCTCCTTCCCCCTGCTCCCTGTCTTCGCCTCGGACGCCCCCGATACGCTGGCCGTGAAGAAAGGGGAGAAGAAAAACGTCCTCTTGACCTGGGAGTCGGCCGGCGGCGTGCGGATCAGCCGTGAGTACGTCTTCTCGGGGGACCGGTACGACTTCGAGGTCCGGGCCCAGGTGAGCAACGGCTCCCGGGAACCGCTGCGGGTACGCCCGGGCTTCGACCTTTCGCAGGACTTCAAGGGCGAACTCGCCGGGGATTCGTACACCTTCACCGGTGCGGTCGTGGACGCCAAGGGGAAGTTCGAGCAGATCGACCTGAAGACCATCGGGAAAGGAAAGGTGGAGAAGTACCCGGTCCAATGGGCCGCGGCGGATTCGAAGTATTTCAGCCTGATCTTCCTGCCCGACAAGGAGTGGACCCTCGAGAAGATCACCCTGGCGGGGGAGACCGGGATCCGGATGTCGATCGCCGATTCCCCGGCCGTGCTTTCCCCGGGGGATATGGTCCGCGTCTCGGGGCGGGTGTTTGCGGGGCCGAAGCGGACCGATCTCCTGAAGGAGACCGGGAAAAACCTGGAAGCGCTGGTGGACTACGGGTGGTTTGCCTTCCTGGCCAAGCCGCTGGTGTGGCTCATGAAGGCCAGCAACCGGGTGACGCGAAACTACGGGATCGACATCATCGTCCTGACGATCCTGATCAAGATCCTCTTCTTCCCGCTCACCAAGAAATCGATGGCCTCGATGAAGAAGATGCAGGACCTGCAGCCGATCATGGCCAAGCTTAAGGAGAAGTACAAGGACGACCAGGCGCGGCTCAACCAGGAGACGATGAATCTTTACAAGACGTACAAGATCAACCCGGTGAGCGGCTGCCTGCCGATGCTGATGCAGATCCCGGTCTTCATCGCCCTGTACAAGGCGCTGCTCGTGACGATCGAGCTGCGTCACTCCCCCTTCTTCCTGTGGATCAACGACCTCGCGGCCCCCGAGCACCTGTGGGACATCGCCGTGGCGGGCTACACGATCCCGATCCGGCTTCTGCCGCTCCTGATGGGGATCTCGATGTTTGTCCAGCAGAAAATGACGCCTTCCGCCGGAGATCCCAACCAGCAGAAGATCATGCTCCTGATGCCCATCATCTTCACGTTCATGTTCTGGGGGTTCCCGACCGGGCTCGTCATCTACTGGCTGGTCAACAACGTGCTCTCCATCGGGCAGCAGCTCATCCACAACGCCCAGGCCGAGGCGGCCAAGGCCGCGTCGGCGTAAACGGTGCGCGGTCCGTGCGGAAGTCGCTGCGCCTCCCGGGGGACCCCGCTTGCTTCCGCCACGGCTCCCCGGCTGCGTCAGCGACGGCCAGGGATGGCCTAGTGCCGCGGGAGCCAGGGATGGCGGGAGCGGCCGAACGTGCCTAGCGGTCCCCTCCCAGTCCTTCGACCTCCCTGTGCGGTCCGCCCAGGCCCTCCCTTTCTACAGACGCGGGGCCTTTCGCCGGTTCCGCCGCGGCTTCGCTTCGCTGGGCCCCCCGTTCGGCGAGCGTCTTCCGCACGGCACAGTGCGCGTTTCGGCGGCTCGCCCTGGTACGCGTTGTGGCGAACGGGTGAGGGACCGGGCTGACCGGCCGGGGAAGAGCTGCGCGTGAACGAGCTGATAGGGAGGGACGAGACGACGATCGTCGCCCCCGCGACCCCGCCCGGAATGGGGGCCGTCTCCATCCTGCGCCTGTCGGGTCCCGACGCGTTCCCCATCGCCCGCCGCCTGACGGGGGCGGACCCTGCCTCTGTTCCTCCGCGAACCCTCTCCCGGTGCACGGTGCGGGACGGGGAGGGGAGGGAGCTCGATGCCGGCCTCGTCGTCTTCTTCCCCGCGCCGCGCAGCTATACCGGCGAAGACGTCGCGGAGATCCACCTGCACGGGAATCCGATCCTCGTTGAGGAAGCCGTGGCCGCGGCGTGCGCCCAGGGAGCGGTCCCGGCGGCTCCGGGGGAGTTCTCCTGCCGGGCCTTTCTGAACGGGAAGATGGACCTCACGCAGGCGGAAGGGCTTGCGGACCTGATCGTCGCGAAGACGGAGGCGTCGGCCCGGGCAGCGCTGCGCCAGCTCCAGGGAGGGATCAAGGCGGCGGTCGCCCCTCTAAGGGAGCGGCTGCTCTCCCTGCTGGTCCTCGTCGAGGCCTCCATCGACTTTTCCGACGAAGAAGATATCGCCCCGCTAAATGCATCAGAAATTGCAGAACGGGTATCGGAAATTAGAATTTTGCTCGCCCGCCGCCTGGAGTCCTACAGCTTGGGGCACCGCTACCGCGACGGGGCGACGGTGGCGATCGCCGGCGTGGCCAACGTGGGAAAGTCGAGGCTCCTGAACCGCCTCCTGGGGGAGGACCGGGCGATCGTCACCGAGATCCCGGGCACCACGCGGGATTATCTTTCGGGGGAGGTGAGCCTATCGGGAATTCCGGTGCGGCTGATCGACACGGCGGGGCTTCGGGATACCGCGGATCCGGTGGAGCGGGAAGGGGTGCGGCGCAGCCGGGAGATCATCGCGGGGGCGGACCTGACGCTCTTTCTCCTCGACGGAAGCCGGCCGGCGCAGGCCGGGGACCGGCAGGCCTACGCCGAGGTGTCGGGGCGGCCGCACCTGCTGATTCGAAACAAGTCGGATCTTGCGGGATGGGAAACCGGCGCGGACTTTTCCGGGGAGGGCCTCAAAGGAGTGCTTTCCATCTCCGCGAAGACGGGGGAGGGGGTGTCCGACCTTCTAGCCCGGATCGTCCGGGAGCTGACGCCGGAGGGCGGTGCTATAATGGCCGAGGCCCCGCTCACCCGCCTGCGGCACGTCGCCGCGGTGCGGAAGGCGGTGGAGGCGCTCGACCGGGCGCAGCGGGCGACGGGGGAGGGGCTTTCGCTGGAATTTCCGGCCCTGGACATCCGGGAGGCGGCGCTGGCGCTTTCGGAGCTCACCGGCGAAATCGCACCGGAGGAGGTCCTGGACGAGATCTTCTCCTCCTTCTGCATCGGGAAGTGACGCCGCGAGATGTTTCACGTGGAACAGGGAGTGTAAATGTCCGGCAACGCTTATGAATATCCGACCGAATACGACGTGATCATCGTCGGCGGCGGGCATGCCGGGTGCGAGGCCGCCCTGGCCGCCGCCCGGATGGGGTGCCGGACGCTCCTTCTCACCATCAACGCCGACGCCATCGGGCTCATGTCCTGCAACCCGGCGATCGGAGGGCTGGCCAAGGGGCACCTTGTCCGGGAGATCGACGCCCTGGGCGGGGAGATGGCGAAGAACATCGATGCCACGGGGATCCAGTTCCGGCAGCTTAACACCAGCAAGGGGCCGGCGGTGCGCTCCTCCCGCGCTCAGGCGGACAAGCAGCTCTACCGGCTCCGGATGAAGCAGGTCCTGGAGAGCGCCTACGGCCTCGACGTCAAGCAGGCGATGGTGGACGCCGTTCTCGCGGAGGGGGGAAGAGAGGGGGGGAGGGCGGTCGGCGTGGAGACGAACCTGGGGGTCCGGTACAGGGGGAAGACGGTCGTCCTGTGCACCGGGACCTTCCTAAAAGGACTGGTCCACGTCGGCCTGGTAAACTTTCCCGCGGGCCGGGCCGGCGATTTCCCGGCGATGAAGCTCTCGGATTCCCTGCGGCGGCTGGGATTCTCCGTGGGGCGCCTCAAGACCGGCACCACCCCGAGGCTGGACGGGAAAACGATCGATTTCTCGAGGACGATCCGGCAGGAAGGCGATTCCGAACCCGTTCCTTTCTCCTTCGAAAACAAGAAGATTGCCCGCCCACTGGTTCCCTGCTACATGACCTACACCAACGCCGCCACCCACGAGGCGATCCGGTCGGGGCTTACCCGGTCCCCCCTGTACTCGGGCGTGATCAAGGGGATCGGCCCCCGGTACTGCCCCTCGATCGAGGACAAGGTGGTCCGGTTCAAGGAGAAGGAGCGTCACCAGGTCTTCCTCGAGCCGGAGGGGCTGCGCACCGCGGAGTACTATCCCAACGGGGTCTCGACGAGCCTCCCCTTCGACATCCAGGTGAAGATGCTGCGGACGATCCCCGGCCTGGAGCAGGTGGAGATCGTGCGGCCCGGCTACGCCATCGAGTACGATTTCGCGGACCCGGTCCAGCTCCATCCGTCGCTCGAAACCAAGATCGTGGAAAACCTCTTCCATGCCGGGCAGATAAACGGAACCAGTGGCTACGAGGAAGCGGCGGCGCAGGGGATCATCGCTGGCATGAACGCGGCCCGGAAGGGCAAGGGGGAGCCCCCGGTGATCCTCGGCCGGGCCGACGCCTACATCGGCGTGCTGATCGACGACCTGGTCACCAAGGGGGCGCAGGAGCCTTACCGGATGTTCACCTCCCGCGCGGAGTACCGGCTCCTCCTCCGGGAGGACAACGCCGACCTGCGGCTCTCCGAGATCGGATACCGGGCGGGGCTCCTCCCGGCGGAACGGTACAAGGCGTTCTGCGAGAAGCGGGAGGGGCTGTCCGCCTTCCTGCGGCTTCTCACGGAGACGCGCGTCACCCCAGGTCATCCCCTATGCCGGGCCGTGGAGGAGGCGGGAGGAGGGCCGGTGCGGCCCGGGATCACCTACGCGGAGCTTCTGCGCCGGCCGGTGGTCGACGTAGCGCTGCTCCTGTCCTGCAACGGCGCCCTCCTGGGGGCGTCCCCGGAGACGGCGGCCCTTGCCGAGCTCGCCGTCAAGTACGAGGGCTACATCCGCCGCCAGGAGGAGGAGGCCAAAAAACTCCGGAAATACGAGGCGATGCGCTTTCCGCCGGGGTTTGCCTTCGAGTCGGTGTACGGCCTCTCCACCGAGGTCCGGGACAAGCTGATCCGCGTCCGGCCCAGCTCGATCGGCCAGGCGCAGCGGATCCCGGGGGTTACCCCCGCGGCGATGGCCCTGCTGCTCGTGGCGCTGAAGCGAGCGAGAACCCAACCGGATGAGATAGATGGATGAGGGTTCGAGCTCCGAGGGGCCGCCGAGCGAAAAGCGAGGACAAGCCGGCAGGGATGCCGGCGGCAGGCCCCGAGGCGGGCGGCGCAGGGAACCCATGGATGGGTGAGCGCGAGCCGCCGAGAACCCAACCGGATGAGATAGATGGATGAGGGTTCGAGCTCCGAGGGGCCGCCGAGCGAAAAGCGAGGACAAGCCGGCAGGGATGCCGGCGGCAGGCCCCGAGGCGGGCGGCGCAG
>JACRIV010000002.1 GCA_016220005.1 Deltaproteobacteria bacterium
AGCCGATCACGATCTGGTTCCCCTCGATCCGCACCGGGTAGCCGGGGAGGGGGCGGGGGGCGGGTCCCTTCGTCACGTTTCCGCTGAGGTCGAACGCCGACGCGTGGCAGGGGCAGATGATGACCCCCCCGCCCTTGTACTTGACGATGCAGCTCAAGTGGGTGCAGACCGCCGAGACCGCCACGACCTTCGCCGCCTCCCGGATGACGAGCACCGGCTCGCCTCGGATGGGGATGATGCGGGACTGCCCGACCAGAAACTCTTCCAGCGGGATGCCGACACGCCCCTCCGCTCCGGACCGGTCGGCGGGGGGCCAAAGGAACTTGAAGAGGGGATACAGAAGGGATGCGGAAAAGACCGACGTAAGGGCGCCGAGGGCGATGTTGAGGAAACTGCGCCTGCCCCCCGCGGTCTCCGGCGGGACCGGCGGGGCGTCACGTTCCGCCATTTACCGTCCTTTTGGGGGTTCGCTCAGTCCTCGACGAACGACTCGTATTCGTCCATGTTCATCAGGTGCTCGATCTCTTCGGAATCGTTGATCTCGAGCTCGGCGATCCACCCCTTCCCGTACGGGTCCACGTTGATCAGGGACGGGTCTTCCACCACGTTCTCGTTGAAGGCGCGCACGGTCCCCGTGATCGGGGAGACGAGCTCGACGACCGTTTTCTGGGATTCGAGCTCCCCGACGGGATCCCCCGGCTCGATGAACCTTCCGATCTCGGCGTGGGTGACGGAGACGATCTCGCCCAGCTGCTCCTGCGCGTATTCGGAAAGCCCGATGCGGGCGGTTGCCCCCATTTCGAGGACCCAGACATGGTCCTCGGAGAATTTCAAGTGGGATTCCTCCATAGGACAATCTTACAGGAACGGGAGTGCGGGTTGTCAACAATTAGAGCTTTAACACGGCCAGCGCGGTCTCCACGTTTCCCAGCGGGGCGCTCACCTGGAACCCGCAGACGCGCGGCGAGATCTGCGCGACGATCTTCCTCGCGATATCGATCCCCACCCGGTGCCCCTCCTCCCGGGTCCGGCAGCGGGCCATCCGGTCCAGGACCTCCCGGGGGACGACCACCCCCGGAACCTCGTTGTTCATGAACTCCGCATTCTTGTAGCTGACCAGCGGCCAGACTCCGGCGATGACGGGGATGCGCCGGTGGTGCCGCTCCACCCGGTCCAGGAAACGGAAGAGGGCCTCGGTGTCGAAGACGGGCTGGGTGATGGCGAACTCGGCGCCCGCTTCGATCTTGCGGAAATAGCGGTCGATCTCCCGCTCAAGGTCGACCGCGCACGGGTTCGCGCCCACTCCGATAAAGATGCCCGTCGGCGGCGAGATCGGGTTCCCGCCGATGTCGAACCCCCTGTTCAGGTTGGCCGCCACCTGGGTGAGGCCGATCGCGTCGACGTCGAAGACGCCGGTGACGTCGGGGTAGTCGCCCAGCTTCGGGGGGTCCCCCGTGATGATCAGGAAGTTGGCGAGGCCGGCCGCGTATCCCCCCAACAGGTCCGACTGCATGCCGATCAGGTTGCGGTCGCGGCAGCAGTAGTGGAGGATCGGCTCGACGCCGACCTCCTTGAGGATCGTCAGGGCGGCGATCATCGGCGAGATCCGCGCGCTCGCGCGCGGCCCGTCCGGGATGTTGATCGCGTCCACCCCCGCCCCGGCGCAGGCGCGGACCTTCCTGAGCATCTCCGACAAGTCGCAGGACCGGGGCGGAACGATCTCCACGGAGGCGACTTTTTCCCCGGACAGGAGCTTCCGGGCCAGGCGCGATTTCTTCTCGGGCGGAACGACGTGCACCAGGGATTCCTGCCGCGCGAGGGGCCTGAGCTTGACGTGCTTCTTCACGCCGGAGAGCGCCTTGATCGCCCGGGCCGCCATCCGGATGTGCGCCGGAGTGGTGCCGCAGCACCCGCCGACGCCGCGGACGCCCATCTCGATGAACTTCTTGGCGTACTCGGTAAAGTACTCCGGGCTGGTGAGGTAGATCATCCGGCCCGCGACGTCCCGGGGGAGGCCGGCGTTCGGCATCACGACGAACGGCTTCGACGTCAGCGGCAGGACGACCTGCAGGGCGTCGAACACCCCCGCGGGGCCGGTGCCGCAGTTGATCCCCACGATGTCGACGCTTTCGTCCGAGGAAAGCGCCTGGATCATCGTCTCGGCCCTTGTCCCGACGGCCGTCTCGCCGCGCTCGTTCAGGACGAAGGACGCCAGCACCGGCAGGCGGAGCCGCCTTGCGGTCCTGGCGGCGAGCTGCAGCTCCTTGAGGTTGGTGAACGTCTCCAGCACGACCAGGTCCACCCCCTCCGCGGCCAGGGCGGCGAGCTGCTCGGCGAAGGCCGATTCCACTTCGGCGACGTGCTCGTCGGGCATGATCTGGTCCGGCCGGATGCAGGGCCCCACCGCCGCGGCGACGTAGACGGAGTCGCCCGCGGCCTCCCGCGCGAGCCGCACGGCCTGCCGGTTGATCGCCTCGGCCTTGTCCGCCAGCCCGTAGGGCCGGAGCATGATGCGGTTCGCGCCGAACGTGTTGGTCTCGATCACGTCCGCGCCGGCCTCCACGTACTCCTTGTGGATCTGGGAGATAAGCTTCGGGTTTCCGAGGCAGAGATCGTCGTAGCAGGTGTTGATGAAGATGCCGCGCTCGTAAATCATCGTCCCCATCGCTCCGTCGAAGAGCAGCGGCGACTCCTTCATGCGCTCCAGGATCGGTCTCATTCCCTCAGGGCCTCATGTCACAAACACGGTTACGCATACTGCGACCGGAGACGCCTTTGCCTCCGGCACTCAGTCCAGCTCGTCGAACGCCGACTGGGGTGCGTAGCAGACGGGGCAGATCCACCCTTCCGGGAGGTCGGCGAATGCCGTGCCGGCGGGGATGTCGCTCATCGGGTCCCCCTTCTCCGGGTCGTAGATGTATCCGCAGCTCGTGCAGATGTATCGTTTGATGACGCTCCTCCTCTATATATACGACTTTCGTCAAAAACAGGGACGGTCCTGCCATCCTCTTTCGGTCCGTCAACCTCGGTCGTGTGACTGCGATCCCTTTGTGGTCCTGCCAAGTCCTTCTCCAGGACCGTCCCTATACGGCGAAATATTTGGCCTGGGGGTGGTGGACGACGATCGCGGAGGTGGAGTACTCCGGCACCATCTCCATCGTCTCGGTGAGCGTGACGCCCATCTGCTCGGGCCGCAGGAGCTCGAACACCGCCTCGTGGGCGGAAAGGTCGGGGCAGGCCGGGTAGCCGAACCCGTAACGGGAGCCCTGGTACTCCTGGACGACGTAACCCTCGGGGCCCGCCGATTTCCGCGCCGCGATGCCGAGCTCCCGACGCATCGTTTCGTGCCAGTACTCGGCCAGGGCGTCGGTGATCTCCACGCCGAATGCGTGCAGCATGAGGTAGTCGTGGTACCGGTCCGCGGCGAACAGGGCGCGGGCGGCCTCGCCGATCCGGCCGCCGACTGTGACCACGAAGAACCCCGCGACGTCGCCCCCCTCCTCCCGCGTCTTGAAGTAATCGGCGATGCACAGGTGCGGGGGATCCTTCTGCCGCGGGAAAGGGAAGGCGTAACGCCGCTCGCCGTCCTCGACGATGACCGTGTCGCCTTCGGAACGGCAGCGGAAATACCCGTACGCGACGCTCGGGCGGAAAAGACCCTCCTCGACGCATCGACGCTTTATCGCTTCGTAGATCGGGCGGACCTTCTCCCGGAGGAGCCTGTCGTACTCCTCGGCGGACATCTTCCCCCGCCGGTAGCCCCATCGCCCGCGGAACAGCGCCTGCTCGTTGACGTACGGGAACAGGAGCCCCGTGTCGATCTCGAACACGCGCCGGGCCCCCAGGAAGGGGGGGGCGGGCGCCGGGTTGTCGCGGGAGATGCGGTCGCTTTTCATGCCGGGCTTCATCGCCTGGGCGGAGGCCGCCGGGTCGTACTTCGTGGAGGCGAGGGTCCCGCTCTCCAGGTCCTGCATCGCCTTGAGGCCCGCGAAGGCGTCGGCGCAGTACACGACGGGGCCGGTGTATCCGGGGACGCAATGTTCCGCTACGAACTTCCCCGTGAGGGCGGCCCCGCCCAGGAGGATCGGCGCCGTGAGGCCCGCCGCCTTGAACTGGGGCATGTTCTCCTGCATGACGATCGCCGACTTGACGAGCAGCCCGGAGAGCCCGATGGCGTCCACCGCGTGCTCGCGGGCCTTCTCGATGATCGTCTCCGCGGGGACCTTGATCCCGATGTTGTACACCTTGTAGCCGTTGTTGGAGAGGATGATGTCGACGAGGTTCTTCCCGATGTCGTGGACGTCCCCGGCGACGGTGGCCAGGAGCACCTTTTTTCCCTGGTCCCGCTCCGCCTTCGCCAGGTAAGGCTGCAGGAAGTCCACGGCGTGCTTCATGACCTCGGCGGACTGGAGGACGAAGGGCAGCAGCATTTCCCCCCGCCCGAAGAGGTCCCCGACGCGCCGCATGGCGGGCACCAGCAGCTCGTTGATGATCGCCGCGGCGGTGCGCCGCGTGAGGAGGATCGACAGCAGGTCCGGGAGCCCTTCCTTGTCCCCGCCGACCACCTTCCCCGCCAGGCGCTCCTCGGGAGTGCGCGCGGAGGGTTCCTGCCGGGAGGCTTTGTCGCCCCCATCCTTCCTGTCGGCGAAATGGCGGATGAAGGCGGCGAGGGGGGAGGTCTCCGGGTCCTTTTGTCGGTTATAGATCAGGTCGAGGCACGTGGCGCGGTCTTCCTCCGGGATCTGCGCAAGCGGCAGGACGCGCGCGGGGTCGACGATGGCGGCGTCCAGGCCCGCCTCGACCGCCTCGTGGAGGAACACCGAGTTGAGGACCCTGCGGGAGGTGGGGGAGAGGCCGAAGGAAATGTTGCTCACCCCCAGCAGGGCGGACACTCCCGGCAGCTCCTCCTTGACGCGACGGATCGCGGCAAGGGTCTTTGCGCCCGCATCGGCCAGGGACGGGTCGCCCGAGCCGATGGTGAAGGTGAGGACGTCGATCAGGAGGTCCGTCGGCCGCAGGCCGTACCGGCCGACGGCCAGGTCGTAGATGGCGCGGGCCGCGGCGACCTTCTCCTCGACCGTCATGGCCATCCCTTTTTCGCCGATGGTCAGGGCGATGACGGCCGCCCCGTATTTTTTGGCCAGGCGGCAGATCCGCGCGAGGTTCTTGCCGCCGTCCTCCAGGTTGATGGAATTGATCAGGCAACGGCCGGGGTGGATCCGCAGGGCCGCCTCGATGCAGCCGGGGTCCGTCGAATCGATCACGGTGGGGATCGAAAGCGACTTGGCGAACAGGCGGGTCAGGGCCGTGAGGTCGGCTTTCTCGTTCCGCCCCGCGTAGGCCGTGCAGAGGTCCACCGCGTGGGCGCCGCCTTCCTGCTGCTCGAGGGCGACCTTCAGGGCGCCGGGGTAATCGTCCGCCAGGAGCAGCTCCCGGAACCGCCGGGAGCCGTTGGCGTTGGCCCGCTCGCCGATCAGGAGCGGCGGGATCTCCTGCCGGATCTCCACCGCCTGGTAAAGGCTTCCGAGCGACGGCTTCCACCCGGGCTTGCGCTCTCCCGGCCGGACGCCCGACAACGCTTCCGCCAGGCGCCGGATGTGCTCGGGCGTCGTGCCGCAGCAGCCGCCGACGACGCTCACGCCCTCTTCGACGACGAAGGCCGCCAGCTCCGAGGCGAACGTCTCCGGGTCCAGGGGGTAGACCGTGCGGCCGTCGACCACCTGCGGAATCCCCGCGTTGGGGACGCACGAGATCCGGCCCGGCCAGTGACGGGATAGGTAGCGGATGTGCGACCGCATCCCCTGCGGCCCCGTGGCGCAGTTGAGGCCGATCGAGAAGACCGGGAACGGTTCGATCGCCGCCGCCGCCGCGGCCACGTCCGTCCCGACGAGCATCGTCCCCGAGCTCTCCACCGTCAGCGACACCATGACGGGGATGTTCTTCCCGAGCTTCTCCAACTGCTCGAAGCAGGTCACGAGGGCGATCTTGACCTGGAGGAGGTCCTGGCACGTCTCTATGAGCAGGAGGTCGACCCCGGCCTCGACGAGCGTGCGGACCTGGATGGCGAACGCCTGAGCCATCTCCTCGAACGATATGTGGCCCAGGGACGGCAGCTTGGTCGTCGGCCCGACGGCCCCCGCGATCAGGGCGTCCGGGCTGCGCCGCCTTGCGGCCCCGCGGGCGCACTCGACGGCGGCCCGGTTGATCTCCTCGACCCGGTCCTGCAGGCCGTACTCGGCGAGGACGACGGCGTTGGCGCCGAAGGTGTTCGTCTCGAGGACCATCGCCCCCGCATCGAGGAAGGCCCCGTGCAGCTCGGAGATCGCCTCGGGGGCCGAGAGGTTGAGGTACTCGTTGCACCCCTCGTAGCGGCCCCACGCCGACGCGGGGAGGCGAAAACGCTGGAGGTTCGTGCCGCACGCCCCATCGAAGATGAGGATGTTTTCGTCCAATGCGCCCACGAAACGCCTCCCCGTTTCCGGCCGCCTTTTCAGGCCCGCCGGCCATATTGCAAGTTGTTCATTCTACGGGTGAAATTGTCCAAGGTCAAACGGCCTGCTTTTGGCTTGACTTCGAGGAACCTTTCTTGCTATTAAATATAAGACTGTATACGGTATACAATTCGCGGTCCTCGAATCAAACACATTCGGCGCAATTAAGGTTACAGGCAGCACTCCGGATACGGAAAAGGGGAATGCACCGTCACGCTGCGCGAAGATCCGCCCCGGGCCGACGCCGCCGGTTCTCCCGTTGTTGCGCCCGCGGCCGTCCGGAGCCGCGTTTCCCCAAGGCGGGCTGTTATAATCGATGGAAACGATCAACACTGGAAAGGAGGGTGCCCGTAAGACCGTCCCAGATGGTCCCGTTCGAATAATATCATCCCATGAAAGGGGGTTCGGCAGCATGTCGAAAGTCATGGAAAAGGCGACGCTGAAGGAAAAGCTCTTCGAGAAGATCCAGGCTCACCGTCCCCGCACCACCAAGCTCGTCAAGGAATTAGGGAAAGTGGTCATCGACCAGGTCACGATCGAGCAGTGCATCGGCGGGGCGCGGGACGTCCGGTCCCTGGTGACCGACATCTCCTACCTCGATCCTCAGGAAGGGATCCGTTTCCGGGGAAAGACGATCCCGGAGACGTTCGCGGCGCTGCCCAAGGTCCCGGGCTCCGAGTATCCCTACGTGGAAGGCTTCTGGTACTTCCTCATGACCGGGGAGGTGCCGACCATGGAGCAGACCCTCGCGGTCGTCGAGGACTTCAAGGCCAGGGCGAGGGTGCCCCAGTACGTGTTCGACATCCTTCGGACGATGCCGCGCGACACGCATCCCATGACCATGTTCTCCGCCGCCATCCTTTCGATGCAGCGCGATTCGGTCTTCGTCAAGCGGTACAACGCGGGGATGAAGAAGACGGACTACTGGGATCCGACGTACGAGGACGCCTGCAACCTGATGGCGAAACTGCCGGAGATCGGCGCCTACATCTACCGGATGAAGTACAAGGGCGACACCCCGATCGCCCCTTCCCCGACCCTCGACCTGGGCGGCAACTTCGCCCACATGATGGGGATCGGCAAACCCTATGACGACGTGGCCCGGATGTACTTCATTCTCCACTCGGACCACGAGTCGGGCAACGTCTCGGCCCACACTGCGCACCTCGTGGCCTCGGCTCTTTCCGACGTCTACTACGCCTATTCCGCCGGGATCAACGGCCTGGCCGGACCGCTCCACGGTCTGGCGAACCAGGAAGTGCTGGGGTGGTGCCAGGGCGTGTTCAACAAGCTGGGCGGGAAGCTCCCCACGGAGGAGGAGCTCAAGAAGTTCCTGTGGGACACCCTCAACAGCGGCCAGGTCATCCCGGGTTACGGGCACGCGGTCCTGCGCAAGACCGATCCGCGGTACGTCTCCCAGATGGAGTTCTGCCTGAAGCACCTGCCCGACTACCCGCTCTTCAAGCTCGTCAACCTGATCTACAAGGTGGCCCCGGGCGTCCTCATGGAGCACGGCAAGGCGAAGAACCCGTGGCCGAACGTCGACGCCCAGTCCGGCGTCATCCAGTGGTACTACGGCGTTGTCGAGTACGATTTCTACACCGTGCTCTTCGGGATCGGGCGGGCCTTAGGCGTCCTGTGCAACCTTACCTGGGACCGCGCCCTGGGCTACGCGATCGAGCGGCCGAAGTCGGTCACGACCGACATGCTCGAGAAGTGGGCGGCGGAAGGCGGCAGGAAGCTCGGCTGATCGCCGGAAGGACGCACGCAGCACGCACAAGGGGCGCCGCAGGGCGCCCCTTTTTGCATTAGGGACGGCCCAAAAAAACTTTATCTGAAGTTCGGGGACGTTCTTAAACTTTTCAGTCTGGGGACGTTCTTCAACTTTACTTTTAAGCCCGGGGACGTTCTTGAACTTTGGACCGGAAGTTTTTGAAAGTTCAAGAACGTCCCCAGGCTTTCCGACGTCCAAAAAAGTAAAGTTGAAGAACGTCCCCATGCCGCCTGAAAAGTTTAAGAACGTCCCCCAGATAAAGTTTTTTTTGGACCGTCCCTGTTCTTACTGATGGCTGGAACCTCTCAGGCGCGGGGATTGTCTCTGTGTTTCAGGACTGGACCGCCACGCACTGGCTGCAGGCGCCAACGATGTGCAGCTCCAGGGAGTTGACCGAGCAGATGGGAGTATCGCCTTCCCATTGGAGGTTCCGAACGCAGTCGGGAAGGGGGATGTCGTGCACCGTCTGGCAGCAGGTGCAATGGAAGTGGGCATGGGGGGGGCGCTCCCCCTCGAACCGGGAAGACGCCTCGTTGTTGGAGCGGATCTCCCGGACCAGCCCCTGCCCGCGGAGAAAGTTGAGGTTGCGGTAAACGGTTCCCAGGCTTATATTCGGGAGGACTTTGCGCGCTTCGCGGTATATCGTTTCGGCGGTGGGGTGGGAGGACTCGGTATTTTTCAGTACGTCCAGAATCACGGCGCGTTGACGGGTGTTCCGGGATTTTTTCAATGGGTCCCCTCCCTTTTTCCATCCACGGAGGTATCCTAGTTTTTCCGTCCCCGAGATGTCAAGCGCATTGAATCAAGGGGAAGTTTCCGCTATATAGGAATGTTATTATTATGAGGAGGTCGATCAACAGATGCTATTCTCGGGAATGCCTCTGACGGTGGTCCCTGCGGCGGCGGGGATTTTCGATACGCGTGTCTTCCAGCACGTCCTGCTCGCGGGGCCGATCGTCAAGTTCGTGCTCCTCATGCTGATCGTCTTCTCCGTCGTCTCTTGGGCGATCATCTTTCTCAAGTTCAGGCTTTTCAAGGGGATCGAGCGCAACCAGGCGGAGTTCGTCAAGTCCTTCGCCGAGGGGAAGAGCCTTTCCGTCCTGTACGACCTTGCCGAGAAGTCGGAGCGGACGCCGCTGACCGAGGTGTTCCGGACGGGCTACGTGGAGCTGACGCGCATCCAGCGGGGCCGCACCGTGGAAACGCCGTCGCCCGCGGCTCGCGGGGCGTTCCCGCTCGACAACATCGAGCGGGCGATGCGGAAGGCCGCCAACGAGGAGGTCGCCCTCATGGAGACCTACCTTCCGTTCCTCGCCACCACCGGGAGCGCGACGCCGTTCATCGGGCTCTTCGGAACCGTCTGGGGGATCATGAACGCCTTCTCGGGGATCGCCGCTTCGGGAAGCGCGACGCTCGCGACGGTCGCGCCCGGCATCGCGGAGGCGCTGATCGCCACGGCCGCGGGGCTGGCGGCGGCCATCCCTTCGGTCATGGCCTACAATTACTTCGTCAACCGCGTGCGGGCGATCGCCACGCGGATCGACAGCTTCACCATCGAGTTCGTCAACTTCCTCGAACGCAACATCGACCGGGTGTAGCGCGATGGCCCTGTCAACGGGAAACGGCGGCGATCGCCGGATGATGTCGGAGATCAACGTCACCCCCCTGGTCGACGTGATGCTGGTGCTGCTCATCATTTTCATGGTCACCGCTCCCATGCTCACCCAGGGCGTAGACGTGAACCTGCCGCAGGCCAACGCCAGGGCGATGCGCGCCGAGGAGGAGCGGCTGGTGATCACCGTGGACGCGCACAGCCGGATCTTCGTCGGCAAGCAGCCGGTTGAGTTCAACCGGCTGAACAATACCCTCAAGGCCATCGTGTCCCGGCGGACGGACCGGCAGGTCTATTTCCGCGCTGACAGGGCGGTGCCGTATGGGTTCGTGGTCAAGGTCATCGCGGAGGTCCGGAACGCCGGGATCGAAAAGCTCGGAATGGTCACCGAACCGCTCGAGCGGTAGGGGACGCCCCGTGTTCCCCCCGGCCGAGGATCCGAGGGACCATCTTTTCGGAAGGATGCTGGCCCTTTCGGGGGCGGTCCACCTCTTGACGTTCCTCCTTGGCGCCGTATGGTTGGTGCTGCGCACCCCGCCCGTCCTGCTCTCCCCCGTCGCCGTCGTCGACCTGGTCAGCGGGAGCCAGTTCAATCCCCCCGGCCCGGAGGCGGCCGGGAGGTCCCAGGGGCCCCCCGCAGCCGCGACGCGGCCGGCGCCGGTCCCGAAGCAGGGAAAGGCGGCCGAAAAGATGGCGCCCCCTGCGGCGACCCTCTCTCCCCCTACCGCGGCGCGGGAGGTTTCCCCCCAAGAGGCACGGGCCTTTTCGGACATGATCGGGCGGCTCCGGAAGGAGAAGGAGGCGAGAGCGGCGGTGGAGTCGATCCAGCGACAGCAGGCCGCGCGCATCGCGGTGCGGAACATCGGCAAGCGGGTGGCGCGCCGAGTGGACCTTTCTCCCCTCCGGCCGCCGGGGGCGGGCCCTGGCCCGTCCCAGAGGAGCGCAGCCCTGGGTGGGTCGTCGGGCAACGCGCGCGTGTCTCCGGAACTCATGGCCTACGCCCGGGCCTTGGACGAGAAGATCCGGGCGAGCTGGACCGTGCCGGAACCGGCGCTCAAGGAGGCGGGGAAGCTCATCGTCCAAGTGCGTATCACCATCGAGAAGGACGGCCGGGTATCCAGTGTCCGGATGGAGAAGGATTCCGGGAGCCCGTACTTCGACGACTCCGTGCTGAGGGCCATCCGGAAGGCCAGCCCCCTGCCCGTTCCGCCCGAGCAGCTTCGCGGCGGGGAGGACCATTACGAGGTGGGGTTCCGCTTCCACGGCGGTGGGAGCGAGTCGTGAGAGCGCCGAGCCGGCGGTTCTCGTGGCTGGTCTTCGCCCTCGCCTTCCTTCTGGTCCCGGCCGCGGGGCACGCGATCCTCTACATCGACATCAACGCTCCGGGGGGGAAGCGGATGCCCATCGCCCTTCCGGATTTCGTCGCGGCGTCCGGGGACCCCGCACTGGCCTCCGCCTTGCCCAAGGTGATCGCCGACGACCTGGCCATGACCTCCCTTTTCGACGTGATCCCTCGGGCCGCATACCTGGAGAAGATCCTCCCCGCCCACTTCGCGGCGAAGCCCCTCTCCTTCCCGGACTGGAAGCTCATCGGGGCCGAGGCGGTGGTCATCGGCTCCGTGGAGATGAAAGGGGGCCAGATCACGGTGGAGATGCGGCTCTACGACGCAACCCTCGGCAACATGATGGCGGGGAGGCGCTACACGGGGCCCTCCGGTCGCTTCCGCCTGATCGCCCACAAGTTCGCCAATGAGATCCTCTACGCTTTTACGGGCGTGCGGGGGATCTTCGACACCGAGATCGCCTTCACGGCCCGCCCGGGGACGGGGAAGGGGAAGGAGGTCTACACGGTCGGGCTCGACGGCCAGGACATCCGCAAGGTCACCGAGAACCGCAGCTTCAACCTCTTTCCCCGCTGGTCGCCGGACGGGCGGACGCTCGCCTACACCTCTTTCCGCACGGGGGCGCCGGTGATCTACCTTCGGAACCTCCAGGAAGGGACGGAGCGGCCGCTGGTGCGGTTCGGAAACACGAAGTCCCCGGGGGCGTTCACGCCTTCCGGGGACGCCCTCTACGCCTCGGTAAGCGTGGGAGGGGACTCGGACATCTATCGCGTGCCCCTCCACGGCTCCTCCGCCGAGAAGATCGCCGGCGGCTGGGGGATCGAGGTTTCCCCCGCCGTATCGCCTGACGGGAAAAACATCGCGTTTGTTTCCAACCGGGGCGGGTCCCCGCAGGTGTACGTCAAGGATATCGCCGCGCAGGGCGAGCGGCGTATTTCCCACGCGGGGGGTTACGCCACTTCCCCCGCATGGTCCCCCGCGGGCGACCGGATCGCCTTCACGGCCCGGTCTGGCGGGAAGTTCGAAATCTTCACGGTAAACACCGACGGGTCCGACCAGCGGCTCCTCGTCGGAGGGGATGGCGACTGCACGGACCCGTCCTATTCCCCGGACGGGAGGTACCTGGTTTACACTTTCCAGAAAAAGGGATATTCTGAGCTGAAAATCATCTCCAACGATGGCCGATGGGGAAGAAGCCTGTATTCCGGGCTGTCCGGGGTGGGGTCGCCTGCCTGGTCTCCTCGACGTTAGCGGACGGCATTTCAAAATCGAGTTTTATGGATCTCCAAATCCTATCTTTCAAGGAGAAAAGGCCATGAGCGAAAAGGGGGTCTTGAAGTGGGGTGCCTTGGTGCTGGCGGGGGTGATGGTCTTTGCGGTGGGCTGCGCGAAGAAGCAGACGGTGAAGTCGACTGAAACGGCCGCACCGGCCGCCGCCGCCCCGCCGGGCGCGCCCTCCGGGCCGGCGGAGGGAGCCGCTCCGGAAGGGATCGTCACGGAGAAGATGAAGCCGGAAGCGCCCAAGGCCGAGGAGACCAAGGTCGCCGCTGCGGAAGCCGGGGCGGCCGTCACCGAGGAGAAGCCCTCGGTGTTCGCGGACATCCACTTCGAGTTCGACAAGTCGAATATCCTCGGTTCGGACAAGCCCACCCTGTCGAAGATCGCCGAATACATGAAGAAGAACGGCGGGGCGAAGCTGTTGATCGAGGGGCATTGCGACGAGCGCGGGACCGCCGAGTACAACATGGCGCTGGGCGACCGCCGCGCCGAGAGCGCCCGGAAATACCTCGTCTCCCTCGGTGTCCCGGCGGGAGCCCTCTCAATGGTCAGCTTCGGGAAGGAAAAGCCGCTGGATCCCGGGCACAACGAAGAGGCGTGGGCGAAGAACCGCCGCGCCCACTTCGTCCTGAAGTAGGGATCGGATGAAAGGCGGGAAGACGGCGCGGCTCCTAGTGTACCGCCTCGCAAATGGCTTGAGCACCGAGAGCGTCGATGCGCCGCGCCAGCGAGGCGCGCGACTGAGGCATACCGTTGAGTATGGTGAAGGAGCGCAACGAAGCTGGAGCGGATGCAGCGGCGTCCGAATGCCAAGGTATTTGCGAGACGGTGCACTAGGCCTCTGTGCCCTCGCGGGCATTGCGGGGGGGTGCGCCGTTGCGGACACCGGGGCTTTCGTCCGCCTCCAGGAGGAGGTGGTGGCGCTGAAGAAGGACGTTGCGGATGCCAAGGCCTCCGCAGCCTCCGTGCCCGCCGTGTCTCCGGCGTCGCCCCCGGCGGGCAGGGTCGAAGCGGGCGATCTCTCCGCGCTGCAGAGAAACGTCGCCGACCTCACGGTCGTCACGGACGAGGTCAAGTCGGACCTCCTCGCCGCCACGACGCGCGCCGACGAGACCAAGCTTGCCCTGCAGAAGGAGGTCGCCCGGCTGAACGACAAGGCGGTCGAGCAGGGACAGGCGATCCAGGAGATGCGGGGAAAGCTCGGTCGCGTCGAGGAGATCGACCGGCGCATGACGGCACTGGAAGAGAAGGTGGGCAAGCTCGGGTCGGCCGCGCCCAGCCCCCTCGCAGCCCCGGCGCCGGCGGCGCAGGACTGGAAGAGCCCCGAGGAGATGTACGATTACGCCCTGGGGCTGATCAAGGGCGGTGAGCCCCGCAAGGGGCGGGAGATCCTCGCCGCTTTCGGCGGGAAATACCCGGACCACCGGCTCCTGCCGAACGTCCACTACTGGAAGGGAGAATCCTTCTACGCGGAGAAGGATTTCGAGAACGCGATCCTCTCCTTCCAGGACGTGATCGACAAGTACCCGGCCGGGGACAAGGCGCCTGATGCGATGTACAAGCAGGGGCTCTCCTTCCTGTCGCTCAACGACCGGAAGAACGCCCGCATCGTGCTCGAGCTGCTCCAGTCGAAGTACCCGAAATCCCCCGCGGCGGAAAAGGCGCGACAGAAACTGCCCGAACTTAAATGACCCATTTTGCGTTCGGCCAGTTTCGGGGGCACGCCCCATCGGGGACATTCCTGATTTTGGTTTTACGGGTTTCATGTTGAGGAGTGTCCCCGCCCAGTGGGAGTGGTGATGATCAAGAACTTCGTCCTGGACACCAACGTCCTGCTGCACGATCCGAACGCCCTCGTCAAGTTCAAGGACAACCGGGTCATCATCCCCATCACCGTGATCGAGGAACTCGACCATTTCAAGAAGGACCTGAACATGCTCGGGCGCAACGCCCGGACGGTGTCGAAGTTCATCGACAGGATGCGCAAGGAGGGGAGCCTGTCCGAAGGGGTCCTTCTCGACCACGGCGGGGAGCTGCGGGTCGGCTTCGGCGGGGAGGGCGCGTCGCTCCTGCCGGCCGAGCTCTACGGGGGGAAGGAGGACAACCACATCCTGGCGGTAGCGCTCTCCGTCCGGGCGAGGGAGAAGGAGATCCCGGTGGTGGTGGTCTCCAAGGACACCAACCTCCGGATCAAGGCGGACGCGCTGGGGCTGCGCGCCGAGGACTACGAGAGCGGCCGGGTGGAGATCGAGGAGCTCTACCGGGGGTTCCGGGAGGTGGAGGTCGAGAAAGGTTGGATCGACGCGCTCTACGGCGCGGGGGAGAACCCCCCGCCCCCGGGCGCGGAGGACCTGTTCCCGAACGAGTACCTCGTCCTGCGGGACGCCGTCTCCCACGCCTCCGCTCTGGGCCGGTACGATTCCATCCGGAAGAAGGTCCGCTCCCTTCCCCCCTTCAAGGAGGACGTCTGGGGGGTCCGCCCCCGGAACAAGGAGCAGCACTTCGCCCTCGACATCCTGCTCGACGACTCGGTGAAGCTCGTGACCCTGGCCGGGAAGGCGGGGACCGGAAAGACGCTCCTCGCCATCGCCGCGGGGCTGCGCAAGACCTCCGACGAGGAGTCGTACCAGAGGCTTCTGGTCTCGCGGCCGGTGTTCCCGATGGGGAAGGATATCGGGTTCCTGCCGGGAGACGTCGAGGAAAAGCTCAAGCCCTGGATGCAGCCCATCTTCGACAACGTGGAATACCTCTTCGGGTCCAGCCGCCGCAAGCGGCAGGGGATGCGGGGGTACCAGGAGCTCATCAACCTGGGGATCCTGGAGATCGAGCCTCTGACCTACATCCGCGGCCGGTCGATCCCCAACCAGTACATCATCATCGACGAGGCTCAGAACTTGACCCCCCACGAGGTCAAGACGATCCTCACCCGCGCGGGGGAGAACAGCAAGGTCGTGCTGACGGGCGATCCCTACCAGATCGATAACCCCTTCGTCGACTCGGCCAGCAACGGGCTCTCCTGCACCGTGGAGAAGTTCAAGTGCGAGCCCCTCGCGGGGCACGTCATGCTGGTCAAGGGGGAGCGCTCCCCCCTCGCCGAGCTCGCCGCGAACATCCTGTAGGCGCCCATCACCGGCGTGCTTAGCTCGCCTCACGGGCTACCCCTCGCACGGGACGCCTTGCCTGTCCGTCCATGGACAGGCTGCGGCTCCGTCGCTCCTTGCTCCGACATCCGTGTCTACGCTGCGTCGCTCAGGCCCGCGCGAGGGGCACCCCGTTGCGGCGGCTCGCACGCCGGTCCCCGCGCGAACCACTGCGCCAAGGCCGCGCGGAAGGCGCCTTGCGCATGCGTTGCGCGGCGAGGGCCGCTCCGTGGTAGTGTGAGGTCATGCGCATCCTGGGGATCGAGAGTTCCTGCGACGATACCGCCGCCGCGGTTTACGACGGCTCGGCGGGGCTCCTGTCGAACGTCGTTTCCTCCCAGGTATCCGTTCACGAGCCGTATGGCGGCGTGGTCCCGGAGCTGGCCTCGCGGGAGCACATCCGGTCGATCGTCCCCGTCGTCGAGCGGGCGCTTGCCGAGGCGGGGACTCTGCCTGCGCAGGTCGACGGCATCGCGGTGACGGCGGGGCCGGGCTTGATCGGCTCGCTCCTGGTGGGCTTGTGCTTCGCCAAGTCGCTCGCCTTCGCCTGGGACAGGCCGGTCTGCGGGATCGACCACCTCGAGGCGCACATCTTCGCGATCCTCCTCGAACGGCAGGTCCCCTTCCCCTACGTCGCGCTCCTGGTCTCCGGCGGACATACCTCCCTCTTCCGGGTAGAGGACTTCGAATCGGCGGCGCTGCTCGGGGGGACCCGGGACGACGCGGCGGGGGAGGCGTTCGACAAGGCGGCCAAGCAGCTGGGGCTCGGGTATCCGGGCGGAGTCCTGATCGACCGGCTCGCCCGGCAGGGGGACTTGGGAAGTATCCCCTTCCCGCGGGCGTGGCTTTCCCCCGATTCCGCCGATTTCTCCTTCTCCGGGCTGAAGACATCCTTAAGGACCTATCTTGCCTCCCGGGAGGGGCGCGCCGCCCGGGTGGAGGACATCGCCGCCTCCTTCCAGGAGGCGGTGGTGGAGGTCCTGGTGGGGAAGACCCTCTCCGCGGCGGGGCGGGAGAGGATTCCCCGCGTCGTCCTGGCGGGCGGGGTCTCGGCCAACTCGCGGCTGCGGGAGCGGATCGAGGAGGAGGGAAAACGGGCGGGGACGGAGGTGTATCTCCCGTCCCGGGCCCTGTGCACGGACAACGCCGCGATGGTGGCCTTCCTGGGGGAGCGCCGCTTGTCGGCCGGCCGCGCTTCGGGGCCGGATCTGAACGCCTATGCCGCGTCGCGCTTTTCCCGCTGAACACCCGAAGCGCCTGCTGTCCGCCCTAGGGCTTGCGCCCCGCAAGCGGCTCGGGCAGAGCTTCCTCCACGACCGCAACATCGCCCGGAAGATCGTGTCCCTGGCCCTGTCGATGGGCCCTCCTTTCCTTGAGGTCGGCCCGGGGCTGGGGGCGCTCACCGACTTCCTGGCCGAGGAAGGGGCGGAGACGGCGGCGGTGGAGGTGGACCGGGGGCTTGCGGCGTTCCTTCGGGAGCGGTATCAGGGCGCGCCGATCGAGATCCTCGAGGCGGACTTCCTCGATGTGCCGCAGGGGGAATGGCAGCGGCGGTTCCCCGCAGGGGGGACGGCGGTGGGAAACCTGCCGTACGCCGTCTCCTCCCCGATCGTCCTCCGGCTGCTCGACCTCCGGCGGGTCTTTCCCCGCGCGGTGCTGATGCTGCAAAAGGAGATGGTCGAGAGGCTCTGCGCTCCTCCGGGCGGGAAGGAATACGGGATCCTGTCGGTCTACCTGTCGGTCCTCTCCGAGGCCCGCGAGGAGTTCACGGTCCGGCGGTCCTGTTTCACCCCGTCCCCCGAAGTCGACTCCGCCGTGATCTCCATCCGTTTCCGCCGAGGGATCCCCGACCGGGACTTCCGCGGTCTCCAGACGGTCGTGCGCGCCGCTTTCGCGCAAAGGCGCAAGAAGCTGCGCAATGCCCCGGTCCCGTTCCTGCCCGGGGGGACGGCACGGTGGTGCGAGCTCCTCGCCGAGGCGGGGATCGACCCTTCCTCCCGGGCCGAGACCGTATCCCCGGAACGGTACCTTGCCCTTGCGCGTATCGCGGAGCCGCTACTTCCGGCGACGCCCCCTTCAAAACCGCGATAAGGTTACAGATATCGAACCTTGCTTACGGCACTGGATACTATGTAGGCTTTTAAATTGTTTCCCCTTGGGTCGACAGGAAAAATCATAAAGCCGGGACGCTTGGGGTCGTAACCCGTAGTCGATCCCACTATTACCTCACCGTCCTTACATGTCACTTCGATCAGACGGCCTTGGAGTTTTTCGCCTGCGGACAATTGTTTTCGATCTTTGTACCCGGGTTCGACAGCGGTAGGTGAGCGGACATGGTAATAGTTACGTTTTTCCGGGTGGTTCCAGGCTTCAGCCGATTTTGGCGTGTGCCTACAGGTTTTCGGGGGTCGCGGCGATCTTCCGGAACAGGGGAGGCGGAGGTATATTGAGCTTTTTCAGGAGGTTTTGCTGATCTTGGGTCAGTTCCGTCCGCTGAAGAACACCTCCGTCTTTCCCAAAGAATTCCCCAAGGTGGATTCTGTCCATGGTGGTCCGGATCGTGTCCCAAGTCTCCCCCGTCTCCCGCTCGGCCACCCGCACCAGATGCAAGGCGAGCCAGCAAAGAAGCACATGGGATCGGATCCGATCTTCTTTGCGATGATGGACGGGACGAAGTTCGAGCGTGGTCTTCAGCGTCCGGAAGGCACGCTCCACCTGAAGGAGTTGCTTGTACCCGAGAGCCACGTCTTCCGGGGAGAGCGAGTCGTCGGAGGTCGACAGCAGATATTTTCCGTCGAGGCGCTCCTCCGCGCGGACCTTCCCCATGTCGATGGCGATCTTCCCGTTCTCCGACTCCCGAAGATACCGACCGTGGGTCTTGTGGGACAGAAGCGCGCAGGCCGCCTTCTTGTGACCCCGCATCTGCGGGTCGCCCATCGCTTCGAGCGCCGCACGAATTTTCCCGAGGTTCTTCTCCCGGGTGGCGAGATCCTTCTTCGCCTCTTCCGGATTGAAGACGAGGACGAACCGGCGACGGCGTTCCCCCTCGCCGACGACGATCTCCTTGACCTCCATGTTCTCTTTGATCTTCCTGTAGCGCCCGGGGGTGGAGAGCGCCGCCTGGTTGGCTTCCTGCTTGTCCCGCAGCTTCTCTCCGAGGATGTAGTGGCCGCCCGCCCGCTGAAGGATCCTTCGATTCTCTTCCCCGGCCATCCCGCGGTCCATCACCCACACGCACCGGGACATTTTCCACCCGGCGAGATCCCTCTGCACCATCTCCACCGTGGAGGCGTCGGCCGTATTGCCGGGGAGCACCCAGCAGCGCACCGGGATCCCCTCTTTGGTGACCGCCAACCCGATCACAATCTGCGGAAGGTCGTCCCGCTTGTCCTTGCTCTTCCCGTATCGAAGAAGGGCCCCTTCCTCCTCGTCCTCTTCGTCCCGCTCGAAGTAGGTCGAGGTGGTGTCGAAGAAAAGAAGGTCCACTTCGAGATTGAGCAGGGTGGCCGTGGAGAAGAAGACTTCCTTCTGGATCGATTCGTCGTTCTCCAGGAGAAGATCCATGGCGCGGTAGAGGTGCTGCAGCGCGATGGGAACATCGTTGCCCAGCGCCACGTCCTTGTCGACCCACTCGACCACGCCGCGCTTCGAATCGGGAGCAAGCGCCCGGTTGGCCACCATGGCGAAGACCGCCCACTCGACCGGCGCGGTGAACTCGCGATTCGCAATCGCGCGGGAGAGCACTCCCTCGATCCCGATCCGCTCCCACAGTTTCCGCAGAAGGTACGCCCCGCCCATCGCACGGGAACCGATGAAGCGCAGGCTGCCGTCGCCGCCCGATCCCGCAAGGGCCGCCGTGGCTTCGAGCGCATCCTCGGGGGAGAGGAACCGGCACAGGCTCTTCACCAACCGCTTGATGGCGGCGACATCCAGCTCCTCCTGGCGCCCGAAGTTGTAGATGACCTCTGCTTTGGTGTATCCCTTCTGCGGGTCCCGGACGTTGTGGGCGAGCTGAAGGTAGGAGACGACCGAACCGTCGGCGTTCCTGCGGGAGATCTTCCGGATATACATACCCACACAATATACGTTTACCAATCATATGTCAACAATATATATTCATATCGTTTGCCCACACGTTTTCCCGGAAATCAGGGGTCGGACAACACAACATCGAGGGTTTACGGGGATTTATGGAGTTGAATGTGCCCATCACTGTCGAACCCGGGTTGTATAATTTATTCCCCAGAAAATCCCGGACGAAGAAAACCGCCTTGAGATCGCTCACCAAAATCTCTTTCGGTTCATTTGTTTTTGGAGCATTATGCGCCAAGATATGAAAACTAGGTTTGTTCGGGAAAAAATTTTGTGTGTAACCTTTAGCCTGAATTTTCACACCACCGGAAGTGCTAACGCGACTGGCTTGCGGGTGGCCCAACCGACAGGCTTCAGCCGCTTCAGACCACTTCAAGTTTAAGACGCCTGCCTTGCCACCAAGGGATGACGGTGGTCTTTCCGAT
>JACRIV010000023.1 GCA_016220005.1 Deltaproteobacteria bacterium
AAGAACGTCCCCAAGCTTTAGTGGTTTACGGTTCATTATAGCGGGATCGTGGTAGCATCGGAGGGAAGATGCGTAAGCCGCTTCCATTAAGAAAAGGGGACGTTATCGCGATCGTCGCCCCCGCGGGCCCGGTCGATTCAAGGAAGCTCACCCGGGGGATCGCCCGCCTCTCGGCCGCGGGCTTCGTCCCGGAGATCGCCGAGGGGGTGCTGGAGCGGGAGGGATTTCTTGCGGGCGGCGATGCCCATCGGGCGGAGCAGCTCTCCTGGGCGCTTGCCCTCCCGGAGGCCCGGGCCGTGATGGCGGCCCGGGGAGGGTACGGGACCACCCGAATCATGCCCCTCATCAATTGGAGAAAAGCGGCGCGCCGCCCTCGCCTCGTCGTGGGGTACAGCGACGTCACCGCGATCCTCGCTTACGTCTCGACGCGGCTGCGCCTTTCCGCCATTCACGGCCCCATGGCCGCGGCGGACCTTGCCGGCAAAACGGACGGGGCCGCCCTTGCCGCCTTCTCCCGGCTGGCGGGCGGGGAAGTTTCCACGGGGGAACCGTGGGGGGCTCCCTGCGAACGGCTGCGCGGAGGCGCCGCGGAGGGGATCCTCACCGGCGGCTGTCTCTCCGTGTTGACCGCACTCCTCGGCACCCCCTTCGAGCCCGACTTCCGCGGCGCGCTTCTCTTCCTCGAGGACGTCTCGGAGCCGTCCTACCGGCTCGACAGGATGCTCACCCAGTGGATCCAGTCCGGGCGGCTCGGGCGCATTACCGGGATACTTGCGGGGAAGATGTCCCCCGTCGCCGGCGAGGCGGAGGAGGACCTCCGGAAGGCGTTCGCGGCCGCGGGGCGGCGGCTGTCCGTCCCTGTCTGGTACGGCTTTCCCGCCGGCCATGGAGGGCCGAACTACGCGCTCCCGTTCGGGGTACGCGCGAAAATCGACGGCCGGGGGAGATTGTTCCTCCTCGAGTCGCCGGTGGAGGCGCGATGATCCCCGGGGCGACGGAAAAGGAGGGGCGCTTCCGGAGCACGCAGGACCTCCTCGAGGAAGGAGTCCGTCGGAAGGCGTACGGCGCGGCCGTTCTCCTCGCCGCAAGAGGAGAGGAGATCGCCTGTCATACGGCCGCGGGGGAGGCCCGTCTCTCCTCCGTCTTCGACATCGCTTCCCTCACCAAGCCGATGGTCGCGGCGCTGTTCTTCGTCCTTTCCCAGGAGGGGAAGCTCGCCCTCGAAGATCAGATCCCGGAAGTCCTGACGGGCCGGGCCGCGAACCCTGCCGTCAGGCACATCCGGCTTGTCCACCTCCTCGCCCACACCTCCGGCCTTTCCGCCTACAGACCCTTTTATGCCGACGTGCTGGAAGCCGAAAGGAAAGAAGGACGGCGATTGTGGGGGACCTCCGAAGCGCACGACCGGATTCTCGACGCCGTCCTTTCTTTGCCGCTCGACGCCGCTCCGGAGACGGCGTGCGTGTACAGCGACCTGGGATACATGCTCCTCGGGCGCGTTCTCGAGGCGGCGTCCGGAAAGCCGCTGGACCGGCTCCTGCAAGCTGCGCTCGCGGGTCCGCTCCAGATGAGGGACACCTGCTATCTTCCCCTTGGCGCCTTGAGCGAGTGCGAAACTGGAAGGTTGGTGCCCACGGGCTATTCCGAGGCGCGCGGGCGGGAGAAGCTCGGGGAGGTGGATGACGAGAACGCGGCGGCGATGGGTGGCGTGGCGGGCCACGCGGGGATCTTTTCCACGGCCTACGACCTGTTCCTTTTCGCCCGGGAGATCCTCCGGGCGAGGAGAGGGGAAGGGAGCGTCCTCTCCAGGCAGTCCGCGCTGAAGATGACGACGAAGGTCCCCTCCCCCCCCGGAGTCTCGCGGACGCCTGGATGGGACACGCCCACGTCCATACCGAGAGGAGGCTTGCCCCCTGAAACGGACTCACCGTTAAACAGGGGAGGGTCGCAAGCGGGGAAGTATTTTCCTCCCGGGAGTTCGATCGGCCATCTGGGCTACACGGGATGTTCCTTGTGGATCGACCTGCCCCGGGAGGCGACGATCGTTCTCCTGACCAACCGGCTTCTATACCGAAAACAAAACGACGGTTTGAAAAGTCTTCGTCCCCTGATTCACGATGCCGTGATAGAGGAACTGCTTCCGTGAACCGCGTCCATCTGATCGCAGCCTGCGGGGTGGGGATGGCCTCCCTCGCCGGGATGATGAAGGAGAGGGGGTTCCGCGTCACCGGTTCGGACGCCAACGTCTATCCGCCGATGAGCGCCCAGCTCGAAGCGCTGGGCATCCCCCTGCTTTCCCCGTACGCGGCGGAAAACATCCCGGGGGATGCCGACCTGGTGGTCGTGGGAAACGCGGTGTCCCGGGACAACCCGGAAGCGGCGGAGGCCGCCCGCCGGGGCCTCCCGGTCTTGTCGATGCCCCAGGCGGTGGCGCGATTCTTCATCGCGGGGAAGGAGTCGATCGTCGTGGCGGGGACCCATGGGAAGACGACGACGACCTCCCTCCTGGCCTGGTCCCTGTTCGACCTGGGAGACGACCCGTCGTTCCTCGTCGGGGGCGTCCCGAGGAACTTCCCGGTGAGCTACCGGCTGGGGGCCGGGCCGCGTTTCGTCATCGAAGGGGACGAGTACGACACCGCCTGGTTCGACAAAGGGCCGAAGTTCCTCCACTATCTTCCGCAGACGGTCCTGCTTACCAGCATCGAGTTCGACCACGCCGACATCTACCGGGACCTCTCCCATCTCAAGGACTCCTTCCTGAAACTTGTCCGCATCATCCCCCCGGACGGGCTCCTGATCGCTTGCGCCGACTATCCCGACGTGGTCGACGTTGCGGAAGAGGCCTCCTGTCCCGTCTGCTGGTACGCCACAGCCGGCGCGCCGTTCCCGGCAGGTGCGGAGAGCTGCCGGGTGCGAGCGCTCGCGGAAAACGGAGGGTATAGCCGCTTCCGGCTGGAGGGGGGGGTGCTGTCCCACGAATTCCGCCTCCGCCTTCCTGGAAGGCACAACGCGGCCAATGGCGCTGCGGTTGCCATCGCCCTCCTCCGACTGGGATACGGGCCGGACCGCGTGGCCGGGGCGCTTGCCGGTTTCACGGGGGTGCGCCGGCGGCAGGAGGTGCTGGGGGAGTTCGGAGGGGTCCTGGTCATCGACGACTTCGCGCACCACCCGACCGCGGTCCGGGAGACGATCCGGGCGGTGCGGGCGCGGTACACCGGCCGGCGCGTCACCGCGGTCTTCGAGCCGAGGTCGAATACGAGCAGGAGGAAGGTCTTCCAGGGGGAGTTCGCCTGCGCGCTCTCGGAGGCCGATGCCGTCATCCTGGCCGGCGTGTTCGGGGCCGAGAAGATTCCCCCCGGGGAGAGGCTCGCGCCGGAAGAGGTCGTGGAGGCGGTGAGGGGGAACGGCCGGGAGGCGTTCTACATCGAGGAGGTGGACCGGATCGTCCTGCGCCTCTCCGAGACGTCCCGTCCCGGGGACCTGATCCTGATCATGTCCAACGGGGGGTTCGGCGGGATCCAGGGGAAACTGACCCAGACCCTCGCCGCCAGGAGGTAGCACCGCCCCGGCGCC
>JACRIV010000024.1 GCA_016220005.1 Deltaproteobacteria bacterium
CGTCTTCCTCATCCTGGTCGTCATCAACTTCGTCGTCATCACCAAGGGCGCCGGGCGCATCGCCGAGGTGGCGGCCCGCTTCTCCCTCGACGCCATGCCCGGCAAGCAGATGAGCATCGACGCGGACCTGAACGCCGGATATATCGACGAGCAGGAGGCGAGGCGCAGGCGCCGCCAGATCGAGCAGGAAGCGGACTTCTGCGGGGCGATGGACGGCGCGAGCAAGTTCATCCGCGGGGAGGCCGTCGCCGGGATCATCATCACGGTCGTGAACATCCTGGGCGGCTTCTTCATCGGGGTGTTCCAGCTCGGGCTGGACATGAGGACGGCCGCCGAGACCTACACGATCCTCACCATCGGGGACGGGCTCATCGCCCAGATCCCGGCCCTGCTGGTCAGCACCGCCGCGGGCATCATCGTCGCGCGGGCCGCCGCCGACTCGGACCTGGGAGCGGACCTGCGCAAGCAGCTCATAATGCGCCCGAAGGCGCTCGCCTCGGCCTCCGTCATCCTGGGCGCGCTCGGAATGGTCCCGGGGCTTCCCCACGTCGCCTTCTTCCTCCTCTCCGGCCTGATCGGCGCCGCCGCGTACCTGACCCGGGGGATCGAGGAAAGGGCCGAAGCCGCGCCCGAGCCGGTCCCGGAGGCGCCCGCGGAGGAGCGGATCGAGAAGTCCCTGACGATGGACATCATGGAGCTCGAGATCGGGTACGGGCTGATCCCGCTGGTCGACCCGGAGCAGGGGGGAGACCTGCTGGAGAGGGTCCGCGCGGTGCGGCGGCAGATGGCGCAGGAGCGGGGGTTCATCATCCCCTCCGTCCACATCCGCGACAACCTGGAGTTGAAGCCGCAGGAATACGCGATCCGGATCAAGGGGGTCGAGATCGCCCGCGGGGAGGTCCGCCCCGGAAGCCTGCTCGCCCTCAACCCCGGGCACGCAGCGGCCGACATCCCGGGGATCCCGGCGCAGGAGCCCGCTTTCGGCCTCCCGGCAAAGTGGATCGAGGAGCGGGACCGCGAATCCGCCCAGATGGCGGGCTACACGGTGGTCGACCCGACGACGGTGGCGGCCACCCACCTGACCGAAGTGATCAAGCGGCACGCCCACGAGATCATCACCCGCCAGGACGTCCAGAAGCTGCTCGACGGGCTCAAGGAGGGATATCCGAAGGTGGTGGAGGAGGTGGTCCCGGCGCTCCTCCCCCTGGGCGCCCTCCTGCGGGTCCTCCAGAACCTGCTGCGTGAGCAGGTCTCCGTCAAGGACCTGCTCACGATCATGGAAACGCTCGGCAACGTGGGGCACCAGGTCAAGGACACGGACCTGCTCACGGAATACGTGCGCCAGTCCCTCGCCCGCTCCATCACGCAGCAGTACAAGACCGCCGACAACCGCCTGTACGTCGTTTCCCTGGAAAAGCCGCTGGAGGACCTGTTGGAGGGCGCCGTCCAGCGCACCGAGATGGGGACGTACCTCGCGCTGGAGCCGAACATCGCCAGGATGATCATCCAGCGCATCACCGAGGGGGTCCGCAAGTGCGCCGAGAGCGGCTGCGAGCCGATCGTTCTGTGCTCCCCCCCCGTGCGGCCCTACCTGAAGCGCCTGACCGAACGGGCCATACCGGAACTGACCGTCATCTCGTTCGAGGAGGTGACGTCCTCCGTCAAAATCCATTCCCTCGGAACCGTGGGGCTGAGTTATGCAAATTAAACAGTTCGAAGGAACATCGATGGAGGAGATCCTCTCCCGGGTCAGGAAGACGCTGGGGGAGGACGCCCTCATTCTCTCCAGCCGGAAGCTCCCGAGGAAGAGGCTGGGGGCTTTCACGGAATCGGTCTACGAGGTCAGCGCGGCGGTGGACAGGATCGGCGGTCCCGCCGCCCCCGCGGGGGAGCCTCCTCCTCCCGTCCTCGCGCCGCGTCCCGGAACCGCTGCCGCCGGTCCGGCCCCCTTCGAGGCGTTCCTCTCCCTCGAGAAGGAGCTTGGCCCCCTGAAGGAGGAGATCGCCACCGTGAAGTCGTTCCTGTCCATGATGGCGGAGGAGCGGGAAAAGACCGCGGCGCCCGGCAGGCGGGACCGGCTCGACACGCTCGTCGAGGACGTCCGGTCGCTCCACAAGCTCCTGGAATCGGCCGCGTCGGGGCTTGTCCCGCAGCCCGCCGTCCCGGCATCGGGACTCGCGCCCCCGCGCCCCGCCGCGCAGGAAACGACCGGGGCCGCCCCGCCGCCGGAGAACACCGATTCCGCCGACTGGCTGGTGCGCCGCCTCCTCGCGCAAGGCGTGGAGCCCGGCGCGTGCCATCGGATCCGCGAGACGGTGCTTTCGAGATGCTCCCGGTCCGCGGGACTGGCGCTTGCGGACATCCGCCGGGAGGCCGGCGCGGTCATCGAGTCGGCCATCCGCGTGATGGACATCCCCGCCCCCCCGGCCGCCGGCCCCCGCATCCTCGCTTTCATCGGGCCTTCGGGCTCGGGGAAAACGGTCACCGTTGCCCGGGCAGCCGCGCTCCTCTCCCGGAAAGGGTTCCGCTGCGCCGCCATCTCCTCCGGGGACGACGCGGCGGGGAACGTCCTCCTCGCCTCCCGCCTCCAGCGCCGGCACGGGATCCCGACGCTCTGGGCCCGCAGCGGGGAGGAGCTGTCCCGGGCGGTGGCCCACTGCTTCGGCGCCCATTACATCCTGATCGACGTCGCGGGCCGCACCTGCAACGACCGGGCGTCCATGCAGGAAGTGATGGCGGCTTTCGGCGGCCGCACCGACATCGACTTCTGCCTCACGCTTCCCGCGAGCTGGGGCGGGACGCGGGCCGACCGCCTCGTTCGGAACTATGCGCCCCTCCCGGTCCATTGCCTGGCCTTCGCAAAGCTCGACGAAACCGACCGCTACGGCGCGATGTTCAACGCCGCCGCGTTCTCCGGACGTCCCGTCGCCTTCATGACGGCGGGGCGGCGATCCCCGGGGGAGATCTTCCCGGCGCGCCCCTACATGTTCTCCCGGCTGCTACTGGATAAACCCGCTTCGTAAAGAGAGGACGCCATGACCACGAAAATCTTTTCCAACCTCCCTCCTCCCGGCCCCCCGGGAGAGACCCGCCTGCGGGTATTTTCCGTAACGAGCGGGAAAGGAGGCGTCGGAAAGACGAGCATCGTGACCAATCTCGCGGTCGCTTTCGCGAAGATGGGCCGCAGGGTGCTGATCATCGATGCGGACCTGGGGCTGGCCAATGTGGACATCCTGCTCGGCCTGACCCCCGCAGCGAACATCCACTCCCTTCTCCGGGGCGAAAGGAGGATCGAGGACATCCTCACCGAGGGTCCCTGCGGCGTCCGGGTCCTCCCCGCCTCCTCGGGGATCTACGAGCTGACGCACCTCTCCGCCGAGCAGCGGATCTCTCTCCTGTCCCATCTCGACGCCCTCGAGGACCGGTTCGACACGGTCCTGATCGACACCGGCGCGGGGATCGCCTCCAACGTGATGTATTTCAATGCGGCCGCCCAGGAGATCATCGTCGTGGTGACCCCCGAGAACACCTCCATCGCGGACGCATACGCCCTGATCAAGGTCCTCACGCAGAACTTCGGGGAGAAGCACTTCCACGTCCTGCTGAACATGGTGCAGAACGAGTTCGAGGCGATCAACACGTTCAGGAAGATCGAGCGCGCCGCCGCGAGGTTCCTCAACCTCTCGCTGAACTACTCGGGGTTCATCCTTCGGGACGAGAACGTCCGCAAGGCCGCCAATGCCCAAAAGGCGCTCGTCGAGGAATACCCGGTGACACCCGCCTCCCGGTCGATCAGGTTCGTCGCGGAGGGGCTCCTCGCCTCCCGGCTGCGGACGGGAATGAAGGGGACCCCCCAGTTCTTCTGGAAACGCCTCTTGAGCGAGGAACAGGACGCCGTCATTCAGGGGATTCCGGGATGAAGGCGAAGAAGCCCTCCAGGGAGTTCCATCAGCCGCCGCCAGCCGCTTGCCAGGTCCAGTCGGCCGCAAAGGCCCCGGACCGGGAGGCGACCATACGGGAATACATCCCCCTGGTCAAGTACCACGCGGGGATGCTCAAGATGCGCATCCCCCCGCACATCGAGATGGACGACCTCGTCAGCTCGGGGATCGTGGGCCTCCTCGACGCGCTGGAACGGTTCGACCCTTCACGCGGCATCAAGTTCAAGACCTACGCCGAATTCCGGATCCGCGGCGCCATGCTCGACTACCTGCGGGAGATGGACTGGTTCCCCCGCTCGCTCCGCCAGCGCGCCGTCAACCTCCAGCACGTCTACTCCCAACTCGAGGTGCTGCTGCGGCGTCCCCCCTCGGAGGAGGAGGTCGCGGACCACATGGACATCCCTCTCGAAACCCTCCAGAAGGAGCTCACGATGCTGTCGGGCCTGTCGGTCTTCTCTCTCGACGCCCAGAGCGACGACGAGGTCGACGCCGGGATCGCGCGCGCCCTGGCGGAGGCCGCCATCGACGAGGCCAAGGAAGCGGAACTGCTCCGGGACCTGAAGGAGGTGCTGGGGAAGGCGATCGACCTCCTCCCCGAGAAGGAGAGAAACCTGATCGCCCTGTATTATTACGAGGAGCTGACGATGAAGGAGATCGGCGCCATCCTCACCCTCGGGGAGCCGCGGATCTGCCAGCTCCACAACCAGGCGGTGCTGAGGCTGCGGGGAAAACTTCGCCAGCAGTTGCAGCGTTAGAGGCGGTAGGGTAACCTATCGCAATGGCAGGCATCGATCTCCTCGCGCCGGACGAACGCGCGGAGAAATCCCCCACGGACGAGAGAGGGCACGGAGCGCTGCGGAATTATCTTTACCAGTTCATGAAGTCGATCCCGGTCCCCGTCGTCCTCCTCTCCCCCGGCGGCACGGTCACGGACGTTAACCCCGCCTTCCTCGAGGAGCTCGTCCAGGGGAGATCGGAAAAAAGAGCCTGGATCGGCAGGCGGTTCCTCGACTGCGTCGCCGAGAGCCGCCCCCGTATCGAAGATCCGCTCGCGGATGTCCTCGCCCGGAAGCCGGTGAGCGTGCCGAGGATGCAGATACGCTGCGGGGACTGCGGCGCGCCCGCAACCGTGAGCTTCCATGGGGCCCCGATGTTCAACGCGAAAGGGGAACAGGAAGGCGCGCTCCTCGTCCTGACGAACGTCACCGGCCAGGAATCCCTGGAGACCCGGCTCGCCCAGGCGCAGAAGATGGAGGCGATCGGCCGGCTCGCGGGCGGGATCGCCCACGACTTCAACAACCTGCTCACCGGGATACTGGGATACGCGTCCCTCCTCAAGGCCTCCCTTCCCGCCGCCTCCGAGGAGTTCGAGGCCGCATACTACATCGAGCGCGCGGCGAAGCGCGCGGCGGAGGTCACCCGGCAGCTCCTGGCGTACTCGCGGCGCGAGACCGCGATCTCGCGGCCCCTCAACGCCAACAGGATCATCAACGAGGCGATCGACATCCTGTCACGCTCGGTGAACAAGAACGTCCGGATCAGCGCCGATTTCCGGGCGGCGCGGCCCACCATCCTCGGCGATCCGACCGCCCTGGTCCAGGCGCTCATGAACCTGGGAGTCAACGCGAACGACGCGATGCCCGGCGGGGGAGCGCTCACCTTCTTCACAAGGGACGTCGCTTCGGACGGGACCCGCAGCATCCAGGGGATCCCGGTCGCGAAGGGGGATTACCTGTCCATCCGCGTGTCGGACACCGGGTCAGGAATCCCGGAGACGATAAAAAACAAGATATTCGAGCCGTTCTTCACCACCAAGGAGCCGGGGCGGGGGACGGGGCTCGGCCTGTCCATGGTGTACGGGTGCGTCAAGAGCCATAACGGCTACATCTTCATCGACAGCCGGGAAGGGGAAGGCACCACGTTCGAGCTCCTTCTGCCCTCGACCGACAGAGGGGAGGAGGAGCAGCAAGACAGGCAACCGGAGGCCCCGCTCCTTCACCCGGGGACCGAGACGGTCCTCGTCATCGACGACGAGGAGATCCCGCTGCGGCTCGCCTGCGACATGCTGCGCACACTCGGCTACACGGCGCTGCCCGCGCCCTCCGGGGAAGAGGGGCTGGAGGTCATCCGGATCAACCCCGCGGAGATCGACGCGGTGATCCTGGACAAGATCATGCCCGGAATGGACGGCACCGAGACGCTCCGGCACATCCGCGAGATAGCGCCGGACGCCCGCGTCATCCTGAGCTCCGGCTACGTGGACGGCCTGGCGGGGAACCCCGACCTGCTGCGGAAATTCGACGGGTTCCTCCCGAAACCCTACAAGATGGAGGAGCTGGCGAGGATGCTGCGCAAGGTGCTGGACGAGTCCGGGACCTCCTAGCGCCCCGCCGCCGCCTCCCTCGCCGCCTCTTCCACCAGCCTTTTCAGATCCCCTGCTCCTTCGTATTCCGGCGAGAAGACCGCAAGCCTCTCCAAGGCATCGAGGGCTTCCTCGTATTTCCCCTCCTTGCAGTACACCCCCGCCAAGGTAAAGAGCATGTTGGGGTCGGAGGGGCGGTGCATCAGGTACCCCTTCAGATATTCCTCCGCCACCTCCAGCCTGTGAAACTCGTGGGCGGCCCTCACCAGCTGGTGGAGCGCCGGCAGGCTCAGCGGGTCGGCTGCCAGAGCACTCTTTAAGTACTCGACGCTCCCGAAGGAGTCCCCTTCCATCCGGTGGACCATCCCCAGGCCGACCATCGCCCGCCCGTCGCCCGGATTCATGCGCAGCGCCTCCCGGTAGATGCTCTCGGCCTGTCCCAGCTCCCCGGCCTGGGCCAGGCAATCGCCCATGTCCGTGAGAACGGAATCGTCGCCGAGTCTCCTGGCCGACTCGAACGCCTTCAACGCCTCGGCGAACCGTTTTCGGGCCTTGTTGTCTTTTCCAAGGGCCGCGAAATATTCCGGCGTGTCGGTCCGCTGATGATACGTGCGAGCGGATGAACGGACCGCCTTCGATTCGTGCTCCTTTTCGTAGATTACGACTTGCGGGAGAAGGTCGGTGGACCGGGCGACGTAATGAATATCTCCACCAGGCATGACATTTTCGTCGTACCCCTCCTCCTGAAACCACCGGGTCCGATCGCACTTTATTTTGCCGCTCCAGCGGGCGAGGAACCTCTCCATGTTCATCTCGTCGCAGTCCTTCCTCCCTTCGCTCGATTCCTCGAAGTGGATCAGGATGCTCTCCGGCGTATAGAGGATCTTGCGGCCGCCTTCCTGCGCCCGAAGGCAGAAATCGAGATCCTCGAACCCGTTTCGATATTCTTCGTCGAAGCCTCCGAGTTCGAAGAAGAGATCTCTGCGGACGAGCATGCAGGCTGCCGTTACGCCCTGCATGAAACGTTTCCTGTTCGCCGCCGGACTGTCGGCCGGAAAATTGTTGAATATGTGAAATGGCCGGCACGGCTCGTAAAACGCCACTCCGGCGTGTTGCACCCTCCCATCGGGATAAAGGAGCTTGGCGCCGCAGATATCGCCCCCGTGGGCCTCCGCTCCGCGGACCAGTCCTTCCAGCCAGCCCTGCTGCGGGATGGTGTCGTTGTTCAGGAAAACGAGGTATTTTCCGCGGGCCACATGAGCCCCCATGTTGCATGCCTTGGCGAACCCGAGATTCACCTCGTTGGTTATGATCGTGGCGCCGTCCTTAAGAGACTTCAAGTAATCGGAGGTCCCGTCTCTCGAACCGTTATCCACGACGATCAGCTCGAAATCGATCTCCCCCGGAATCGCCTTCAGTGTTTCGATGCATTTCTTCGTATATTTCAGACGCTCAAGGACCGGGATGATGACCGAGCAGACGGTTCGCGGCCCACCCGGGGCCCGCCTCCTCGCGTCCCCTTCGGAATTTCCGTTGTTGCGTCGATCCGGCAGAATTTCCAGGACCTTCTCGTTCAACGCCCTTGCATGATCATCCATGCCCATATCGGTGCAGATCTGTTTCAGCATCATGAGACATTCGAAGTCCTTCGGAAACTCCCGAAGAATATTCTCGCAAGCGGTCACGGCCTCTTCAGGGCGCCCCAACCTCAGGTACAGCCGGGCAAGATCTTTCCCGGCGGCCGGATTCCCGGGTTCCAAGGCGACGGACCGTTCCAGGTGGAAGAGCGCCTTGTCCGGATCGCCCTTGTAGTGATAGATGACGCCGAGCTCCTTGTGCGCGAGCGCGTGCTTCCCTTCGACGGAAAGCAACCCCTCCAGTTCCCGGATCGAACCGTCGAGGTCCCCTTCCTTGAAAAGAGCCACCGCATGATTGATCAGCTTGTACGAAAAGACCCGCTTCAACGAGAGACTCTGGAGGGCTTGCAGTTCCGGTTTCTCCTTGATAACGTCCGCATATTTCCCATAGATCCGCTCGACGGTATCCCAGAATTCCGCGTATTTTCCGCTCGTCATCGTCGATCCGTCCTCCCTCCACGTGTACTCGCAGGTCACTTTCGGGATGTGGGAGAACTTGTGGATTCTCGACATGCGGATCCAGAGGTCCCAATCCTCCAGGGTCCTTAAGGACTCGTCGAAGTATCCCGCCTCGACGACGCAGGACTTCTCATGGAGGAAGCAGAGGACGGGGACGAAATTCTCCACCAGAATCCGGTCGTAGTCGAAATCGAACGAATACTGCACGTCCCTGCCGATCTCCGCGTACCCCTGGTCGCTCTTCACCTGCGTCACCCGGCAGGCGTCCGTATAGGCCACCCTGACGTCGCCGGCCGCCAATGCGTCCACCAGCGTCTGGAGGTGATCCGGATAATACCGGTCATCGTCGTCCAGGTAGGCGATGTACTTCCCCCTTGCCGCCCTGATCCCGGTGTTCCGCGCAGCCGCCAGCCCGCGGTTTTTCCCGTGCCGGACGTACGTCAGGTTCCTCCCCCGGTTGAGGCCGGTTACGACAGCCTCCACGTCCTCCCCGGCGTCGTTGACGACGATCGCTTCGAAGTCGGTGAACGTCTGCGCCAGGATGCTCTTCAGGGCTTCCGCGAGCATGCCGGGACGGTTGTAGGTGGGAACGATGACGGAGACCAGCGGAGCCTTGGCGGGCGGCGGAGTCACGGCCGGCGGCGCCGCTTCCTCTTCCCAGCGCATGATATGGGACCGGACGTCGCCGGGCCTCATGGTATTGGCGCAACACCGGCACTCCGGAACGAGGCAGACCTCTCCCTGGCGGGAAGACACCCGCAGGGCCCGGTACATCTCGTTGTTCCAGAATTCATCGATCGTCTCATGAAGGGCATTGCCGAAATGGTAGATGCCTTTCTCCACCTTCTCCCGGAAGTGGACCTCCGCGCCGCCGCACGGGTAGATTTCCCCGTCGAACCCGACCATGATCTCGGTTTCGGGCCAGACGCATTTCCTGCCGGGGGCATTCTCCCTGAACAGCGGCTCGTGGTACAAGCGGATGCCGAACCGTTGCGCGAGGCGTTTCGCTTCCTCCACGCACCGGTCCGACAGCTCCTGGTGGTGGAACAGGGATTCCCGGTCGCTCAAACGATACGACTCGTCAATGAGATTGAGGTCGCGGATCCGGGCCGGATAGAATCGGCAGTACATCACGTTGATGCTGTCGATGCCGATGTTCCGCCCTAGCTCCACGAGCCGGGGCAGCTCTTCGATGTTCAACCGGTGACTCGCGCAGGATAATTGCACCGTTGGCCTCGACACGCCCCGGTTCGCGAGGGCAAGGAAATCGATCACGTTCCCGCATACGCTTTCGAACCGGTCCACTTGCATGACCCGCCGGTAGGTCTCCCGCGTGGCGGCGTTGATGGAGATGTTGATGGACGCGACCTTGTGCGCCAGGATTCCCCGGGACAGTTCTTCGTCGAGGGCGATCCCGTTGGTGGTGACCGCGACGGCAACACCGGGATACCGTTCGTTTACGAACCGCACGATCGGCAGGAAGTCCGAATTCAGCAACGGGTCCCCGGCCCCGGAAAGGACGATCCCCAGAAAGCGCTCCAATCGCAGATTGGAGGCCATCCGTTCGAACTTCTCCAGCGTAATCGCGCGTCCGCTTGCGCTCCGGTAATAATCGCCGCCGCACATGACGCATCGGGCGTTGCACTTGTCGTTCAACAGGAAATGGATCTGGCCGGGGACGCGGAAGGTCTTCCCGTCGGTTTTTTCATGCGGCATTTTCCTGCTCCCCTATCGCCGTTATTTTTGTTTTTTTTCCCGATCGACCGTCTCAAACGCGTTCAAACGCCCATACTTGATAAAGCGCCAGCAGGCCGTCGGAATCGTGCTGTTCGCCGCAAGGCGATGTGACATACGTCATCGTCGCAACGTTTATGTAGATGCGGTCCTTCCCTACCGGCGTGAATCCCTGACTCACGAACAGACGGCATAATTCGACTTCCGTAAGCCAGTCTTCCACGGGTTGATCGACGAAGTTGGTCGCTCTCTTCCACGCGCCGTAGGCCTCCCCGCGGGGAGTCGTAAGGATCACGTGTCCGCCCGGTTTCACCAGCCGGAAGACGTCGTTTGCGAAGTCGGCCTGTTCGGACTTGGGCACATGCTCGATGACCTCGGACGACAGGATGATGTCGTAGGGAGTGAAATCCGAACCGCTTAGGATCGTCCGGGCGGTGCCCTGGTGGAACCGCAGATGGGGAAGATGCCGGCGAGCGACGTTTATCACTTCCGACACCGGATCGATCGCTTCGCAGCGCCCATACCGGGATGCAAGATTGGCAAGCCACCCCCTTCCGCAACCCAGGTCCAGGATCCGCGGCTTCGGCGCGCCGTTATTCGAGCTGGAGTTCGTGACCTTATCCAGGAAGGAACGGATCTTTCCCCATCGTGCCTGTTCATCGGGGTTTGGAGCCGGAGAAGACCAGCAGGGATCTTTGAGGAACAGGTTTTCGTAATAGATGTCCTCCTTGATCCGGTTCACCAGCGATTTGATTTCCCGGCTCCCGTTCGCGGAAATGCTCTCCAATGCCGGAAGGATGTCCGCGGGGGTGGGGCAAAGAGCCAAGGTTTTCCGCAGGGCGGCTCCGGCGGTCTTGTCGTCGTCTTTCATCACCGCCAGCCGCATGACTTCCAGCCACAATCGGGGATCCTCCGGCCGGATGCGCAACGCCTCCTTCAGGTGTCCGGCCGCCCCGTCCGTATCTCCCGCCTTGAGCGACAGCGAAGCCATCGCCATGGCGCCGGATGCATCGGCGGAGGGCCGGCTCTCCACCACCGCCGCGTCCCCCGCCAGCAAGGAAAGGAAAACCTGCATTTTCCGGCCCAGGCTTTCCTCTTCGCCACTGCAGGCATAGACCGGCTCGCGTCCCGTTTCGACCCAATCGAGGATCTGCCGGATTCTCTTTTCCGATGTGTGGAAGCGCCATATCCTGCGGCGTGCGTTGGAGACGATTCTCTCCGCGAGGTCCGGATCGTGCCGCAGTCTCCTGACGTGCTCCGCGAGGACGCCAGGCTCGTCCTTCGGGAACAGGAGGATCTCTTCCCCGTCCCGAAACAGCGCGCGGTTCCTCGGGCGGTCGGGGATCTCCCACGAAATGACAGGCCTTCCCGCGGCCATCCCTTCCACGACTCTGCCGGCGTACGCCTGCAGGAAGCTCTGCAGGTTGACGACCGCGCAGCCCGAGCGGAGTCCGTCGAGCCAGAGGGAGAAACACTCCTGCCGGATCCGCCGCAGCGGCGCCATGTAGGCTTCCAGTTTTTCCCCGGTCGCGGCCATGCCGCGCTGAAGGGCGCCTGTCATGGCGGCGTTCAACGTGTCGAACAGCCCGGGATAGGGGGTCGCGTCCTCCGGCGGGGAGGGACGCACCAGGAGGCCGGCGAGGGAGGGATGTTCCAGCCAGCGGGACCGGACGCCGTAGATCGCGCCGCAGAACGCGGCCGGACTCGCGGGGGGAGGGCCCGCCGGCTCGCGGATGAAGCGCTCCGGCACCGCGCTTGTCCACCACATGGCCTTGACCGTCTTGCGGAGACTCCTGTCCTCCGCGTCCCTTTCGTCGACGACCAGCGCGTGGGTCATGTAGCGCAGCCTGCTTTCGACCAGGGCGCGCCGCTCCCGCAGGCGGGGTTCCATGGCGTAGATGTCCGGCTGGTACTGGAGCGATTCCCCGAGAATTCCCAGCCGCACCGGCGCAAGCGTGGCCACGTACTCCAACAGGCTTTCATCCAGCGGGGAATGGACCAGCTCGATCCATACCTGGTCGAACCGCCTGCCGGAGCAAAGGTCGCGGATCCGGCTCAGGAACGACGCCGGCGCGGCCGCCGGAATGCCATGAAACGCGGGGATGGTCATGAAGTCGACGTTGTTGGCCCGGAAGCCTTCCTCCAACCCGAGGTGGGCGGCGTACGACCAGCTCCGGGCCTGCCGCCAGGCGGGAAATTCGAGGCTGATGAAGAGCACGCGCATGGGTCGTTCCCCCCTTCACTTCTGATGCGTTTCCAGAAACGCCGCAATCGTTGCCAGAACGTAATCCATCTCTTTCCGTCCCAGGTCCTGGTGAACCCCGATGTGAATTCCGTTGGCGCCCATGTATTCCGCGTTGGGAAACTCCCCGGGCGTGTAGCCCAGGTAGGCGAACCCCGCGCACTGGGTCGGCATGGAGGCGAAAAGGGTGCGGGTCTCGATCCCGTGCGCCTCCAGGAAGTGCGTGAGCTCCGCCCTGGAGAAGGACGCCTCTTCCTGCACGACAACGGGGATCGCATGCGGTCCTATCCGCTCCCACGGTTCCTCCCGGATCGTCGCCAGGAACGGCGAGAAGCGCCCGAACCGGTCGAGGACATGGAGGAGGTTGCAGCGGCGCTTGTCGAGAATCTCGCGGTAGAGCTCGAAGGCCCCGAGTCCGATCGCCGCCTCAAGCTCGTTCATCTTGCAGGAGTACCCGATCCGGTCGAAGACGAACCGGACGTCCTCGCCGCCGTTTCCGTGGAAGCGCTTCGCGCAGTATCCGGACGCCGTGTTGAGGGAGCACCGCTTGCAGGAGCAAGTCCGGCCGTGGGAGCGCAGGGACCGCAGGATGTCCCCGTATTCCTCCCGTTTGGCCGTGACCATCCCTCCCTCCCCGGAGGTGATGATGTGCGCCACGTAGAGGCTGAACGCGCCGAGATCCGCCAGCGATCCGGCGGGTTTCCCGTTGTACAGGGCCCCGTGGGCCTCGGCCGCGTCCTCGATCACCGTAAGGCCGTGCCGGGCGGCGATCGCGCTGATCGCGTCCATGTCCGCGGGCTTCCCCATGAGGTGCACCGGCATGATCGCGCGCGTTTTTTCCGTGATCGCCTCTTCGATCCGCGCCGGATCGATGTTGAGCGTATCCCTTCGGATGTCGACGAAGACCGGCGTGAACCCCGCGTGCAGCACGGCGTTGCCCGTCGCGACGAACGAGAGGGCGGGAACGATCACCTCGTCCCCCCGCGAAGCGCCGAAATCGTGGAGCGTCGCCAGGGCCAGGACGAGCGCGTCGGTGCCGCTGCTGACGGCGACAGCCTCCGCCGCCCCGACCAGGCCGGCGAACTTTTCCTCGAGCATCCGGACGTACTTCCCGCTCGAGACGCGGCGGGTGGAAAGGATTTCTTCGATCAATCGCTTCGAAAGGTCGGAGATGGTGATCGTCCCGAACGGGACCTTCATCTCGAAGGCGGTCCTTTCAGACATTCCGCATCGTCCCGAGATACCACTCATAGGTCGCGGCAAGCGCGTCGCGGAGGGGCGTCTTCGGGCGCCAGCCCAGGGATACAAGCTCCGTCGCGTCCAGCCCTTTCAACGGCATCCCGTCCGGCTTGGCCGGATCGAAACGCAATTCCCCCTCGTAGCCGACGATGCTCCGGATCTCCTCGGCAACCTGCCTGATCGAGACGTCCGTCCCGCCGCCGATGTTGATCGGCGCCGGGCGGTCGTAGGCGCCCATGAGAACGATGCACGCTTCCGCAAGATCCTCGGAAAAGAGGAACTCCCGCCGGGGAGTCCCGGTACCCCAAAGGTCGACCGAGGGGAGCCCATCGATCTTCGCCGCGTGCATCTTCCGGATGAGCGCAGGGATGACGTGGGAGTCCTCGGGGTCGAAGTCGTCACCCGGGCCGAATATGTTCGCCGGGATCCCCGAGATGAAATCGGCTCCGTATTGCCGGCGGTAGGCTTGGCACAGGGCTATCCCCGCGAGCTTGGCCAGGGCGTAAGGCTCGTTGGTGGGCTCCAGCGGCCCGGTCATCAGCGACTCCACGCGCATCGGCTGCGGGCAGTGTCTCGGATAGCTGCAGGAGCTGGCGAGATAGAGCAGTTTCCTGACGCCGAATCGCATTGCGGCATGGACGACGTGGCACTCGACCAGCAGGTTGTGCCTCATCAGGTCCGCCGGGTGCTTCTCGTTTGCGCGGATACCGCCGGACCTTCCCCCGGCGAGAAAGACGTACTCCGGCGCCGTCCTGGAGAAATATTCCTCCGTCTCGAAGGGGCACGTCAGGTCCGGCTCTCCGTCCGGCCGGTTGACGACGTTGCAATACCCCCGGCGGTCCAGTTCCCGAACGATCGCGGCCCCGATAAGCGTCTGCGCGCCCGCCACGTAGATTTTCGATTCCTTTTTCAGGAGAGGCCTCCCTGCCGGTCGGCCGCCCCGGAACGCGCGTCGTTCCGCGTGATGGTGTTCCTCATCATGTCGACAACGTGCCCGAGGGCCTTGTGGCCGAAGATTCGCGCCACCGTTTTCCGGTAGCGCGGACTGTTGAAATACGCCTGGAAGGCATGGTCGCGGAAACGAAGCACCTCCGCCGACGACAGGTACCGGGTCGGAAGGGGAAGGCAGCCGGCGGCATATTGGGAATAGCCCGACCAGTCGGACGGAAGCGGCCATCCTTCCTCGACGGCCGTCCGGTACAGGGGGGAGCCCGGGTACGCCATCGCGCAGTTGAAGTTCGCCCACTCGGTTTTGAGCTCGAGCGCGAGATCCAGCGTCGCCTGCATGCTGGCGAGATCGTCCTCGGGCAGCCCGAAGATGTAGTTCGCCCCGATGTGGATTCCGGCGGCCCGGATCTTCTCGACGGAGCGGAAAATGCGGTCCGGCGCGTATCCCTTCACCGCGTCGCTTCGTACGCGGTCGCTCGCGGACTCGATTCCGAGCGCGAGCCAGTTGACGCCGGCTCTCTTGAGCTTTTCCAGGTCGATCGACCCCAGCGTGTCCACGCGCGCGTAGGCCCATATGTTCAACCCGTGGCCGCGCTCGATCAGCAGGTCGCAGATCCCGTTTACGTGGTCCCTGTTCAGGATGAAGATCTCGTCCGCGAACTTGATGTTTTTCACGCCGTACTCGTTGGCCAGCGTATCGATTTCGGCCACGACGGACCGGGGACTCCACAGGCGATAGCTGTTCACGGATTCTCCGTACCCGGACGCTTTCTCGCCGGACTTGAACAGGGCGTGGATACAGCAGAATGTGCAGCGGTACGGGCAGCCGAGCGTCGTGTACAGGGCGGCATAGGGACGCCGTTCGTTTCCGCCGAAACAATGCCAGTTGTGGGCCCTGTATTTCTCCATGGGGAAGAGGTCCCAGGCGATCCCCGGCATCTCTCCGTCGAGGTCCGAAACGAGCGGCGCGGGGAGAGTGGAGCGGATGGCGCCGTCGGCGCGATGCCACAGCCCCCGGACCTTCCCGAAGTCGGGGTTCGCGGTCGACAGGGCCCGGAGCAGGTCCAGGATCGTGTACGGCCCCTCGCCGTCGCAGACGAAGCTGGCCGACTCCTCCCGCAGCGTCCTTTCCGGAAGCGCGGCGACGTGGCCTCCGACCAGCAGGGTCTTCGCGTCGGGGGCCCTTTGCCTCAACGCGGCGCAGACCGCTCCCGCCGCGGGCATCACCTGGGTCGAGGCCGAAGGGTTGTGCCCGTAAACGACGACCGCCGTCAGGAGGGGGTTCGCCTCGACCACCCTGTCGGCAACATCTTCGGGAGACAGATCTTCGGCATTCGCATCCAGGATTTCGACCGCGTATCCCTTCCTTCGCGCGAACGTCGCGATCAGGCCGGCCCACACCGGAGGCTCCACCGCGGAGAGGTCGGCGGCCAGGGACTGGTATATCTTCCGGCGGCCGCCGGGATTGACGATCAGGAGATCGGGTCGCATTCTCATCCCTCATCCCGCCACGGGAGAAACGGGGTCGTTCCTTCGGACCGTCAGCAGGGAGACTCCCGCAGGCGCGGCGAACGTCTCCGCCAGGCGCTTGAAGGTCCCGATGGTCACGACGTCCCCCGGGCTCACGATGGGGTCGTTCGTCCGGCTCACGAGTCCCCCGCCGACCACGAGGATGATCTCCCCGGGGGGCCTTTCGAACAGCGGGGCGATATCCCCAAACGTCTCCTGGATGAGATCGGTCCCATGGAGTGTGTGCGTCAGCCGCTCGCCAGGCGAGGGATCGCGGAGGACGACGCATTGCGCCGTGATCGGGGTGGCCGCCTCCGGTCCCTCGTAAGGCTTTTCCTTGCGTCCGTACGCGTCGTCGAGCCGGACGAGGTTCTCCTTGTCGGGGGGACTTTCCACTTCGATGACGGCGACTCCCTCCGGAGATACCGCCTTCGTCGAGTGGAACAGCCCCTCCCGGATCATCAGTTTGCTCAAGGCCTTCAACGTCATCGAATCGTTCAGGAACGAGACCTGCGCCTCGCCGGCGAGGAGGATATACCCCGTCTTCTTGCCCGGGTGGCAGTGAAGCGATGTCTGCGCCCCCTGGTCGATATGGAGATACCAGAGGCCGATCCTGTCGCTCCGGTACATGAGGTATTCGTACCCCCACGGTTTCTTGACGATCTTCCCTTCGTAGTCGGACATGGTCGATTCTCCGGTCACCATGGCGATTCCCCTACATGAGCCGGTGGAGGTCGAGGGCTTCGAAGCGCCGGTGCCAGAAGTCGGAGGCGCGAAGGTATTCCGCGGCCCGCCGTTTTCCCTCCCGTGCCGCCTCTTCGTCGGCGAGCTTTTCCTCGACGATCCCCAGGTAGAGACTGGCAAGGGGGTTCTCCGGAACCCGGTCGCAGATGTCCCGGAGCGTCTTGCGCAGCATGACGAGCTTGATCGGCCTTTCTTCGGTCAGGATTTTCTCGTAGTTGACCCGGTAGTCCATGACGAACCAGAGATCTTTCAGCTCTTCCGGGGTCGGTATGCGTTCAGGGTCGCCGGCAAAGGGGTCGGAAAAATCCTTCGCCAGCACCTTCTCTTCGGCCTCCCGGCGCCGCTGCCCCCCCGTGGAACCGAGGAAGAAGCGGGCATTGATGTCGTCCCGGCCGATGAGCCCCTCGTCCTCGAGCTGCCGGCGGACGCCGGTGGCGGGGATCGGCGTCAGGATCTGGATCGGATACCAGTCAAGGGCCAGCTCCCGGGCAAGGTTGACCGTGTCCTGGATACGGGCCACCGTCTCGCCTCGAAAACCGAGCATCAGGAATCCCTTGGTGAAGATCTCGGGAACGGCATGGAGCGCTTCGGCCGCGCGGCGGTAATGATGAATGCCGCTCGGCTTGCGGATGGAGCGGAGGATGTCCGGATTTCCCGACTCGATGCCGATCGTGAGGCCGATGCAGCCGGAGTCGCGGGCGCAGACCGCCAGCCGGGGAGTGATGCTGCTCGCCACTACGCCGTTGGAGGCGTCCCAGGTGATGTGAAGCTGCCGCGCCGTCATCTCCCGGAAGAGACGGAGGGCATGCTCTTCGTTGAAGAGGAGATCGTCGTCCAGCCACATGAAGTGGGTGACTCCGTACCGCTCCTTGAGCCGGGCCATTTCATCCACGATGGCGGTGACGCTCCGCATCCGGACCCGGCTGCCCCCATAAAAATCCTTGACGCTGCAGAAGACGCAACTTCCCCGGCAGCCGCGGTTCGACAGGATCGTCGTAGCCCGTGTCCCTTCGGGAAGGATGCTGTGGTAGGCGCCTATCTTGCCGAGCGCATGGTAGTCCCCCAAGGGAAGGTCGTCGAAATCCGGGGGCTCGTCGATTTCCGTCTCGACGCGCCGATCGTCCAGAACGACGTACTTGTCCCCGATGTGCGTCCCGACCTGGCGAAGCGCCTCGGCGGGAGCCCGGCCGTTCACGTGGTCGAGAAGGGTGACGAACGTGGTCTCCCCCTCGACCAGCATGACGAAATCGATTTCGGGGCAGTCCTTGAGGACCACGTCCGGCGATCCCGTGGGATGGACGCCGCCCGCGATGAGCGGCATCTCCTCGTGCCGCTCCTTGATGAAAGCGGCGACCGCCTTGAGCGATGGATGGGTCATGCTGTACATGCAGGAGACGGCGCAGACCTGAGGGGCGAACCGATCCAGCCGCTTTTGCAGGGCATCTCGCCACGTGGAATACACGGCGTCACGGGCGTAAATGGCATGGTTCAGGTCGAGAAGGGACGTCGTGTAACCGTGCTTCTTCAACTCCCGGTTGAGGATCCCCAGGCCGTAGGGGGGAAAGACGGGATACCTGTTGCGGCGCGCGACCGCCGGGTCGAATTCTTCTTCCGGGATGACGGGCGGGTTGATGAGGAGGATGCGGGCGCATCCTTGCGGGAATATCTTAGCCAGCTTGGCCGCGATGCGGGACCGGGGATGGTTATCCATGGGCCAGCCCTTCCGGGGACGCGCAACGGAGCATCTCCCTCACGGCGCCGGCGATCCTCCCGGCATCGGGAATCCGGTTTTGAAGGGGCGGGCAGAGGCATTTTGTCTCATCCGCGAGCCCCATCGCGGCGACCGGGATCCCCGTGGCCCGGGTCAGCGCATACGCGATGGCCTGGGAAGCGCCTGCGGTTTCATGGCCGGCATCGACGACGAGGCCGCTCCCGCTCCGGCACAGGGGGCCGGCCATCCGCTCGTCGATCACGAGCGGTTTGAGCCAGAGAACGTGGACGACGTTGCACCGGATCCCCTCCGCGGCGAGCACATCGGCCGCCTTGACCGCCTCGAAACGTGTCGCCGAGACGGGGTAGATCGTGATCACGGCATCGCCGGCGACCCGGTCCTCCAACTCTTCCGTGTTGGGGAAGCTGGCGCGGTGCTCGCTGACGATCATGGGATCGTCGTGCGACATGAAATCCTCCCAGATCCGGCGGTACTCCCAGGGCGTCATCGGAGAGCAGACCCGGAACCCGGGGAAATGCATGAAAATGCCGTGAAGAACGCCGGAGTGGACGGGCCCGAGCCCGTCGGAAGCGATGGCCCTCACGAAAACCGGCGCGCTCTTCCCGTGCAGCGCCTTCGTTTTCGCCGCGAAATAGATCAGCGGGCTCCCGTTCAATACCAGGAAGTCCTGGAACCGGATTACGAAAATCGGCCGCCTCCCGACGAGCGCCGCCCCGACGGCGATCCCCGCGCCGGCCACATCCGTCATGGGAAGCTCGATGATGTTCCTGCAGTCCGGCACGGTGCCGTTGACCCAACCGACGGCGGTGACGGATTGGCCCAGCAAAAGGCCGTCGTTCCGCTCCAGGTGATCCCGGGTCGTTTCCCGTATCGTGTCGGCGACCGTCACGGAGCCCATAGTTTCTCCATCGCCTGCCTTGTCTCGTCCTCCAGGGAGCCGCTCCTTTCGGCCAGTCCCCGCTCCCGCAGCCGCTCCTTCACCAGCGCGAACCGGTCCCATTCCGGCGGCCCGTCGCTGCCGACCCCCACGTGCCAGTTCTTCCTGCAGACATAAATATTCAGGAACGCAGGGAGGGAGTTCGCCTGCTCGCGGGCGTGGTGTGCGATCGTCCACGGATCGTCGGTGATGTCCACCGCCGGAATCCCGAGCGCCCGCACGACGTCCGTGATGCTCCAGGAGCGGCGCTTTTCGATCGGCGTGAGGATGGAGAGGTTGTTGTCCTCGCAGACGAAGAACACGGGGAGCTTGTGCGTGGCGGCGAAACCCATCGCGGCGAAGACATAGTCCTCCTCCGCCGCCCCGTCGCCGAAGAAACAGACGACCGGCCTGCCGCTTCCCAAGGCCGCCCCCACGGCTTGCGGCACGTTTTCGCCGATAAGCCCGTGATGGCCGAACATGGTGACTCTCCCTTCGTGGCACTGGATGCAGTTCGACCCGGCCCTCCCGCCGCTTGTCCCGGTCGGCAAGCCCAGGAGCTCGTCCCTGAGCTTTTCGGGCCTCCCGCCGAAGGACAGGTACGTCGCATGGCACCTGTGCTGGGTAAAAACCATATGCCCCGGCACGACCGTGGATATCGCCGCGGCAACCGACTCCTGACCGAGGGACAGGTAGACGGGGTAAGTAACTCGGCGATCCTTGACGCTCTCGACGAGACCCAGGTCGAAATAGCGGCTGACGCACATCCGCCGGAACATCTCGAGCGAGTGTTCGGTCGTGAAGGATAGGGCGATGTCCGGGATGACCCCGAGAGAGGCCGATCTCATTCCGCTCCCTTGCGCGGGAATCACCGGGACTCCTCGAAATAACCGATGACCGCCCTCATGAAGTCGCCGTTGTTGTTGTAATGGGGCGAGGTGATGATGTTCCCGTCCCGCACGACGGGAACCTTGTGCCGGTAGTCCGCCCCCGAATTCCTGACGTCCGCTTCGATGCTCCAGTAGGCGGTCATTTTCCGGCCCCTGGCCACCCCGGCGGAAATAAGGATCCACGGGCCGTGGCAGATCGCGGCGATGAGTTTTTTCCGGGCATCCATCTCGCGGATGAATTCCTGGACCTCGGGCAGCAGGCGCACCCTGTCGGGGGCCTCGAACCCGCCGGGCAGGACCACCAGGTCGAAATCGGAAGCCCTCAGGTCCTCCGTGCGCATGGTGGGCCGGGCGGGAACCCCGAATTTGCCGAATGCCGGCGCCTTGTCCTTCGTCGCGACATCCACCGAGAAACCGGCCTCGATAAGCCTGTAATAGGGGTAGATGTACTCCTCATCCTGAAACCCTTGCGCCGTTATGATCACCGCCCGTCGTGACATCTCATGCTCCTCTGATGGTCGTTGATGAGTCTCAAAGAGAAAGCTTTCCGGCCGTCCATACCTGGAACTGGCGCTGCCTCGCGGTTTCGGATCCGGTCTTCTCGCCCGAAGCAACGGAGAGGATTTTCGCAAGGAGTGCGTCTCCCGCCTGATCGAAGGTCGGTCTCCGGCGCTCGGGACCGATCACAGCCCCCGCGTCGAAGTCGATGTCTTCCGGCATTCGGCGGTAAAGCGCGGACGTCGAGGATATCTTGATGACGGGAACGATGGCGTTTCCCGTGACTGTCCCGCGACCCGTGGAAAAGCAGATGACGGTGGCGCCCGAGGCGGCAAGCCCGGTCACCGATTCCAGGTCATTGCCCGGACCCTGCATTATGCTCAGGCCCTTCTTCCCGACCGCCTCTCCATAGTCGAGGAAATCTTCGATGATCGCGGTCCCCCCTTTCATGACCGCGCCGATGCTCTTGATGAACGGATTCAACAGGCCGCCGGCCTTGTTTTCCGGCACGAGGTTGTTGTCCATGGGGGCGTTCAACCGCCTGGCGATGCGGTCGTACCATCGCATCCCGGCCTTGAATTTTTCAAGGACCGCCCTGTCCCTCATCCTCGGGAAGAGAATCCGCTCGGCGCCGACCATCTCCGGAAGCTCCGAGAAGATCGCGGCTCCCTTGCCGGAAATAACCTTGTCGACGGCGTTGCCGATGACGCGGTTCGCGGTTATCCCGGAGAAGGCGTCGGACGCCCCGCATTCCGCGCCGACGACGAGCTTGCCGATCGGACACGGTTTCCGGGCGGCCTCCCCCAGCCGGCCAAGCCTCGCTCCCACCAGCCGGATCCCCTTCTCCTGTGCCCGCCTCGCCCCGCCGGCTCGCTGGATGGTGAGCCAGTCGATCGGCTTCCCCAGCCTGCCGGCCGTCACCCCCCGGCACAGGTAGTCGTGCATGACCGCGCGATTCGTCTGCTCGCAGCCCAAATCGACGATCAGCGCGCCTCCGACGTTAGGGTGAAGGATGGTGTTTTTCAGGACCCTCAGGAACCTTTCGATCTGCAGGCCCCCCGCGCATCCGCACCCCTCCGTGTTGGCCAATGCGACGACGCCGTCCACCCCGCGGCGGGATTTCCCGTCCTCGAAGGCACCCGCGATGTGGACCGCCGTGGCGCTGGCGCACATCGACGTCGGGACGACGACGAAGATGTTTCGCGTGCCGCACCGGCCATCGCTGCGTTCATACCCCATGAAACGCCTTTGCTTGCATGCATCCCGGCGGGTGACCGTAAGACGGGATCTGTTCCGAGCGGGGCGCCCCTTCGGCAACGCATCGATCGTGTTCGCGGACGATACCTTCTCCCCCTTGCGTATCCCCGTCGACTTCGCGAACGGGAGCCCGAACTGGATCAGGTAGTCACCGCTCGGTATCTCCGCGATCGCCATGCGGTCGCCCATCGACAGGTCGTCCCGGACCTCCATGCCGCCGTTCCCATGGACCACGCGAAGCCCGTTCCTGAGGGGAGCCTTGACGACCGCCACGTTGTCCGCCGCCGGATCGACGATGACGGCGACGTCGCAGAGCCGTATCCGGCCGTTCATGTCACGCCCCCTCCTCGATCCGTCTCTTGATCAACAAAACAGGTCCCTTACGCCGGCAATGTTCCTGACCACCGCGACGCCGGGGATGGAACTCCCTTTCTCTCTCCCGATGAGCACGGACGGGCATCCGAAACGTTTCGCCATTTCCATGTCGCTGTCGTACGAGTCCCCCGCTACGAGCATTTCCCCGCTCGAAAGACCGTGCTCCTTCGACAGCAGCTCGAGCATGTACGTGTTCGGCTTTCCGACGACGTGGTCGACCTCCCTTTTCAGAAGGTCCTCGATCATCGTCACGAAGAGACCGCAGCCCGGCATCAACCTGCCGTCTTCAACCGGGAAGAACCTGTCCTTGTTGCAGGCGACCAACGTGACCTCCCTGTCCCTGAAGCACGCAAGATCACTGATTTTCCGATAATCGACATCCGGGTCGAGTCCAAGGATCGCGACGGCCGCCTTGGAGGCGTCCTCGATCACCTCGACTCCGCTCGATCCCAGTTCCTGCCTCAAGCCATCCGCGCCGAAGCAGTATGCCTGCTTGATCGACATTTCCGCCGCATACTTCCCGGCGGCATGCGCCGCGGAATAAATGGCATCGGTGCTTGCCGCAAGTCCCATCTTCACCAGTTTTCCACGAAGCTCTCGTCTCGTTTTCGTGGAGTTATTGGTGCAGTAAAACACCTTCACGTCGTTCTCGCGGAAGAACCTGACCAGGTCCAGGGCCCCATCGGCCGGCTTGTCCCCTTCGTAGATTGTCCCGTCCAGATCGAAGACGACGGCCCGTATCCGCTTCCCTTCGAAGACAAGCCCCCTGCAATCCGCGATCTGTCCCGGCGCCGAAGCGGTCATTTTTCCTGGTGGGTTTTCTCGAGCTCCTTGAATGCATCGATCTTCCGATGTTTCCGCTCGATGTCCAGGTCGGAATAATCTTCCTCCGGGTCGTAAAAGATCACCTGGCTTCCGGAATATTCGAATTTGAACGGAACGTAAATCAGCTTGCTTAACGTCTCCCGGACTCTCTTCCGGCTTCCGGGAGGGACGAAGAGGAGCAGGAACCCTCCCCCGCCTGCCCCAGTGAGCTTGCCGCCGATGGCCCCCGCGGCGATGGCCCGCTCATAGAGCTCGTCCAGCTGGGGACTAGACACCTGCGTGCTCAAGCTCCGCTTCGCCAGCCAGGCCTCGTGCATCAATTCCCCGAAGCCCTCGATGTCCTGGCCGCTGTTCAATATGGAGATCCCTTCGTCGACGAGATCTTTCATGATGCGAAGCTGCCGTTTCTTCGCTTCCATGTCGTTGACGTAGCTGTCCGCGATGTTGGAGGCCGTCCGGATGATCCCCGTGTAGAAGAGCATGAAACAGGAGTCGAGCTCCTTGTTGCGGTCCGGCGAAAGGACGATCGGGCGGACGGCGATTTCACCGTTGGAAAGGAACGTCAGATGGTTGAACCCCCCGTACGCGGCCAGCGCCTGGTCCTGCGAGCCGACGGTTTCCTTCAGGCATTCCTGCTCGATGTAAATGCTTTCCTTTGCGAGCTGCTGCTTGGAGGGCATGACCCCTTTCAGCGCATACATGGCGTGGAGGAGTCCCACGGTGAACGCCGAGCTGGAACCCATCCCGCTGCGCGCCGGCAGATCCCCGTCGTGGTGGATCTCGACCCCCCGGTCAAATTCGAGGAACCTCAATACCTCCCGCACCGCCGGGTGGGTGATCTCTTCGTAATTCCTGCAACTCTCGATCTTCGAATACACAACCCTTAGGCGATGCTCGAAAAAGGGGGGAAGATAGCGGCAGGTGATGTAGCAGTACTTGTTGATGGTCGTGGCGAGAACGGCTCCCCCGTGCTTCCGGAACCACGTCGGGTAATCCGTGCCGCCGCCGAAGAACGATATCCGGTAGGGGGTTCGGCTGATGATCATGGCTCTTCTGCCTTTCCTGGGCCGTGGAACGCGCCCCTTGCGGCGTCAGCCATTCGATCCCGCCGCTTCCGCCTTGTTGAAAAACCGTTCCGCCTCCGCATACGATGCCGCCGTCCCGATGTCGATGAAACGCCCCCTGCAAAGGTAACCGTGCAATCCCCGGATGATCCAGGAGGGGAAGAGATCCCGTTCGAGGGATGCCGGGCCTGAGAACGGTATGTTCGAGAGAAACGCTCTGCCGAGCAGGTAAACGCCCGCGTTGATCCGGCCGGGGCCGGTCTCTCCGCCCTTTTCCTCGAAGCCCTGGACGTATCCGTTTCCGGACACGCGAACGCGGCCGAACCTTGAGGTGTCGGGAACCTCCGCCACGATGAGGGAGGCCGCCGCGCCGCGCTGCAGGTGCCACGCATGGAAATCGTTGAAATCCGCCTCGCAGTACGAATCCCCGTTCATGACGAGGACCGGATCGGATTGGAAATAAGGAAGCGCGAGACGCAGGGCGCCGGCCGTCCCCAGCGGCTCCCGTTCGCGGGAGTACGTGACGCGCATTTCGCCGTAGTGGTCGCCGATCGCTTCCCTGATCTCTTCGCCGCGATGGCCGGTACACAGCACGACGTCACGGATTCCGAATCCGTCGAGCTGATCCAGCAGGTATGTCAGGCAGGGCCGCCCCGACACCGCCGCCAGCGCCTTCGGGCGGTCCGGGACCGCCGACCGCAGGCGCGTCCCGAGCCCCCCGGCCAGGATTGCGGCGCCGATCGGAAGAGGGTCGGCCATGAGTCACACGTTCTTGTACGGATTGCGCACGATCATACGGTATCCCTTGACAAGCTCCGCGATTCCGTCCTCGAGCGAACGCCTGGCCTCGAAACCCGCTTCCCGCAAGCGCTGATTGGAAACGATGTAATTGCGCTTATCGGGATCGCTGCCGACTTCGGAAAACTCGATGTGGAACCCCGAAACCTGTTCCTTGATCAACAGGGCAAGCTCGGCTTTGGAGAGATTGGCCGCGTCCAGACCGACGTTGTAAGGACGCCCGGTCATGCGGTGCGCATTCCCGATGCAGTAAACGAAGCAGTCCGCGACGTCGCGGATATGGATGTAGTTCCGCCTGTAATCCTTCTCGAAAATGATGATGTAACCGTCGGTGACGGCCGTGTGAACGAAATGGTTCACCAGCAGATCGAGTCTCATCCTCGGCGACATGCCGAAAACGGTCGCCAGACGGAGCGTGATCGCATTCGACGATCCAAGCAGCTCCTCTTCCGCCTGGACCTTCGTCCGCCCGTAAAGAGATATGGGTTCGAGGGGCGTTTCCTCCGTGCAGTAGACGTCACCGGATTTCGTCCCGTACCCGCTGTTCGTCGTCGGATAGATGATCAGCTGGTCGGGACTTCTCAACCGGTTGACCAGCTTCACCGAGTCCAGGTTCACCGATACCGCTGCCCACGGGTCGCGGTCGCATGCGGGGGCCCCCACGATGGCCGCGAGGTGTATGATGACGTCGGCCTTCCCCACCAGGGACCGCATCAGCCCCTCATTCCGGACGTCTCCGAAAAAGAACTCGAAACGTTCGTTCTCGCACAAATGAAACATGCCGTGCTGGCCGTAGAGGAGGCTGTCGACCGCCGTGACACGGAAACCGGCATCGAGCAGACGCTCGCAAAGGACCGACCCGAGATAACCTGCCCCTCCCATTACCAAAACGCTCGCCGTCATGGACTCAATCCTTCCGGGTTCTGAATCGGTAAAGCGTTTCCACTTCCCGCCGGAGAGTGAAAAGTGGTACCTCCCGAGGCAATCAAATGCCATGCCACACGGGCTGCAATAAAAAAACCAATTTGTTATCGATAAGTTACGGCTTTCCCCGCAGGGACGGCGGAAAATATTGTCAAGATTCCGTCGACCTGATCAGCCGTACTATTGGCGGTAAGTCGAAAGGATAATGATTGTCCGCATTGTCAACGCGGAGGCGCGTCCGGCGTGTCTTGCGTCAAGGGAATGACCTCCTTTAATGGTTATTGACATTTCCCGGCACTCCTCCGCATCGCCACTTTTTGATTCTCTTATTAAATCAACAATCTATAACTTGGCATTCCATGGTCCGGTTCTTGCTAAATACAGGGTATCCGGGCAACAGCGGAAGTTACGCACCGGTCGAGGAAGACCTGATGACACCGCTGAGAACTTATCAGGCATGTTCGGCCGCCGCCGATCTGACGGCGACGGTCATCGACCGCGATGCCCTGGTCAAGGAATTCCTTCCCGCCATCAAGTACCACGCCGCGCGGATCAAGATGCGCGTTCCTCCCAACATCGAGATGGATGACCTCGTCAGCTCGGGAGTGGTCGGACTGCTCGATGCCGTGGACCGGTTCGACCCCTCGCGGGGGATCAAGTTCAAGACCTACGCCGATTTCCGGATCCGGGGGACGATGCTCGACCACCTTCGTGAAATGGACTGGTTCCCCCGGTCCATCCGCCAATACTCCAGCCGGCTGCAGAACGCGTATGCGCGGCTCGAGGGGCTGCTGGGGCGCCCCCCCGAGGAGCAGGAGGTCGCCGTAGAGCTGCGGATCTCGGTGGACGAGCTTCGCAGGCAGCTTGCGATGTTCGCGGGGTTGTCGGTCCTCTCGCTCGACGTACCGCAGGACGAGTGCGACGGCGCCGCCGCAGGAATCCTGTACGTCCTGTCAGAGGCCGCAAAGGACGAGGCCAGGGAAGAGGAACTGCTGCGTGACATCAAGGAGATTCTCTCCAGGGCGATCGACACGCTCCCCGAGAGGGAAAGACACCTCATTGCCCTCTACTACTACGAGGACCTGACGATGAGGGAGATCAGCGAGATCTTCCGGCTGGGAGAACCGCGGATCTGCCAGCTCCACGCCCAGGCGGTGCTGCGCCTGCGCGGGAAGCTCTCAGCGGAGTTCGCGGGGAACTAAACTCGAACCCTCATTCTTCTTACTCATCTGGTTGGGTTCTCACCCGCTCTCGCCCGGACATCCTGTCCGGGCTGCGCGGGCCGCCTCGCCGGCTCTCGCCGCCATCCATGGCGGCTTTTCCTCGCTACTCGCTCGGCGCCGGCTCGGAGCTCGAACCCTCATTCTTCTTACTCATCTGGTTGGGTTCTCGCTCCCCCGGCAATTGGCTGTCGCCGCTCCGCAGGGAGCCGATCCGCGCCCGGAACCGCTCGACGTCCCGCACCGATTCCATGTACTTGGCCTGGGCGTTGTCCAGGTGCCTTCCGAAGATGCGGAAGTTGTCCGCGAACCGCTCGAAATCCTTCCCCACCCGCTCCAGCAGGACCTGGATCTCCCGGGTCTTCTGTTCGATCTTGAACCCCCGGAAGGCGAACGCCAGCGCCTGCAGATAGGCGTAGAAGCTGTTGGGGGAGGTCGGTACGACCTGCAGCCGCAGGAGCTGCTCGTGCAGGGCGCGGTTGCGCAGGACGAGGTAATAGACCGACTCGGCGGGCACGAAGAGGAAGGCGAAGTCCAGCGTCTTCGGGGGGCGGATGTACTTCGAGCGGATCGACTCGGCCTGCGTCAGGACGTCCCGGGCGAATGCCTTCTCGTACTCCCTTCTTGCGGCGTCGTCGCCATCCCCCTCGAGGAGCGGCTGCGCGTTGGACATCGGGAACTTGGCGTCCACGCAGACGAACTGGCTCCGGTCCGGGCGGACGAAGATCGCCGCGTCGGCCCTCTCCCCCCACTCCATCTGGAACTGGAGCTCGAACATATCGGTGTGATCCCCGAAAAGGTCGGAGAGCATCTGGGAGAGCGTCAGCTCGCCGAACGCCCCCCGCGCCTTGGGCTGGGTGAGCAGGACGTTCAGCTGGTTGATGTCCCGGGAGAGGAGGACCACCTGCCCCGTGGCCGCGGAGAGCTCCTTGAGGTGTCCCGCCACCTGGTCGAA
>JACRIV010000030.1 GCA_016220005.1 Deltaproteobacteria bacterium
CGCACATTTTGCTGCTTCGGCGGGCGGCAGTCTGGTAGAATCTGAACCTGTCGTGAAGCGATGGGAGTGCGTGATCTGCGGATATATCCACGAGGGCGACGAGCCGCCGGAGATCTGCCCGGTGTGCGACGCGCCGAGGGAGTTCTTCCGCCTCTTGCCGGAATAATCCGAAGGTTCCCGTGCCGGGGAAGCGCCCGAACCTTTCCGGCATCGTCCGCATCATTTATAATTGGTGAGTCGGGGGCCGGTTTCGGGGTCCGCTCGCCCATCCTGCAACATCAGAGGCGGACGGCGTGAAAGTTCCGAAAGGGTTGTACTTTCACCCGATGTTCGTGCATTTCCCCCAGGCGCTCTTCCCCGTCGCGTTCGCCATGTTCCTGCTCTACCTGGCGACGGGGGCGGCTTCCTTGGAGCAGGGGGTGTACCTGGTGTCGGCGTTCGGCCTGGTCGCCGCGCCCGTGACGACGATCACCGGCTTCCTCGACTGGAAGATACGGTACAAGGGGTACATGACGAGGGTGTTCAAGATCAAGATCGTCGCCGCCTTCACCCTGATCGCCCTCGCGCTGTGCGCGGTCCTGCTGCGCACCTACGTCCCCGTCGTCGCGGCGCTGCCGCTCTCGGGACTGGGGTGGCTCTACGGGGCGCTCCTGGCGGGGTGCGTGGGGACCTGCGTGGTGTCCGGCTATTACGGCGGAAAGCTCGTTTTCCACTGAATAGAGACAGCGTCTTGCGAAGGCCAGGGATGGCCTGGTGCCGCGGGCGCAGGGATGCGCAGGAGCGGCCATCCACTTCACCGATAAGGGGGAGCCGATCATGCAAGTGCCGGAAATCGTCGTGGTGTTGCATCGGGCGATCGACCAGGAAAAAGAGTCCCTCACCACGTATCTCCAGCTGGCCAAGGTCATCAAGGACGTCAAGGCGAAGAACGTCCTCATCAACCTGGCCTCGGACGAGGTGGGGCACATGAACAAGCTGGAGGACCACCTGACTTCCGTCCTCCAGGGGAAGTCCTGGGTCCTCTCGAAGGTGGAGGAGGCCGAGGCCACCGCCGCCGTCCTGACGAAGAGCGCCAAGCTGGAGAAGATCGATCCGGGGAAGCTGGCCCGGGCGGACGAGATCCGCATCCTGGAAATCGCCATCGATAAGGAGATCCGGGCGAACAAGGCCTACCTGGACCTGGCCAAGGCCGCTGCGTCGGAGGGGGCCAGGGAAATGTTCCTCGCCCTTGCCAAGGAAGAGGACCTGCACGCCAGGATCCTTACGGCCGAGGTGGACTCCATCGGCCAGAACGGCTTCTGGTTCGACATGCAGGAATTCACCATGGAGCAGCCGGAGGGGTAGGAAACGGTGGATTTCATCAAGGTAGCGAGGGATAGGCTGGAGGAGGAGGCGCAGCGTATCGAGGTCGAGCTTCGGGTCAAGCTGCCGAAGGAGATCAACGCCGCCATGGCCCACGGCGACCTCTCCGAGAACGCCGAGTACCATGCCGCCAAGGAGCGGCAGTCCACGCTGCAGGCGCGGATGGCGCAGATCCAGAAGCGTCTTGCGGACCTCTCGCGGATCGACGTGTCGAGCATCGGGAAGGAGCGTGTCGGGTTGGGGAGCGAGGTGACGGTGGAGAACCTCGACACCGGCGAGATGGTCCGTTATACCCTCGTGATCCCGGAGGTCGCCGACGGGAAAAAAAACCTTGTCTCGGTCGCGTCCCCCGTGGGACGCGCTCTCCTTAACCGAAAGGTCGGGGACTCGGTGACGGTCTCCATACCCAAGGGGACCTGCGAGCTCGAGGTCCGGAAGTTCGTCACGATCTTCGGGGACGTCTTCGAGTAGGCCATCCCCTCCGCGCCCGCCGGCCAGGTGTCGGTGGGCTCCGTGCACCACGTGTCGTGGCGCGCGGCCGGCGATGCGGAGCAGCGGTCCTGGCAAAGGGCGATCGCCGCGCTCGGGTTCAACGTCACCCCGGTGATCGACCGCACCTACTTCCACTCCATCTACTTCCGGGAGCCGGGAGGCGTGCTCTTCGAGATCGCCACCGACCATCCGGGCTTCACCGTCGACGAGTCCGCGGAGCGGCTGGGGACGCGGCTGATGCTCCCGCCGGGGCTCGAGCCCCGGCGTTCGCGGATCGAGCTGCTCCTTCCCCGCCTGCGCCTGCCGGAAGCCGCCTGATCCGGCCCCCATGGGGCGTCATGCGAGGGCGGGGGCCTTCCTGCGCACCTCTTCCGCGATTTGCTTCACCTCTTCCGACCGGCTCCTGGGACAGACCAGGACGGCATCGCCGCTGCGGACCACGACCACGTCCTCCATCCCCACCACGGCGACAAGCCCCTGGTCCGACCGGACGAGAGTGTTGCGGCAGTCGGACAGGATGACGTTCCCGAAGGTCACGTTCTCCCCAGGGCGGCCCAGGAACTCGTGGAGCGAGCGCCACGTCCCGAGGTCGCTCCACCCGAAGTCGGCCGGGATGAGGAGGATCCCCGTTTCCTTCTCCAGGATCCCGTAGTCGACGGAGATCGACGGGAAGCCCCGGTAGGCCGCCCGCAGCTTCTGCCGGAAACTCTTCCTGCCCGCGAACCGGAAGGCCTCCGTAAGACCGGCATGGACCTCCGGGAGGAACCGCGCCAGGCGGTGGACGAACGTGTCCGCCCGGAAGAGGAAGATGCCGCTGTTCCAGGAGAACCGGCCCGATTTCAGGAAGCGCCGCGCGGCGGCAAGGTCGGGCTTCTCGGCGAAGCGGCGGACGTTGTACGCGGCGTCCCTGCCGGATCCGAAGGGATCTCCCCGCTCGATGTATCCGTAGCCGGTGGCGGGGTGGGTGGGCGAGACCCCCAGCGTCACGAACCTCCCGGTCCGGCGGGCGAGGCGCAGCCCCTGCCCGAGCACCGAACGGAAGGCGCGCTCGTCGGAGACGGCGTGGTCGGCGGGCGAAGCGGCGATCGCCGCGTCCGGGTCGCGGCGCGCGATGTGGAAGGCGGCGAGCGCGACGGCCGGGGCGGTGTTCCTCCCCTCGGGCTCGAGGAGGATGTTTCCGGCGGGGATGCCGAGGGCGCGGGAGGAGAGGTGCGGGGCGTCCTTCTCGCCGGCCACCACCCAGACGTTCTCCTTCGGCACGAGGGGGTGCATCCGGCGGACGGTCTCCTGGATCATCGGCCTCTGACCCGTGAGGTTGAGGAACTGCTTGGAGCGGCGCATTCGGCTCTCCGGCCAGAACCGGGTTCCCGAGCCGCCCGCCATCACGACGACGTGATCCATCGGGGGTAACCTCCGAGGCAGGCCCTAGCCTAGCCCGCGTATTTCCGGAACGGGGCACTTGGAACTTAAGATAGAATACATCCGTGAAGATCGACCTGAAAAAAAGTTTCATCACCGGCATTTTCGTCATCGTCCCCCTCGTGATCTCGGTCGCGCTCCTGGTCTGGTTCTTTCAGAAGGCGGACGCCCTTTTCTCTCCCGTCATCGACGGGATCGTCCGGGTGATGGTTCCCGGCGCGGTTCACATTCCGGGCACGGGGATCCTGGCGGGACTCGTCATCATCCTGCTGGTGGGGCTCTTCGCCCGGAACGTGGTCGGGGAGCGGGTCCTCGCCGCGTTGGACCTCCTTATCAACAAGATCCCGGGATACCGGACGATCTACAGCACGATCAAGCAGCTCACCGACGCCTTCTCACCGGAGAGCACCCGTTCCTTCAAGGAGGTCCTGCTGGTGGAGTACCCGAAGGAAAACTCCTTCGCCCTCGGGTTCCGCACCGGGACGGTGGAGAAGGACGGGAAACGCCTCGCCGTGGTGTTCGTCCCCACGAACCACCTCTACCTCGGAGAGGTGCTTTTCCTCCCCGAGGAGCGGGTGAGCCGCCTGGAGATGAGCGTCGAGCAGGCGGTGCGGCTCCTGGTCTCCGGAGGGATCGCATCGCCCAAAACGATCTTCTCCCGAAAAATCGGCGCTGAAAAATTGGCTGAAAAATTGGCGCTTGACAAACCGATTCCTCCCCCCGTACCCTGAAAGGCACCATGAAGATCGCATCGCTCACGCGAAAAAACCTGTTGCTCGGCGGACTCGCTCTACTGGCCCTACAGGGGGGCCGGCCCGCCGCCGTGTGAGCGCGTAACGCCAAAGGCTTTCGACGCTCATCGAGGCCGCGGGAACCGGCAAGGTTCCCGCGGCTTTTTCTTTTCAGGCCGCCGGGAATCCTAAGATCCCGGCGGCTTTATTATTTTCAAAGGAGGAACAGATGGCGGACAAGGTATTCATCTTCGACACGACGTTGCGGGACGGGGAGCAGGTCCCCGGGGCGAAGCTCGCCAAGGAGCAGAAAGTGGAGATTGCGAAGCAGCTTGCGGCCCTGAATGTCGACATCATCGAGGCGGGGTTTCCCGCCTCCTCGCCGGGGGACTTCGACGCCGTGCGGACGGTGGCGAAGGAAGTGAAAGGTCCCGTGATCACCGGGCTCGCCCGGGCGGTGCGGAAGGACATCGACACCCTCTGGGAGGCGGTCAAGGTCGCCAGGCGCCCGAGGATCCACACGTTCATCGGCACTTCGGACATCCACATCCAGAAGAAGTTCCGATCCGACCGGGAGAAGATCCTGCAGTGGTGCGTGGACACGGTCAAGTACGCCCGGTCGCTGTGCCCTGACGTGGAGTTCTCCACCGAGGACGCCTCGCGGACCGACTTCGAGTTTCTCTGCCGAAGCGTGGATGCGATCGTCAAGGCCGGGGCGACGACGATCAACGTCCCCGACACGGTGGGGTACGCGACGCCCCAGGAGATGGCCGACCGGATCCGCCGCCTGAAGGAGAAGGTCCCCGCTCTCGACAAGGCGGTCCTCTCCATGCACTGCCACAACGACCTGGGGCTCGCCACGGCGAACACGTTGGCGGGGATACTGGCCGGGGCGAGGCAGGCCGAGGTGACGATGAACGGGATCGGCGAGCGGGCCGGGAACGCGGCGCTGGAGGAGGTGGTCATGGCGATCCGCACCCGGAAGGAGATCTTCGGGAAGCTCTACACCGACATCCGAACCAAGGAGATCGCGAAGACGAGCAAGATGGTCTCCGCCCTCATGGGGCTGCCCATCCAGCGGAACAAGGCGATCGTGGGCACCAACGCCTTCGCCCACTCCTCGGGGATCCACCAGGACGGCATCATCAAGGACCGCTCCACCTACGAGATCATCCGGCCCGAGGATGTCGGCGTGTCGGCGCACACCTTCGCCCTGACGGCGCGTTCCGGGCGCGCGGCGCTCAAGCACCACATCGCATCCTTCGGCCATACCCTGACCGACGCCCAGGTGGACGCCGTCTACGGGAAGTTCCTCGAGGTCGCCGACAAGAAAAAGGAGGTGAAGGTCGAGGAGCTGGAGATCCTTGTCCAGGAGGAGCTGTTCAAGGTGCCCGAGACCTACCGCCTGGAGCACATCCAGATCCTCTCCGGCACGCGGGCGACGCCGATGGCCGCCCTGCGCGTCCGATGCGGGGACGAGGTGATCGAAGAGGCCTCCACGGGAAACGGGCCCATCGACGCGGCCTACAAGTGCATCGAGCGGATCGTCGGCCGGAAGTTCGATCTCATCAACTTCGGTCTGAACGCCATCACCTCGGGGGAGGACGCCATCGGGGAGGCGACGGTCCGGATCCGGACCAACGGGACGATCTTCGCGGGGGGAGCGAGCTCTACGGACATCATCGAGGCGGCGGTGAAGGCATACCTGTCCGCGATCAACCGGTGGGTGGCCGCCGAGGAACGGGAGAAGGCCGCAAGGAAGGGGGCGCGCAAGTCCCGGGGCAAGGCGCCGGCCGTGTCGCTGTAGTCGTCCTCGTCGCAAATACGGTCATGTTTCGCGTAAGGAAGGCGCCGAATGTACCCCGTGAGGCGTGCGTCGCATGGTGTCGGACGCGGCCCTACTTGTATTCTTCCCGTGGGGGCGCGAAGGCGTCCAGCGCCACCGCCCCCGCGGGACCCGCCACGGCCTTGTGCGGGACCCCGCCGGGGATGAGGTAGATCTCGTTCCCGGAGAGCACCTGCGCCTTCCCGGCGACGGTGAGCTCCATGATCCCCGAGATCATCATCCCCATTTGCTCATGCGGGTGGGAATGCTCCGGCACCGCGGCGTCGGGCTCCAAGGTGACCAGGGAGAACATCATCTTCTCCCCGGAGGCGATCTTCGCCGTCACCCCCGGGACCAGTCGCCTCGAGGGCATTTCGTACGGTTTCCAGATCCGCCGCATAAGGTTTCTCCCGCTGTTATCGATTCATGCATACTCCCCGAATCCATCTCACCGATCAACCGTCGCCGTCAAGCACCTCCCTCACTTTCCTGGCCAGGGAAGCGGGGCCGAACGGCTTGGGCAGGAACGGTACTCCGGCGAACAGGGCGAAGGACTCGTGGACGGCGTTGGCGGAATAGCCGCTGGTGAAGATCACTTTAATCTTGGGGTTTTCCTTGCGCAACTCGTCGAAAACCTCCTTGCCCCCTTTCGGCGGCATGACCAGGTCGAGGATCGCCAGGGCGATCTCTCCTCCGAGCCGTTTGAAGATTTCCACGGCCTTTTCGCCGTTCCGGGCCGCCAGCACGGTATAACCGAGTTCACCGAGGGCTTCCTCCGCAAGCTCCCGGATCGCCTCCTCGTCGTCCGCCAACAGGACGATCTCGGTCCCGCCGCGGACAGGTTCCTGCCGGGCAGCCCCCAACGCATCGGGAGGAGCCTCGACCGCGGGGAAATACACCTTGAACGTGGCCCCCATCCCGGGCTCGCTGTACAGGTAAATGAACCCGTCGTGCTGCTTGACGATCCCGTACGCCATCGCGAGCCCAAGGCCCGTCCCTTTATTCGGCCCCTTCGTGGTGAAGAACGGCTCGAACACCCGTTCTCGGGTCTTATCATCCATGCCGTTCCCGGTATCGGTGACTTTCAACAGGGCGTACCGTCCCGGCCTCATGTGCGGGTTCCGCTTGATGTACTCATCCTCCAGTGTCGCGGCCTCGGTCTCCACCAAGAGCCGGCCGCCCTCCGGCATCTCGTCCCGGGCGTTGAGGCACAGGTTCATGAGCACCTGCTCGACCTGTCCCCGATCGGCGCGAATCGTCGGGAGGTCCTTGGCCAGGAAGGTCCTGACGTCGACCCGCGCGCCGGCCACCTTGGCGACGAGCTTCATCAGGTCGGACACCACGTCATTCAAGCTCAGGTTGACCGGCTCGCTCGCCACGCGGCGGGCGAAGGTCAGGAGCTGCCTCGTGAGAGTGGCCGCCCGCTCTGCGCAGCGAAGGATCTGGTCCAGGTCGGAGACCGCCCGCGGGTCGCCGGAAATCCGCTCCCGCAGGATTTCGCCGAACCCGATGATCCCCGTCAGCGCGTTGTTGAACTCGTGGGCCACCCCTCCCGCAAGGGTGCCTACCGATTCCATCCGTTGGTCCGTCCGGAGCTTCTTTTCGAGCCGGATCTTTTCCGTGATGTCATGGATCATGGAGAGGACGCCGACGATTTCTCCCGATCGGCCCCGCAGCGGCGTGTTGAACCATTCGCAGGTGATCTTCTCTCCGGTGCTGCGAACGTTCTCGATCACGGAG
>JACRIV010000033.1 GCA_016220005.1 Deltaproteobacteria bacterium
TAGTCACAACTCCGTGAAATAATCCCTGCATGCCTGGCCGAGGATGTCGCCGGTCAGGTTGGGCGGATTTCCCCGGTACCGGCAGATCTCGACGACCCGGCACAGGATGTCGTTCGGGTGGCACGCGCAAAGGGGGACGCTGCGCTTGGCGTGCTCCTCCTCGATCAGGTACTTGACGGCGGCGGGGCGGAACTCCAGCCCCAGGCGGGCGCACACCTGCCGGCTGATGGCCATGTATTCGGGAGGGGAGATGTGGCCGATCCGGATCTTGTAGCCGAGGCGCCGCAGGAACGCCTCGTCGGCGAGCTCCCTGGGCTCGATGTTGGTCGAGAAGATGATCATCTGGTCGAAGGGGACCTCGAACTTCTTTCCGGTCTGGAGGGTGAGGTAGTCGCGTCCCTTTTCCAGCGGCATGATCCAGCGGTTGAAGAGGTCGAAGGGACGGACGAGCTGCCGCCCGAGGTCGTCGATGAGGAAGGCCCCCCCGTTCGCCTTGAGCTGCAGCGGCGCCTCGTAGAACCGAGAGCCGGAGTCGAAGCTCAAGTCGAGCATGGAGAGAGAGAGCTCCCCGCCGGCGACGATGACCGGGCGCTCGCAGACGGCGAAGCGGCGGTCGCACCGCGGGCCCCCTTCCAGGATGTCCCCGAACGTATCCAGGCCCTGGCTTATGTCGATCTCCGAATGGCACGCGGGGTCGAAGAGGCGGATGACGTGGCTGTCCACGGCGATGGCCCGGGGGATGAAGATGATCCCCTCGAGGACCTTCGCAAGCCTCTCCGCGAGGAAGGTCTTCCCGCTTCCGGAGGGCCCGTAGAGGAAGAGGGAGCGGCCGGAGTTGATCGCCGGACCCAATCGGTCGAGCAGGCCCTTCGGCAGGACCACCCCCTGGAACGCCTGGGCCATCCTCCCCGCGGTGATGGGGATCTTCCTGGCCGTCTGTTTCCGCGTCACTTCCCCGTAACAGGCCAAGGTGACCGGAGCGGCGCCCGCGTATCCGGATACCTCCAGGAACTCCCGCGCCCGTTCCCTGCCCAGGTCCGTGAGGGCAAAGATGTAGGAGGCCCGCACGTCCCCCCCTCTCTTGACCTCGGCCAGGCGCTCCCTCTTCAGGAGCTCGGCGACGTCGCTCGTCACGCTTACGGGAAGGGCGATCCGCTCCGAGAGGACGGCCAGGGACATCGTTCCGCCGAAATAGAGGTGCTTGCAGGCGAGCTCGAGGAGGAAGCCCGGCGGAAGGCCCGTGTCCTCGATCGTTTTCGGGGCGATCGGGGGGAGGGCGGAGAGGTGGACGGCCCCGTTTTCGGCGGCCGCGGGCGTTTCGGCGGGCGGTGTCATCCCCCGTGCCCTCCCGTCACGGCGGGGAATAGGACGTGCAGGATCTGTATGAACCCGGGGCCGAGGATCACGATGAAGAGTGCCGGGAAGAGGAGGAACACGAGGGGGAACACGAGCTTGATCGTCGTCTTCGCCGCCGCTTCCTCCGCCCGCTGACGCCGCTTGAGGCGCAAGGAGTCCGAGTGTACGCGAAGGGACTGGGCGAGGCTCGTCCCCAGCTTCTCGGTCTGGATCAGCATGGCGACGAAGGATTTCACGTCCTCCACCCCGGTACGGTTCGCCAAGGCCCGGAGCGCTTCCGTCCGGGGTTTGCCGGCCACCATCTCCCGGTTGACCACGTCGAACTCCCCGCTCAGGGCGGGGCTGGAGAGGCGGAACTCCTCGGCTATCTTCACGAAGGCGGAATTGATCCCGAGACCCGCCTCCACGCAGACGGTCATGAGGTCCAGGACGTCGGGAAGGGAGTCGGTGATCTCTTCCTGCCGCTTCCTGGCCTTCATTTTGAGGAACGCGTCGGGAAGGGACAGGCCGGCAACGGTTCCGGCCGCGGCGAAGAGGAGGACGGCCTTGTCCGGCATCCCCGTCGCCTTCCCGAAAGCGATCGTCCCCGCGGCGAAAAGGAAGGGCGCCCCGACCTTGGCCCCCCGGTAGATCCGGGACGCCGCAGCGGTCCTGTACCCCGCCTGGGAAAGGAGGAGCTTCCCGCCCGCGAGGTCGCCCGCGGTGACCCGGGCGACGATCTCCTCGCCCTGCAGGGCGTCCCGGTCCTTCTTTCCGCGGAGCTTTTCCACCCATCCCGGAACCCGCCCCCACGGAACCTTGGCGGTCTCGCCGGACGGAGACATGACCTTCCTGAACCGCCGGGGGATCGACTCCTTCCGCGTTTCCGCCCACCAGAAGAGAGCCAACACCCCGAGGGATGTGGCCAAGAATGTCGAGGCGGCGATGAAGAGGATCATGTGTTCCTCCCCGGCGTCAGATCTTGATCCGGATGATCTTGCGGATGACGAGCGCCCCCGTGAGCTGCATGCAGAGGGCGAGGGCGACCATGACCTTCCCCGCTTTTTCGAACCACAGCGGCTTCAGGTATTCCGGGTTAAGGATCCCGATCGCCAGCGCGACGCCCACCGGCAGGAAAGCCAGGATCATGCCGGTCATCCGGGCCTGGGCCGTGAATATCTTGAGCTGGGCCTGGATCCGGAACCGCTCACGGATCACGTGGGCGATCTTGTCGATGATCTCGGCCAGGTTCCCCCCCGTCTCCCTCTGGATCAGGATGGCCGTGACGAAGAACCGGACGTCGAGGCTGTCCACCCTCTGCGCCATCCCCGTGAGCGCCTCCCGCACGGGAACCCCGAGGTTCTGCTCGTCGAAGACCTGCTGGAACTCGACGCCCACGGGGTCGGGCATCTCCTGGGCGACGAGCTGGATCGCCCCCGTGAAGGAGTGCCCGGCCCGGAGCGAGCGGGCGAACATCTCCAGCGCTTCGGGGAAGTGTCTCATGAAGGTCTTGAAGCGGCGCCTTCTCCTGATGTTGACGGCGGTGTTCGGGACCAGGAGGAGGAGCGCCCCGACCGGGATCGAGATCATGACGGGCCAGTGGAGGAGCGCCCCGAGGAGCAACCCGGCGCCGAATCCCCCAAGGGAGAGGAGAGCGAAGACGCCCACCTTCATCCGCATGCCGGCCTGCTTGAGGCGCATGTCGATCCGCAGGGCCGAATCGAAGGAGGCGAGGATCCGGTGAAGGGGGGGGACGTCGCTCAGAAGATCGTTTTTCAGGACATCGGGCATGTCGGCGTCCTCTATGTTCCGCAGCTCGAGCAGCGCCAGGCGCTTCGTGATCTCCCGTTTTTGCGGGTCTCCGGGCGACAGGAGCAGGTATCCCCCCAGAGCGGCGACGAGGACGGAGGCGAAAACGAGGAGCGCGACGACGATCATGACCGGTCCCCCTTCATCTCTTCCGGTACGCGAAAAGGCTGGCCGGGAGGTGGATCCCCGCGGCGTGAACCGCATCGAGAAATTTAGGGCGGACGCCCGTCGCCCGGAACTCTCCGGCGACCTTCCCTTCCCGGTCCAGTCCTCGCTTCTCGTAGACGAAGATGTCCTGCATCACCACGACCTCCCCCTCCATCCCCGTGACCTCGCTCACGTTGACGATCTTTCGCGTGCCGTCGCTCATGCGGGAGAGCTGGATGATGACGTTCAGCGCGGAAGCGATCTGCTCCCGGATGGCTTTCGACGGGAGCTCGAACCCCGCCATGAGGACCATCGTCTCGATCCGGGAAAGGGCGTCCCGGGGGGAGTTCGCGTGGACGGTCGAGATGGAGCCGTCGTGCCCGGTGTTCATCGCCTGGAGCATGTCGAGCGCCTCGCCGCCGCGGACCTCTCCGACGATGATCCGGTCGGGACGCATCCGGAGGGCGTTCCGGACGAGGTCCCGCTGGGTGACGGCCCCCTTCCCCTCGATGTTGGAGGGGCGGGTTTCCAGCCGGACCGTGTGCTCCTGCTGCAGGATCAGCTCCGCGGCGTCCTCGACGGTGATGATCCGTTCGTCGTCGGGGATCGAGGCGGAGAGAATGTTGAGAAACGTGGTTTTCCCCGCACCCGTGCCTCCGGAGACCAGGATGTTCATCCTCGCCCTCACCATCGCCTCGAAGGTCGCGGCCATCTCCTCGGTCAGGGAGCCGTTGGCGAGGAGGTTCTCCATCTTGAGGGGGCAGACGCCGAAACGGCGGATGGACATGGCCGGGCCGTCGATGGACAGGGGGGGGATGATGACGTTGACCCGCGACCCGTCGGCCAGCCGCGCGTCGACGAGCGGCGACGCCTCGTCGACCCGGCGCCCTACCTTCGAGACGATCCGCTCGATGACGGCCATCAGGTGCTCGTTGTCCTTGAAGGTCACGTCGGTCTTCGCGATCTTCCCGTGGCGCTCGACGTACACCCTCGCGGACCCGTTGACGAGAATGTCCGAGATCTCGGGGTCCTGGAGGAGCGGCTCCAGCGGCCCGAGACCCAGCGTCTCGTGCTGGATCTCCACCACGAGCTTTTCCCGCTCGGTACGCGTGAGGGGAATCCCCTCCTGGGCGATCATGTTCTCCACGACCGCCTTGATGATGCCGGAAAGCTGCTCGGCGGTGAGCTCGGCGACGGTGGACAGGTCGAGCCGGTCGATCAACTTGCGGTGGATGGTGCTCTTCAGCTCCTGGTAGGCGCGGTTTTCGGCGGAGTGGATCCCCTTCCTCGCGGGGGGGTCGGCAAGGGCGTGAGGGGCCGCCTGCTCGTTCTTCCTCGCCAGCCAGCTCGTGATCGTCACCGGGCGCACCTTTCAGGGCGGAAGACCCGCTCGAGGAATCCTCTCTTTTTCCTGGGTGGTTCATGGCTTGTCGCCGGTCCCTCCAGAAGCTCCGCCATCTGCCGGAAGGCGAGGGTGACCTCCTTGTCCGGGGCGATCTCCGAGAGGAGCTTCCCCCGGTTGACGGAGGAAAGTACGGTGGGGTAGTCGTTCGGCACCGCGAAGAAGATGGGGCAGTTCATGATCCCCTCGATGCTTTCCTTGGAGATCTCCTCGTTGGGGAGATACCGGGAAAGGACAAGCCTCACCCTCTCGTCGAGGAAGCCGAGGCGGCAGAAGAGCTCGATGCTCCTCTGCGTGTTTTTGAGGGAGGGCAGGTTGAGCAGCGTGACCAGCAGGACGGTGTCGGACATCTCCAGGGCCGTGAGGGTCTTCTCGTCGAACTGGTGGGGAGTGTCGACGATGACGACGTCGAACATCGACCGCAGCGCCATGAGCATCTCCCTCACCTGCTCGGCGGAGATGTGGTCGGCGTCCTCGATCCTCGGGGGGTCGGCCAGGATGTAGACCCCGGACTGGTGCCGGGCGAGGAGGGAGTGGAGGTATTCGGGGTCGGCCTTGTCGGCGTTCTTGGCCAGGTCCAGGATCGTGTAGGACGGGCTGACGTTGAAGAACATCGTGACGTCGCCGAGGGCGAGGACGAGATCGACCACGATGACCTTCTTCCCGTGGCGGGTGGCGAGGGCGTCGGCCAGGTTGGAGGCGATCGTCGTCGTCCCGTTCCCCCCCTTGTTGCTGAATACCGAGACGATCTTGCCGCGCCGCTCGGCGGGGTCCTTGCGGACCCGGGTCTTCTGCGCCTTCTCCGCCGCGATGCAAAGGTCGACCTCCCGTACGGGCCGGGTGAGCAGGTCGTGGGCGCCCGCCCGCATCGCCTGCAGCACATGGTCCCCGTCGCGCATGGCGGAAAGGGCGAGGATGTAGAGATGGGGGAACTCCTTCGCAAGGGGGGCGATCACCCGGGTGGGGTCGCCGTTGACCCCGACGATGGCCATGTCCGGGCGGAACTTCCGCACGATCTCCGCGCCCTCCGCCACGGAGACGGTCTTCCAGCGGATGTCCACCGTCCCGGTCTGCCGGCCGAGGATGTCGATCTGGCGGACCGTCTCGGGGTCGATCTCGATGATCAGAGTCCGGAGCTTCTCGGCCATAGCCTATTCGACCAGGTGGAGGACCTTCAGTACCGGTCCGCTTGAGGGCCCGTCGCTGGGCCCGAGGTTCCCGAACGCCCGGTTCGGGATGAACCGTCCGATGATGGTTCCCTGGCGCTCGATTCTCTCGATCCAGAACCCCGCGAAGGCGGCGACGACCATGTTGCTTCTCCCGTTGTTGAGGGCGTCTTCCGGGTCGTAGATCGGGATCCGGATGACCCGCGGGGAGTTCATCCAGGAACCGTCGTCGACGTGATACGCGTCGCTCTCCGGGAGGTTCTTCTGGGCGTTCCAGGTGGAATTCCGATCTTCGGCGATGAGGGTGCTCGTCCCCTGGACCGTCGGGCCCACCATGTTTCCCGGCTCAAGAACGATCGAATCGCCGACGCTGAACGGGGTCTCGCTTCCGTCCACGATGGTGTCCCGGTAGACGGAGGCCCCGGCGCCGTCGAGGGCAAGGGCGAAGAAGTGGCCGGACTCCTGCTGCAGGGACGGGGTGCCGCTCGGGTTTTTCGGGCTGTTCTTGGGCGTCCCGATCTTGAGGATCACCCGGGTCCCCGGGCAGAAGTACGTCGACGCCGGGTCGGGAGGCGGCGGCGTCTGGCACGCGAAAGCGACTCCGCCGCCGAACGGCCACCATCCGCTCGCGCCGGGCGCCCCGTAAGTCTCCGGGGAGAGGGCCGCTTGGGCGGCGATCTCCGGGGGGCAGTCCTTGTGGACGGTTTCCCCGGGGTCGTACAAGTCGTTCCCGTTTCGGTCGTCCCAAGGGAACGGAATTCCCCACGGCTTGAGACCCTTGACGTTGCGGCCGACCGAGGAGGCCTCGGCGACCGAATAGGCGCTGACTTGCCTTGTGGGTCCCAGGAAGATCCGGGAGAAGTAGAGGCCGACCGTGCGAGTGGCGTCGACCCGGACCCTCTGCGGGGAAGGAAACCCGATCGCGACCTCCGCGGAAGGGGCGAGGGGTGCGAAGGCCACCTTGTCTTTTGACGAGAAGCTTTGGGCTCGTGACGTGGCGAGGGCGCGGATGCCGGGATCGGTCCAGCTTCCGTTGAAGAATGCGGAGGCGCCCGCGAGCGCCCCCGCGTCGGTGGATCGCTGGAGCTCGTGGCGGACCGTGTACATATAGCCCACGTCGACTCCTATCGCGGCCAGCCCGATTAGAGCCGTGAGGCCGGCCAGGAGGAGAACGAGTACCTGTCCCTTTTCTCTTTTATGCATTGTGCGCCTCCTCGCGAGGCCGGTCTCGGCCCTCACCAGACGAGAGACGGTGAGGTTTCCCCGGGATCCATCTTCTCCGTGGGAAGCTGCGGCGCCTTCCCCTTCTCCATCGGGCGAACGATCCTCGGGGTCACCATGACCATCAGTTCGGTTTCGTTGTTCTGATACCTCGTGCTCCGGAAGAGCGTTCCCAGGACCGGGATGTCCCCAAGGAGGGGGATCTTCGATACCTGCTTGGAGATCTTGTTGTCGATGAGTCCTGCCAGGACGAAGGACTGCCCGTCGGCGAGCTGGACGCTCGACTCGGCCTTGCGGCTCCGGAGCGCGGGGATGCGGAAGCCGGTGAGCACCACCGCGTTGGCGAAGTCGAGCTCGCTCACCTCCTGGGCGATCTTCAGGTAGATCTCCCCGTTCGGGGCGATCTTCGGCTGGAAGTTCAGCCTCACGCCGAACTCCTTGTAGGAGACGCTGACCGCGGACCCTCCGGCGGCCGCCGTGCTGTAGACCACGGGGAACTCCCCTCCCGCCAAGAACTTCCCTTCGCCGCCGTTGGCCACCACCAGGTTCGGCTCCGCGAGCGTCCGCAGCGCTCCCTTGTCGTGGAGGGCGCGGATGAGGCCGGCGAACTTGGGAAAGGCGCCGGGCTTGGCGACGAAGAGATTGACGGCGTCGCTGAAGGTGAAATTGGGCCCGATGTCACCCGGCTGCTGGTCGCGCAGGTTCCCGAAGAATGGGGTGAACGCGTTCCCGGGGCTCAGGGAGCCGCGGATGCTGTTCTGCTCGGTCAGCACGCCGAACCCGAGCTCGCGCGCGACGTTGCGGTCCACCTCCGCCACCCGGACCTGGAGCATGATCTGCTCCAGCCTCTCGACGGCCATGAGGTTGACGACGTTCTTGGAGTACGCCTTCGCCGCTTCCACGAGCCGCTGCTGCGCCGTATCCGTGCTCACCTTGCCGGACAGGATCATCGTATCGGGCGGCCCGCTGATCTCGAACTTCTCCCCCGGGGCGAGCTTCTGGAGGTCGCCCCGGACGCCGGTCTCCTTCTCCACGTTCACGTCCATGGAGGTGGGGAGGCCCTGCTCGTTCCAGTAGATCAGGGTCGTCGTCCCGGGGCTTTTCGCCGTGACGAGGAGCTGCCGGGGCGTCACGACCGTCACGTCGGCGATCTCCGGCTTGCCCACGGACACCCTTTTTATCCGCAGGTCGGCGTCGATGAGGAAGGACTGGTTGGACTGAAGATGAAGCTGCTTGGCGGAGGCGCCCTCCACCCCCATTTTGAAGGCCGCACTCACCGGCTGGGGGCACAAAAAGCCGAAGCAGGCAAGGAGAAGGATCGCGGCGGATCCACGTAGGCGGTTCACTTTTCGGTACCCCCTGTCTGGAGGAATTCCTTCATGCTCTTATTCGAACTTTTCCTCGGACCGTTTCCCCGCCTTGATGACTTCGACCACGTAGGCGGACTTGACCACCTGCACGGGAGCCTGCGGGGCCTGCTTCTTCGCTGAGTTCGTCCTTGCCGCCGGCGGCGGGGCGCGGCGGGCAAGTGGGGCGATGAGGCTTCCCTTGCTGCTTCCCGGCGTCTCGACCTTCGCGGCGTCCGAGAAGTTGCGCAGGACGAGCTGAATCTTTCCGTCGTTGCTCGCCAGTGCGAGTTTCTCGGCGTCCTCCGGCGTGACGGCAAGGGTCACCGTGTTCACCGTGATCGGCTTGTTGTCCTTCTGCTCCACCGTCTGTCCCACCGCCAGGACGAGCACGTCCTGGAGGAAGGTCTTGGCGACCTGCTCCTGTTGGGCTTGCGGGGCAACCGCGGTCGTGACGACGACATCGACCTTCGAATCGGGCACGATGAATCCGCCCACCCCCACCACCTCGTTCACCTTTACGGAGAACGCCCTCATGCCGGCGGGGACCTTCAAGGAGAGGAGGCCGCTGTTCTTGTCGGTCGGGACCAGTTTCGAATCGACGATCGGCTCCCCGCGCTGGAAGTCCCGCATCGCGACCCGGCCGGCTACCGGCTTGACCGCGTTGAACGCATCCTTCGGGTGGAGGTTTTTCGGCCAGGGAGAGAGGGCGACCTGGTTGGGATTGATCGTCGTGCCGAGGGGGATGTCGACCACCGCGACGGCGACCCCGACGGTTTCCAGCTTGGCGGCTTCCGCCACCCGGCCCTTCTCCGAGAGGAATCGATAGGCCCCGACGCTGGCGGCGAGCGCAAGGAGGAAAGCGACGGCGACGATTCCGTATGTTCGCATCTTGTTCATGGGGCTCTGCGCCTCCCTTAGTATTCTTTCCGCATGGACGTGGAAGTGGAGAGCGTAAGACTTGTCCCGTTCAGGCCGGGGAGGAACCCCGAGACGGCAAGGGGCATCGCGTAGGAAACCGATACGCTGCATGTCCCGAAAGGAGCGCCGTCATCGGCGAGGTTGACCGACGCCCCGGAGATGCCCGCGGAGGCTAGAACGCTGTTGGCCCGAGAGAGGGCGGCAGCCCCGTCTCCCTTAACGGCCGCCACCCGTACCGCCTCCCGTGAGGCGCCCGTCAGGATGTTCCGGGTCATCCACGCCCGTCCGAACTCCGCGATTCCGATCAGCAGCAGCAGAAACATCGGGACCACGAGGGCGAACTCCACCAGGCCCTGTCCTCTGTTCGATCTGCGGCAAGATTCCGTCATATTCCCTTCCCCGGCGGTGGATCAAAAACTTCCGTTGAACCCGGTATAGAAGCTCTGTATGGGGATCCCCAGAAGGGAAACGGCGCCGATGCAGACCAAGGCGATGAGCGTGACGATCAGCACGTATTCGGCAAGGGCTTGCCCGTCCCGCTCCAGGCCCTTTTCTCTCCGCGTCGTCGACCCTTCTTTTTCCGGCAACGCGTTTCGCGGCATCGCGCGGCCCCTTCCGGGGGGGATCCCCGATGTTCCCGTCTAGAAGGCGCCCGCGATCGAGCTCAGGGTGTCTCGGACGTTCGTGCCGAGCAACGTCAGGGCGCCGATGCAGATCACGGCGATCAGGGCCAGGATCAACCCGTATTCGGCAAGTGCCTGTCCTTCTTCTTTCTTCATCAGATTGGCGAATTTCCTTAACATGGCACATACCTCCTCTGTTTGCATGGGTTTAGTGTCCTTTGTTAACGCCAGACAACAATTCTTTTGCGATCGTTAATACATATTCTCCTTGATATCACCTCCTTTATTAATGTTTCGCTAAGCCTGCTCAAGCGAGAACCGTGCCAATTCATATTTCAGCAGGAGATATCAGGTAAGCTGCTGAACGGAAGAGGAATTTACCTAGATATGCAAATTAATGCATGACGAATTTTGAATATTGCTCAAATCCCGGATATTCTCTGAAATATCAGAGCCATTCCGCACATTTCACATTATCGGAGACATCTCTTCCTTTCGAAAACGTAAAACGGGGTTATCACGAATAACAACTTGGTACCCCCGCCCCCGCGGAAGAGAGCCATTCCCGGACCTTCTTCGCCCGGTGCTGGACGTAGGCGTCCCGGACGGCGACGTAAGGGTCGAGTGCCGACTTCGTAAGGTCCTCGTAATCGCCGATCGTCAGGGAGATCTCGTTCTCCGCCTTGTACGCCTTGACGGCTACGACGGTCTCCAGGTCCTCCAGGTAATTGACAGGGTCCAGGAAGGCGTCCCCCGCCAGGCCCGCCGTATCGCGCAGGCTCGAGGGGCCAAGGAGCGGCAGGACGAGATAGATGCCGTGACCCAGGCCGTAGGCTCCGAAGGTCTGCCCCAGGTCCTCGTCGCGCCTGTCGAGGTGGAAGCGGTTTTTCGCATGGTCGAAGAGCCCCCCGATCCCGATCGTCGTGTTGATCGTGAACCGCAGCAACTCGACGCCGGAATCCTTGAACTTCCCCTGGAGCAGGCTGTTGACGAACCGGATGGGCGTCGCGAGGTTCGAGAAGAAGTTCCTCACGGAGACGCGGGCCGTCTGCGGGACGACCGCCCCGTACCCTTGCGCCACCGGCTTCATCACCCAGAAATAGGCCTTGTCGTTGAACACGAAGATCGCCCGGTTGACCGGCTCCAGGGGATCGGAGACGGCGGGAGAGGGGGGTTGCTCCGGCGGGGAAACCTCTTCCTTCACCGCCGGAGGGGCGGAGGGATCGGCCGCCAGGGCCTTCCCGCCCGGAAGAAGAGGGAAGCTCCATAGCGCCAGCGCGAGCAAAACGGCAATGCGCATTCCGGAATCCCCCGAGAGCAACTCTTCCCCGGAAAAATTATCTAAAAAGTGTTTGCTGTTTGGA
>JACRIV010000032.1 GCA_016220005.1 Deltaproteobacteria bacterium
CCCGATCGTCTTCGCGATGGCCAACCCCGACCCGGAGATCATGCCGGAGGAGGCGGCGCCCTACGTGAGGATCATGGCGACGGGGCGTTCCGACTACCCGAACCAGATCAACAACGTGCTGTGCTTCCCCGGGATCTTCCGCGGCGCCCTCGACTCCCGCGCCTCGATCATCAACGAGGAGATGAAGCTCGCGGCGGCCTACGCGATCGCCTCCTGCGTGGACAAGGAGGAGCTTTCCGAGGATTACGTCATCCCCTCGGTCTTCAACCGGAAGGTTTCCCCGGCGGTGGCCCGCGAGGTTTCCAAGGCGGCCCACCGCACTAAGGTGGCTCAGCGTGCCCCGAAGGCGTACTCGGAAATCAACCTTGAGTCTTAGCAGGATTACGGTGCCACAAGCCGTTCCGAACGCCGTTCCGCCGCAGCGACGTGCGGAAGGTGCGGTGAAGACGATAACCCGGAAACGCCGATTCCCGGACCTTTCGGGGATGACCATCGGAACATGGAGGGTCCTCTACGAGGCGGTAGTGGACAGGAAGCGGCACTGCATGTGCCAGTGCGTCGAATGCGGTGTCAGAAAGATCATCATGGCCTTCAAGCTCCGGCAGAGGTACGCCCTAAGGTGCCGGGAGTGCAAGATCAAGCAGGACCTCGTCGCGGTATAGGGCGGACGCTTACCCATTGACAGCGCAACCCCGACTGTGGAGCATGGGCAGTGAGTGCACACCACATCGAGGAGAGGCGGGTCGATGAAAAGAACGTTGGCGGTCCTGTTGTTTCTGCTTCTTGCATCCGATGCGAAGGCGTTGGAGGTCTCGGGAGTCACGCTTGCGCCCGTCCTGAACGTCAACAACCAGACACTGACGCTGAACGGGTATGGGATCCGCAAGAAATTCATCATCAAGGTCTACGTCGGTTCGCTCTACTGCTCCAGCCGCGCGTCCACCCTGGATGAACTGCTGCGCGATCCGAAGGACAAGCTGATCAGGATGAACTTCCTCCACAGCAAGGTCGAAAAGGGAAAGATCGTCGATTCGTTTTCCGAGGGACTCGAAAAGAATGCTCCCGAAGTCGCCCGCTCTCCGGAAGCGAAAAAATTCCTCTCCTTTTTCAGGAACGACTTCGTGAGAGGGGATACGGTGGATCTGGTATTGGGCGCCGACGGAACCGTTGCGGCGAAGCAGAACGGCAAAGTCCTCGGGACGGTCCAGTCCGGGAAGCTTGCGAACGGGATTCTCTCCATTTATCTGGGGGAAAAGCCGGCAGACAGCGACCTGAAGAAAGGGATGCTGGGTATCAGATAGGATGTCCCCCAGGAACCGCGCATCCCTTTACGAAAAAAAGTCCCGCGCCACGCGACAGAGGATTCTCGTGGAGGCCACGAAGCTCTTCGCGCGCCGGGGCTACCACAAGACCACCGTGGCCGACATCGCCTCGGCCATAGGGATGACCCAGGGCGCGTTGTTTCATCACTTCCCCAGCAAGGACGCGTTGCTCCAGGCGGTTGTCGAACGCCTGGCCCGCGGCATGGACAGCTACCGGGCGCCGTTGGCGGAAGGGGGCTCGGCCGATGCGGTACGGAAGATCGTGAACCTGATGGTCGAGCATTTCAATCGGCAGCCCGAAGCCACCATCTGCCTTGCCGCCCTTGCCACGGAATTCGCCGGCACCGACGACCCGATCCTGGAGAGGATCCGGCGCATCTACGACAGGTTTGTCGATCCTTTCGCAATTGTCCTTTCGACGCATCCGACGGTTCGAGATCCCCGGGCGGCCGCGATCTCCTTCATCGGCGCCGTCCAGGGGATCGCCATCCAAGGCTTGTTGAGGGAGGGGAACCCCCCTCTTGCCGCATTGGCCCCGGCGTTCCTGGACATGATGAACATGCCCGTGAAGTGGTGAAGGGCGCTCTCCGCAGCATCCCGGCGAAACGATAACCGGATACTCCCGGGGCGACTTGTCCTCCGAAGCGGCAATGCCGTGCGGGGGGAGAGGGCTTTCTCCAGGGGACAAGCGGCGGTGGAGCCGGTCGGATATTTCCCCCTTGACATAGTAGATACTATCTACTATGTTCCTTTCCATCCGGCTCCCGGAGGTGCATCGTGAAGATTCTCGTGACGCTCAAGCCCGTCCCCAACCCTGACGAGAAGGTCAAGGTCAGGGAGGACGGCAAGGGGATCGTGCGCGAAAACATCAAGACAGTGGTCAATCCTTTCTGCGAGATCGCCGTGGAAGAGGGTTTGCGGATCAGGGAGGCCCATGGAGGCGAGGTGGTCGTGCTGACCGTCGGACCCCGGGAGAGCGATCAGCAGCTTCGCACGGCGCTGGCGATGGGGGCGGACCGGGGGATCCTGGTCGAAGCCGCCGGGGATCTCGACAGCCTGGCCGTGGCCAAGGTGATCGCGAAGGTGGCGGCCGAAGAGAAGCCCGATCTGGTCCTCAACGGAAAGCAGGCGGTGGACGACGACAACAACCAGGTGGGGCAGATCCTTGCGGCGCTCCTATCCTGGCCGCAGGCGACCTTCGTTTCCAAGCTGGAACCGGATATGGGGTGCAGGAAGGCGAAGGCGACCCGGGAAGTGGACGGAGGGCTGGAGACGATCGAGGTCCCGCTGCCGGCGGTCATCACGGCGGACTTGCGGCTCAACGAGCCCCGGTATGCGTCCCTGCCGGGGATCATGAAGGCGAAGAAGAAGGAAGTGAAACTCGTTCCCGTCGCCTCTCTCGGGGTGGACACGAAGCCTAAGGTTCGCGTCCTCTCCCTGACGCCGCCCAGGCAGCGTTCCGGCGGCCGGAAGGTGGCGGATGTGGCGGAGTTGGTGTCCCTGCTTTCGAACGAGGCGAAAATACTTTAGTCCGGGGACGTTCTTAAACTTTTCAGGCGGCATGGGGACGTTCTTCAACTTTCGGTAGTTTCCCTTTCTTGAAAGTTGAAGAACGTCCCCAGACTGAAAAGTTTAAGAACGTCCCTGGAGGAAAAGTTATGGCTGACATACTGGTTGTTGCGGAACATCAGGAAGGGGTCTTCAGGAAGACGAATCTCCATACGCTTACGGCGGCGAATACGCTTGCGGCCCTTCTGGGGGGCGAGGTGGACGCGCTGGTTCTGGGCCATGGGGCGGCGCCGGTGGCGGACACGTTGGCGGGATACGGCGTGCGGAAAGTCCTCCTGGGCGATGATCCCGCCTTCGCCCGCTACCTCGCCGTGACCTATGCCGCGGCGGTGGCCCAGGTGGTCAAGGAAAAGGGGTACGGCGCGGTCCTGGCTCCCGCCTCGACCTTCGGGAAGGATTTTATGCCGCGCCTTTCCGGGCTGCTCGACGCCCCGCTGGCCGGCGACATCGTGGAGCTGGAAAAGGAAGGGGAAGCGATTCGCGCGAAGCGGCCCATTTATGCGGGGAACGCCATCGCCACCGTGGAACTGATCGGAACACCGGTGCTCTTCACCGTCCGCCAGACGGCATTCGACGCCGCCGCGCCTTCCGGCGCGCAGGCCCCGGTGGAATCGGTGAATGTGACGGCGGACCCGCGTGGAACCGTTTTCGTCTCGCGACAAGAAACGAAGTCCGCCCGGCCGGAGCTGACAGAGGCCCGGGTGGTGGTCTCGGCCGGGCGCGGAATCAAGGGGCGCGAGAACCTCGGGATGATCGAGGAGCTGGCCGATGCGCTCAAGGGGGCCATCGGGGCCTCCCGGGCGGCGGTGGATGCCGGGTGGGTCCCCAACGACTGGCAGGTGGGACAGACCGGCAAAATCGTCGCGCCGGAGCTCTATATCGCGGTGGGGATCTCGGGGGCGATCCAGCACATGGCCGGAATGAAGGATTCCAAGGTGATCGTGGCGATCAACAAGGACGAGGAGGCGCCGATCTTCCAAGTAGCCGACTACGGACTGGTGGGCGACCTCTTCAAGGCGGTCCCCGAGCTTGTGGAAGAGCTGAAAAGAGCGAATTCAATACAGGCTTGATCGCGGAAGCGACGGAGGGAAGCATGAGACGGATCGACAAGGCGGCCGTACTGGGCGCCGGCGTCATGGGGGCGACGATCGCGGCCCATCTCGCCAACGCCGGAATCCGCGTGCTGTTGCTGGACATCGTGCCGCAGAAACCGAGCGCGGACGAGAAAGCCGCGGGGCGCACTCTCGCCGATCGAGAGGTCAGGAACCGGATCGCTGCGGCGGCTCTCGATTCCTTGAGGAAGATGAAGCCTGCCGCCTTCTACTCCCCCGGGTACGCCTCGTACATCGAGGCGGGAAATTTCGAGGACGACGCGGGGAAGATCCGGGAATGCGACTGGGTGATCGAAGCCGTCATCGAAAACATGGAGATAAAGAAAACGCTCCTTGCCGACACGGTCGTCCCCAACCTCAAGGAAGGCGCCGTCCTCTCGACCAACACCAGCGGGCTTTCCGTCAACGAGCTGGCGGAGTCCCTCCCCGAGGGGGTTCGGAAGAATTTCCTGGTCACCCACTTCTTCAACCCTCCGCGCTACATGCGATTGGTCGAAATCGTTTCCGCCAAGGACACCGACCCCGAGGTCGCCGCCTTCATGGCCGGCTTCATCTCCCGGCGCCTCGGGAAGGGGGTCGTCTACGCCAAGGACACGCCCAACTTCATCGCGAACCGGATCGGCGTGTACGCCTTGTACAACTGCATCCGGAACATGATGGAGATGGGGATGACCGTCGAAGAGGCGGATGCGGTCGCCGGTCCCGCCACCGCCAGGCCGAAGAGCGCGGCGTTCCGCACCGCGGACCTGGTGGGGATCGACACCCTGCTCCACGTGGGAAACAACTCCTACGACCTCCTGGTCTCCGACGAAGAGCGGGACATCTTCCGGGCTCCCGAATTCGTCCGGGACATGGTGAAGAAAGGCCTGCTGGGGAACAAGAGCAAGCAGGGCTTCTACAGGAAGGAAAGGAAGGAGAGCGGTTCCGTCAAACTCTATTACGATTACGCAACCGGGTCCTATGTGGAATCCCGGCGGCCGAAGTTCGCCTCGCTGGATGCCGCAAAAAGGATCGACGATCCGGCCGCCCGGCTTCGGTCGACGGTCTCCGGCAAGGACCAGGCCGCGCAGTTCGCCTGGAGAAACCTTCGGGACACGCTGATCTACGCATTCAACCGCATGCCGGAGATCGCCGACGACGTCGTCAACATCGATTGCGCCATGAAATGGGGGTTCAACTGGGAGCTCGGACCCTTCGAAATGCTGGACGCCATCGGGGTGAAACATTTCGCGGAGAGGGCGGAAAGCGACGGGGTGAAGGTCCCCGCCGGGCTCAAGACCGTCGAAAGGTTCTACCGGCACGGGCAGGGGAGGGAAGGCCGTTTCGACCTCTCCATCCTGAAGTCGAACGGCGGCCTGGTGGAGAAGAACGCAGGCGCTTCGGTCCTGGACCTCGGTGACGGCGTCTTCTGCCTCGAATTCCACAGCAAGATGAACGCAATCGGGAACGACATCCTCTCCATGGTCCACAAGGCGGTGAGACGGGCGGAGACGGAAGGGGCGGGCCTGGTGATCGCCAACCAGGGGAGCGCCTTCTCCGCGGGGGCGAACCTGATGCTGCTGACGACCGCGATCGCGGAGGGGTCGTTCGACGAGATCGCCCTCACGGTGAGGAACTTCCAGAAGGCGACGATGGCGGTCAAGTACGCCCGGGTGCCAGTGGTCGCGGCGCCGCACAATCTCGCGCTCGGCGGGGGGTGCGAGATCTGCCTCCATTCCGACGCCATGAACCCCCATGCGGAGACGTACATGGGGTTGGTGGAGATCGGGGTCGGACTCCTGCCGGCGGGAGGGGGGACCAAGGAGATGGCCGTTCGCGCCATCCGCATGGCGGAGGATCACGAGACCGACGTCTCCCCGTTCCTCTTCAAGAACTTCATGAACATCGCCATGGCGAAAGTGAGTACGTCGGCCGTGGAACTGCAATCGATGGGTTTCCTGCGGCACGGCGACGCCGTGACGATGAACATAGACCGCCTGATCCCGGACGCGAAACGGAAGGTCCTCGCCCTCGCGGCCAACTATCGCCCTTCCCTGCCTTTGACCGGCCTCAAGGCGCCGGGGAGGAGCGTGGCCGCCAGCATCAAGTCCCAGTTGTGGAACATGAAAGCGGGAGGTTTCATCACGGACTACGAAGAGCATCTCGGGAAGGTGATCGCGGACGTCATCACGGGAGGCGACGTGCCCTCCGGGACGCCGATCACCGAAGAGTACCTCCTGGAGCTGGAGCGGGAAGCCTTCGTGAGGCTGTGCGGGCAGAAGAAGACCTTCGAACGGATCCGGCACATGCTCTCGAAGGGGAAGGCGTTGAGAAACTGATGGGGAGGAGACCGATGCGAAGCGCTTATATACTGGCCGCCTTTCGTACCGCCGGCTGCAAGGCGAAAAAAGGGAAGTTCAAGGATGTCCGGCCCGACGACCTTGCAGCAGCCGCCATCCGGGGGCTCCTGGACCGGACGGGAATCGACTCCCTGGAAATCGACGATGTCGTCCTCGGCTGCGCGTTCCCCGAAGGCGAGCAGGGGATGAACGTGGCGAGAATCGCGGCGATGAAGGCGGGTATCCCTTTCCAGGTCCCCGCCCAGACCGTCAACCGGTTCTGCTCCTCCGGCCTCCAGAGCATCGCCGCTGCGGCGGATCGTATCATGGCGGGGTTCGCGGACTGCATCGTCGCCGGAGGGGCGGAAAGCATGAGCATGGTCCCGATGGGGGGGAACAAGTTCAGCGCCAACCCCTCGCTGGTGGCCGCGTGGCCGGAATCGTTCGCCTCCATGGGGATCACGGCCGAGATCGTCGCGGAGAAGTGCGCCGTCTCCCGGGCGGATCAGGACGCCTTCTCCGTGATCAGCCACGCCAAGGCGGCCGCGGCCATCGACGCGGGGAAGTTCCGGGAAGAGATCATCCCCGTGGAGACGGAAACGTGCTTGCCGGCCGGCGGCAAGCTGCAGAGGGGAAGCGAGGTCGTCGCCGAGGACGACGGGGTGCGAAGAGATACGACGCTCCACGGGCTGGCCAAGCTGAAGCCTGCGTTCAAGGTCGACGGGACGGTGACGGCGGGGAACTCCTCCCAAGTGACCGACGGGGCGGCCGCGGTCCTCGTGGTCTCGGACGATTTCCTGAAAAAACACCGGAAAGCCCCCCTTGCCCGGTTCGTTTCTTTCGCCGTGAGAGGCGTCTCGCCGGAAATCATGGGGCTCGGCCCCGTGGAGGCGATCCCCGCGGCCTTGAAAATGGCGGGATTGAAACCGGAGAACATCGGACTGATCGAGCTCAACGAAGCGTTTGCCTCCCAGTCCCTGGCGTGCATCAAGACACTGGGACTCGACCTTTCCCGGGTGAACGTCAACGGAGGGGCGATCGCGCTGGGGCATCCCCTCGGGTGCACCGGGGCCAAGCTGACCGCCACTCTCCTCCATGAAATGCGGCGGAGAAAAACGCGGTACGGAATGGTCTCCATGTGCATCGGCGGGGGGATGGGGGCGGCGGGGATTTTCGAATGGATGTAAAAAACCGGGCGGACCGACACAAACCGGAGCGAGGTGAGGATATGTTGACGACCAAGAAGATCTACAAGGGCGGCGAATACCTGGTCGCGGAAGTCGCCAGGGACGACGTGTTCACGCCGGAGGATTTCAGCGAGGAGCAGATGCAGCTCGCCGAAACGACCGAGCAGTTCGTGGCCGGGGAGGTCCTGCCCAACGTCGAAAAGTTGGAGAATCATGATTTCGCGCTGATGGTCAGGCTCCTCAGGAGGGCCGGCGAGCTCGGGCTCCTGATGATCGACGCCCCCGAGGAGTACGGCGGCCTCGAGCTCTCCAAGGCGACAAGCATGCTGGCCGCCGAGAAGATTTCCCCCTACGGCGGTTTCGCGGTGGCTTTCAGCGCGCACACGGGCATCGGCACCCTGCCCCTTGTGTTCTACGGGACGAAGGCCCAGAAGGAGAAGTATCTGGGAAAGCTCATCACCGGGGAGTGGATCGCCGCCTATTGCCTCACGGAGCCCAATTCGGGCAGCGACGCCCTCGGCGCGAAAGCCACCGCTGCGCTCTCCCCGGACGGGAAATATTATCTTCTCAACGGGACCAAGCAGTTCATCACCAACGGGAGCTTCGCCGACCTCTATACCGTATTCGCCAAGATCGACGGAAAGCATTTCACCGCCTTCCTGGTGGAGCGGACCTTCGAGGGGGTGGCGCCCGGGGCGGAGGAAAAAAAGATGGGGATCAAGGGATCGTCCACGACTCCGCTGATCCTCGAGGACGCGAAGGTGCCGGTGGAGAACGTGCTGGGGGAGATCGGGAAAGGGCACAAGATCGCCTTCAACGCCTTGAACGTCGGGCGTCTCAAGCTCGGGGCCAACGTGACGGGCGCCGCCAAGGGCGCCTTCGCCGAAGGCGTGAAGTACGCCAACCTGCGGAAACAGTTCGGCGTTCCCATCGGGACGTTCGGCGCGATCAAGGAGAAGATCGCGGACATGGCGGCCGCCCTCTTCGCCTCCGAGTCGCTCGTGTACAGGCTTGCAGGGATGATCGACGACCGGCTGGCGACCATCGACAAGGGCACGCCGGATTATTACGAGGCCTACCAGCAGGGGATCGAGGAGTACGCCATCGAGTGTGCGATCGCGAAGGTGTTCTGCAGCGACGTCCTGGCCCGCGTGGTGGACGAGGTCGTCCAGATCCACGGAGGGTACGGTTTCATCCAGGAATACCCCGCGGAGCGGTGCTACCGGGACGAGCGGATCAACCGGATCTTCGAGGGGACGAACGAGATCAACCGGATCCTGGTTCCCGGGATCCTGCTGAAAAGAGCCCTCAAGGGGGAGATCCCGCTCCAGCGGGAAGCGATGAAGGCGATCGAGGCGATGATGACGCCCTCGTTCGATGAAGCGGACGGCTCCGTTCCGTTTGCCGCCGAGAAAGCGCTCCTTTCGAACCTTAAATCGGCCTTTCTGGTCGTCGCCGGGGCGGCGGCGCGGAAATATATGGATCGGATCAAGGACGAGCAGGAAATCCTGTTGGCCCTCGCGGACGCGGCCATCAATATCTTTGCCGTCGAAAGCACGGTGCTTCGGGCCGAAAAGATCCTGGGAGGCGCAAGCGAAGGCAGGAAGTCCGCCCTCGCGGCGGCGGTGAAGGTGTTCGCCTTCCACGCGGCGGAAGAGGTCTCGAAGGCGGCGAAGAAAGCCGCCTTCTACGCCGAGGAGGGGGACAACCTGACGATGCTGCTGGGAGGGATCCGGCGGTTCACGAAATACGATGCGTCGGGGCTCCTCCAGGCCAAGAGAACGCTGGCGGAAATCGCGCTCGAGGCCGAACGATATATCTTCTGATCCGGAAGTCGATGGGGGAGCTGCGGCTGCGCGGCCCCTGGATCGCGGACGGGTACTACAGGGATCCCGAACGCACGCGGGAAACGGTGAAAGACGGTTGGCTTTGCACCGGCCTCCCATCCCCGGCATGCCCAGGTCCAGGATCACCAGGTCGAACAGTTCCCGGGCCGGCCGGAAAAGCTCGAGGAACTCCACCGTGTGGGCCACCTCCCTGTTCAGGTCCAGCGGCCTCTGCCGCGTCCTCGAGGGTGTGCGGGCTAGGCCCGAATAGAGGATGATGCCGAGCGCAGGGAGGATGGCCAGGAAGACAAGGAAGAGGAGGTGGCGCCGATCGCCTTGTACGGGCACGAATGATATAGTATTTCCGTAATGAAGGTCCTGCTTCTTCGGCCACATCCGGGAAACGAGCGGTTCGGGCTGGGACCCTTTTTCCGCGTGGAGCCGCTCGGCCTCGAGTATGTCGGCGCGGCGCTCCGGGCGCGCGGACACGATCCGACCATCGCGGACCTGCGTTTCCGCCCGGGCGCATCCGCCTGGGTGCGCCGCACGCGTCCCCGGGTGGTAGGCATCTCCTGCCCCCACTCCCTGGAGTACGACCGGGTGCGCGAAACCGCCCGCGAGGTTCGGCGGGCGGCGCCGGAGGTGTTCGTGCTCGTCGGCGGCCATGCCGCGGCGGCCTATCCGTCGCCGCTCGAGAGCGACGGGATCGACGCGATCTGTCTCGACGACGGCGAGGAGGTCGTGCCGGCGCTGGTTGAGGCGCTCGAAAAGGGAGTCCCCCTTGAGACGGTCCCGGCGCTTCGCCTTCGGACGCGGGACGGCTGGATCTCGACGCCCCCCCTCCCGGAGCGAACCGGCCTGGACCACGTGCCGCTGCCGGCCCGGGACCTCGTCGCGCGCCATCGGAACGGGTACCACTGCCTCATCTTCAAGCCGGTCTGGCTCGTCGAAACGGCCCGAGGCTGCCCCTTCCGGTGCAGCTTCTGTTCGGTCTGGCAGCTCTACGACCGGTCGTTCCGGGAACGGTCGGTCGGGGCGGTCGTGGAGGACTTCGCCTCGGCGGGGGACGCGGTCTTCGTCGCCGACGACCTTTTCTGGAACCACCCTGGGCGCAGCCTCGAACTGGCGGAAGCGCTCCGGAAGCGAGGCGTCTTCAAGCGCTGGCTGCTCGTGCAGACCCGCACGGACGTCGTCTGCCGATCCCCCGAGCTGCTCGAGGCGTGGCGGCCCCTGGCGAAGGACTTCGACCTCTTCATCGGCCTGGAGGCGGCGACCGACGGCGGCCTTGCCCAGGTGGACAAGGACGTCGAGGTCGGGTCGACCGTCGAGGCGGTGCGTATCGCCCGGTCCATGCGCTATGGCGTGAACGGCAACTTCCTCATCGATCCCGACTGGGGAGAGGAGGACTTCGAGGAGCTATGGGAGTTCGTATCTGCTTACGGCCTGCAGCGGGCGGGCTTCACGATCCTGACGCCCCTGCCGGGGACCGAGTTCTTCCGGGAGATCGCTCCCCGCCTCGAAGGGCAGCCCTGGTTCAAGTACGACATGCACCACCTGCTGTGGGAGCCGCGCCTCGGGGCGAAGCGTTTCTTCGATCTTTACGCCGAGACCTGGCGCCGGTCGATTCTGAACGTTGCGGGCCGGAAGGGCTGGGGCGCCTGGATGCGCCAGATCCGGCCCGTCCACATCCCGTATCTCACCCGGGTTCTCTGGCGCACCCAGAGGATGATGAGGGCCGCGGCCTACCTCCAGGAGTTCGAGGCCACGAAGGGTACTTTCCCCGAGATCCCGTCCTGCGCCGCGGTAACGGTCACCGGGTCGGGAAATCCGGCGCAGGGCGAGCCCCGAAGGACCCGTCCCGAGTCCTGAGCCGGCGGAGGCCTACGCCACCTCGCGTTTCTCCACGTCGAAATCGGTGGCCTTCGACATCTCCATCCCCCTCCATGTCATCTCCCTGAGGAATGCCTCGGCCTCCTTCTCGAAGCCCGGGACCGGCGAGCTGCCGTCGGAGAGGAGAACAAGCTTCCTGACGGAGTCCTTGCCCATGTGGTCGGCGAGGTCCCGTACCGTGTTGGCGACGCAATGCGAGAGCGCCTCGCCCGCCACGGCGATGATGTCCGCGGTGCGAAGAGCGTCGATGAGCCGGGTGTTCGGCAGCGTGGTCGGGTCGGACTCGTCGGGAACGTCAGCTTGGACAGCGCTGTAATGCTCCGTCCACGTGTTGGTCCCCTTCACAACGTAATCGACGACGGCGTGGCTCTTCTCCCATTCCAGGAGCGCCGAATGTACCGGCCCGTACACGTTGTTGCCCCAGGAGCCGATCAGGCAGTGGGGCGGCCACACGCACAGGGGGTACCGCCCGTTCTTCGCCAAGGAGCGAACGTAACGGAGCACGCGCTCCCGGTGCGCGGGGTTTCCCGGTATCCAGCGGCCCTTCTCCACGTCGTCGACCGTGATGATCGTGAACGGCTCGGGGTGGCTTCCCCGCTCGTCCACCCAGAAGATCGGGTGGGCCACGTCCGACAGGTGGTGCGTGTCCAGCGTGACGTGGATCGCCTCCACCCGATCCTTCATGCGAAGGATCAGGCGCCCCAGCCGCTCCATGTCCCCGTCCGCCCCCTTGACGTACAGGGATCCCTTGGGGTCGCAGAAGTCGTTCTGGGGATCGATGATGAGTAAGTGCAGTTTCGTCGCCATGCGACCTCCCTTCTTCAGGTTGATAGCGATCGGGGCGGTATCAGCTTTTATCCATTGGATTCTTTTTGTTTTTCGCCGGTTTCTTTTCTCGTTCCGGTCCCCGTCAGCTCCAGGAACCGCGCCCGCTCCCGCCAGGAAGAAGAGGTGTTCTTGGCCCGGCAGAGGGCCTGCATCTTTACGGCGATGGAGCGGGCACGCGCCCCTTCGGCCAGGTTCGCCTGGAACTCCCCGATCGTGGCGGGATGGAGGGTGACCTTGGCATACCGCCCTCCGTTCACGTCGACCATGAAGAGGAAGGATTCGTCGTTGCGTTCGATCGCATCCACCGCGTAATCGTCCACGAAATCGCCGGCCGAATAGAAGATCGGGCGATGCCGGTAGATTTCGACGGCGCGGAAGACGTGCGCCGAGTGGCCGAACACCACATCGGCGCCGGAGTCCACAAGGGCGTGAGCGAAGGCGACGTGTTCCTCCGGCACCTCGTATCCCCAGTTCGGCCCCCAGTGGGCGGATACAACGACCAGATCCGCTTTGCCCTTGGTCTTCTCGACGAGGCGGCAGAACCGCTTCGCTTCGCCATCCTTCGGATCGGCCGGCAGGTAAAAGATCCCCGGCTTCCGTTTGGACGCCCGCCAGCCGGGTTCGTTGTCGGAAAATGCGAAGAGGGCCGCCGTCCTGCCCCCGATCCGGAAGACCGCCGGGGCCTCCGCTTCGAGAGCGTTCCTGCCCGCGCCGGCGTGATGGATGCGGTTCCGGTCCAGGATGTCGAGCGTATCCCGCAGCGCGACCTCTTCGAAGTCCAGGATATGATTGTTGGCCAGGGAGACCGCGTCGATTGCCGCGCGCCGGAGGACCTCCACGTTTTTGGCGTCCGACCGGAAATGGAACGCTTTTGTTGCGGGCGACCAGGGGGCGCCCCGGTCCGAGATCGCGCACTCCAGGTTGCAGAACCGGGCATCGGCGTCCCGGAAGATTTCGAGAGTGTCTCCCCAGGGGTACTCGGGGGGCAGCTCTTTCAGAGCCCGGTTCACCATCCTGCCGAGCATCACGTCGCCGACGAAGAGCAGTTTCATCCACGCCTCAAGGGGTGAGATGGCGCCGGAACCATTCCACGGCGAGTCGCGCCACCTCTTCGAGGGCCCCGGGTTCCTCGAAAAGGTGGCTCGCCCCCGGGACGATCTCTATCCTCTTCGGAGAGGCCAGCTCCTCGTATGCCTCCCTGTTCATCCCGAGGACGACCTCGTCCTTTTCTCCGACGATCAACAGGGTCGGCGCCTTGACTTCGGCCAGGGAGTCCATCGCCAGGTCCGGCCGCCCGCCCCGGGACACCACCGCTTTGATCTTGGGCGAAAGCGCCGCTGCCGCCTTGAGTGCCGCAGCCGCCCCGGTGCTTGCGCCGAAATAGCCCGGGATCATTCCTTTCGTCTCGGGCCTCTCGATCAGCCACCGGGTGGCCCGGATCAGTCGGTCGGCGATCAGGTCGATGTCGAACCGTTTTCGGTAGATCAGGTCCTCCTCTTCGGTCAGCAGGTCGAAAAGCAGCGTTCCGATCCCCGCTTCCTGGAGGGTCCGGGCCACGAAGGCGTTTCTGGGACTCAAACGGCTGCTGCCGCTCCCGTGCGCGAAGATGACCATTCCCGCCGTCTTCCCGGGCAGAACCAGCATCCCTGGCAGGGAAAGGGAATCGATCTCGATTTCCAGGTTTTTTCCCGACCTTTTCGTTTTCCTGCTCCCCGAACCCGGTCGCTGGGCAGGCGCCTCAACCGCGGTATCGCCGGCCCTGATATTTGGATGCGCGCCGTTGCCGGCAAGAAGGAAGTTTCCCCGCTTTTGATTCCGTCGGGGATGGACCGGCCGGGACGAAAAACGGCGAGCCTACATCTCATATGTAGAGGGAATGGACAGGCCGGAAACGGGGGTCTCGATCGGCGAGGGGAATCCATGAGGCTTTACAAGGACCGTTGCGATGCCGGAAAACGGCTGGCCAGGGCTCTTACGCACTACACGGGCCGGGGGGACGTGATCGTCCTTGGGCTGCCCCGCGGAGGGGTGGCCGTGGCGTACGAGGTTGCCAGGGAGCTTGGCGTGCCGATGGACGTCCTCGTCGTCCGCAAGCTCGGCGTGCCCGGCCAGGAGGAGCTGGCGATGGGGGCGATCGCCTCGGGCGGCGTCCGGGTGCTGAACGACGACGTGGTGCGGTTCATGGGCATCGGTGGCGAGGAGATCGCGGCAGTCACGGCGAGGGAGCACCGGGAGCTGGAAAGGCGGGAGCGCGCCTATCGTGGAGACCGTCCGCAGCCCGACCTGCGCGGCCGCACCGTCATTCTCGTGGACGACGGTCTTGCGACCGGCGCAACGATGCGTGCGGCCGTCGATGCCGCCCGTGCCCGGGAAGCCGCGCGCATCGTCGTTGCCGTTCCCGGCGCCCCCGCCGACACGGCTGTATCCATGGAAAGGGAAGCGGACGAGATGGTTCTTCTTGCCACGCCGGAGCCGTTCTATGCGGTGGGGACCATGTACGAGGACTTTTCCCAGGTCACCGACCAGGAGGTCCGCGGGTTCATCGAACGGGCATCCCGCGCTCCAGGGCCTGTCGGCCGGTCTGGGGAGGATGACGGGGAGAGTGCAGGGCAGAGGACCCGTTAGGAAGCGGCGGGACGCAAAAATTGCGCAACCGGTCTTCCGCGAGCGACATCTCTTTATTGACTGAAAACTTTACGGCTCTCTTCGAGCCGATTTCGCTTGAGAGCCTGTCGACTCGCACATCGCGTGGAAAGGGGATGCGCCATGCAGGAACGGACCGGTATCGTCACCTCCAGGGGAAACCCCGTAACGCTCCTCGGCCCGGAGATCCGCGTCGGGGACAAGGCCCCGGACTTCCGCGTGGTGGACAATGGAATGGCGCCGGTGACGCTTGCGGACTTCAAGGAAAAGATCAAGATCATCAGCACCGTCCCTTCGCTCGATACGCCGGTCTGCGACCGGGAGACCCGCCGTTTCAACGAAGAAGCGGCGAGGCTTCCCGGAAGCGTGGTGGTGCTGACCGTCAGCCTGGACCTCCCGTTCGCCCAGAAGCGCTGGTGCGGAGCGGCGGGAGTGGACCGCGTGAAGGTTCTTTCCGACTACCAGGACCGGTCGTTCGCCGCCGCCTACGGAGTGCTGATCAAGGAGCTCAAGCTCCTGTCCCGGTCCGTTTTCATAATCGACGAGAAGGACGTGGTCCGATACATCCAGCACGTGAGGGAGACCGGCACGGAGCCGGACTACGACGCGGTACTCGGCGCCGTCAAAGGGGTCTTGGAGAGCCTGCCGGGTCGTTGAGCCTCGTCCGGCTTCGCAATTTTCCAATGAGGTCGATGTCGTCGGGGAGCGCGGGAAGGGCGTCCATGGGGAATATTCCATGCCCTATCCCGCTCCCAGGATCTCCTTGAGCTGCCTCTCCACCGCCTCACGGTGGGTACCCTTCCAGTAGATCCTTCGACAGGAACGGCAGGTCACAAAGGTCTCCTGGGTCCTGTACACGTAGGGGGGGACCCGAGCGGCCGCGGCGCTCTTCTCGATCTCGTCCAGCGGCTCGTTGCACAGGAGGCACCGGGTGAGCACGCGGGATTCGGGATCGATGGAAAAGGCCCGCACGACCTGACGGAGCTGGTCCTTGTAGCCGTCGTAAAGAACGAAGAAATGGTTCTCCCTCGCCTTCCGCCGCCGGATCAGGAGGGTGTCGCGGGTCAGGATCAGCCGCCTGCTCCGGTCGGCCCGCTCGACGAGCTCATCGTCCGGGATCGACGGGAAATACTCGACGTCGCACCCCAGCAGGCGCATCCATTTCGCCAGCTTCCCGAGCATCGTATCGGCAATGAACCGGGTGTCCATCATTTTATATATTTTCCGATAATTTGCGCTTTGTGTCAGGATAGCAAAATTTCGTTTGAAACATTGGCCCTGTTCGCGAATCCAAAAGGGCGGTTTCGAACCGACCTGCCGACCGGCGGCGTGCGGCGCATGGATCTACACCGGGATCATCCCCGAAGAGGGGAAGAACCGGGCGAAGTCCCGCAAGGGGGACGAGTGGATCTCGCCGAACTGGGGTTTCGCCTGGCCGGCGAACCGCCACATCATGTACAACCGCGCTTCGGCCGATACGGCCGGCAGGCCCTGGTCCGAGAAGAAGAAGCTGGTCTACTGGGACCCCGCGGCCGACAGCGGGACGAAGGACGCCCGGGGCAGGCCGGTACCGGGCAAGTGGGTCGCGCCCTCCGGCGAGGGGATCGACTTCCCGCCGGCGAAGCCGCCCGGTTCCCGGGGGAAGGACAGCGGCCTGGCCTTCGACTGGCTGGGCGGGAACGATCCCTTCATCATGCGGTCCGACGGCAAGGCATGGCTCTTCGCGCCGGTCGGCCTCGTGGACGGACCGATGCCCGCGCACTACGAGCCGTACGAATCTCCGGTCCGCAACCTGCTCTATTCGCAGCAGTCCAACCCGGTGGCGAAGGTGTGGAAGATCGAGGGGAATCCCTATCACAAGACGGCCGACCCCGGGTTCCCCATCATCGTCTCCACCTACCGGCTGACCGAGCATCACCTGAGCGGGACGATGAGCCGGTGGCTCCCCTGGCTCGCGGAGCTGATGCCCGAGCTCTTCTGCGAGATCTCCCCGGAGCTCGCCGCCGAGAAGGGGATCAAGAACGGCGGGTACGTCACGATCCGCACGGCGCGGGGCGAGGTCCAGGCCCGCGCGCTGGTGACGCGCCGCATGCGCCTCTTCACCATAGCCGGCAGGACCGTGCACGAGATCGGCCTGCCTTGGCATTGGGGCTGGCAGGGGACCGCGCAGGGCGACGTGGTGAACAACCTGAGCGCGCTCGTGGGGGACCCCAACGTCACCATCCACGAAGGGAAGGTCTTCACGTGCAACGTCCGCGCGGGGAAGAAGGGAGGCGCCGCATAACATGGCCAAGGGAATGTTTGTCGATACCTCCATCTGCACCGGCTGCAAGGCCTGCCAGGTGGCGTGCAAGGAATGGAACGGCCTTCCCGGGGAGCCCGCCCATTTCCGGTTCGACCCGGTCGACAAGCGGCCGGTGGCCGTCAATTTCACGGGCAATTCGTACGACAACACCGGCGACCTCTCCGCCACCGACTGGCGGCACGTCCGCTTCATCGAGCAGTTCGACGAGAAGCGCGCCCGCGGGCGCTGGCTGTTCTCGAGCGATTCCTGCAAGCACTGCAACGACGCCGGCTGCCTGAACGCCTTCCCCACGGGCGCCATCGTCCGGACCGACCTGGGCAACGTGTTCGTCCAGCAGGACGTCTGCATAGGATGCAAGTACTGCATTCCGTCCTGCCCCTTCGGCGTGATCGCGCTCCGCGAGGAAACGGGCACCGTGCACAAGTGCACGTTGTGCAACGACCGGATACACAACGGCCTGGGAACCGCCTGCGCCAAGGCCTGCCCGACCGGATCGATCCGGTACGGGGAGGTCCGGGAGCTCAAGGCCCGGGCCGACGCGCGCCTTGCCCGGCTCAAGGCGCTGGGATACGGCGAGGCCAACATCTACGGCTACAAGGAGGCGGGCGGCCTCAACGTGTTCTACCTGTTCCTGGACCGGCCCCCGGTGTACGGCCAGCCGGAGGAGCCGGACGTGCCCCAGCGGCGCCTCGCGGTTTCGTCCGCTGTGACCGTGGCCGGTGCGTTGGCGCTTGGAGCGGCGGCGCTGGTCAGCTTCCGGGAGAGGGGCAGACGCCTGAGGAGGGAGAGGAGGAGAAGAAATGAGCCCCGAAACGCATGCTCCGGGTTGGGAATGGTTTTTCGTCGCGGGGTATTTCTTCGTCGCCGGGGTCTCGGCAGGGGCGTACTTCATCGGGTCGCTGGCCGAACTGTTCGGGGACGAACGCCACAAGGAGATCAGCCGGACGGGATACTACATCGCCTTCCCGCTGGTCCTGCTCACTCCTCCGCTCCTGATCGGTGACCTCGGGCGGCCGGAACGCTTCTGGCACCTGATGCTCCACGGCGGGACAGGAATCCCTTACGTCAACCTGCAGTCCCCCCTGTCGGTCGGCTCATGGGCCCTGCTGGTCTTCGGCGGGATCTCCCTTCTCTCGTTCCTCGACAACCTGGTGGCGGAAGGGAAGCTGCGCAGCGCGCCTTTCGCCGCCGCGTACCGCAGGCTCCCGAGGAAGTTGTACGCCGCCTTCGGCTCGGCGGCGGGCTTCTTCGTGGCGGGCTACACCGGCGTGGTGCTGAACATCACGGCGCGCCCGCTCTGGGCGGCCTCGGACCCGCTGGTCGGCGCGCTCTTCATCGCATCGTCCGCCTCGACGGGAGCGGCGGCTATCTACCTTGTCCTGGCCGCCCGAAAGATGCTGCCGGGACTTCGCCTCGCGCCGTTCGAACGTTTCGAGCGCCTGGCGAAGATCATCGAGATCGTGCTGGCGATCACGGTCGTCCTGATCGCAGGGAAGTTCGCCGCGCCGCTGCTTCGGGGGGGCTACGCGGCGATGTACTGGGGCGGGGCCGTGCTGTTGGGAATGCTCGTCCCCCTGGCGGTGGGCTGGTATGCGAAACGCACGGGCGCCGGCGGAGAGCCCTCCCCCGGGCTGGCGACCGCCATGGCCGTTCTTGTCCTTCTCGGCGGAGCCTTCCTCCGGATCAGCCTGGTGCAGGCAGGGCAGGTGTGAAGCGCAGCGAGCGCAGGATGGGCGAGCGATTTGCCTCACCCTAAAATGACGCAGGAGGAAACCGGGATGTCCGGGATCGACACGGATCCGCTGTCGGAGCGCCTGAGAACGATTGCACAGGATTCCCCCGACCTGGGGGAGGCGGCCGAGATCTACCGCCGTACCCTTCTGCTCCTCCGGAACGCCGACCTGCATGTCCGTCCGTCCCCGATCACGGAAGACCTTGCGCGGGAGCGGATGGCGGCGGGCGCGCCGCTCCTCCGGGGTGAAACCCTCGAGTTCGACCTCCGGGTCGCGCGGGACTTGATGCGTGCGCTGGTCCTCGGGCTGGAAGAGCGGTGCGTCACCGACTTGAACCCGGTTCGGAGCGCACTGGAGGAGGACCGGCTGCCGGTGTCCGACCTGCTGCGGCGCGCCGCTACGGGGGACCACGGCTACGTCCAAAACGTGGCGCGCGATGCGGGGATTGCCCCCGGCCTCCTGTGGACGCTCGCCCGGAACACGATCAAGCCGGCCCTGCGCGCATGGTGCCGGCAGCTCACGCCCCTCCTCCATCGCGCCGGCGGATGGGAGAAGGGGTACTGCTTCATCTGCGGCGCGAACGCCGTCCTCGGAGAGCTGCAGGGGAACGACCAGGCCAGGCACCTGCGCTGCGGGCAGTGCGGAGCGGACTGGCCGGTCCGCCGGCAGCTATGCCCCCATTGCGGGAACGAGGACCATGAAACGCTCAGCCTCTTTTATCCCGACCGCCGCCGCGAAACGGTCCGGATCGAAGGGTGCGACCGCTGCGGGGGGTATCTCAAGGTGATCGCCGCCTTTGCCCCGACGCCGCCGGAACAGCTTGCGGCCGAAGACCTCGCCACCCTGCACCTGGACTATGTCGCGCAGAGACTGGGGTACGAACGCGGTCCCGTCCGATAAGGCGCGCCGCCGGTTTGCCCGTCCTGGTTGCTGTGAAATGCCGCCGGGGGGTCAACCGGCGGGCGGCGGTCCTGCCGCAGCCCTCCGGTTGACGACCACCCTTCCCGGCTTCCCGACTTCGCCGTCGACGGCATACGTGAACTCATGGAACAGGCCGATCGCCCACAGGTTGGTCAGGAGATGCTGCGTGATGCGTGAGGTGGTGAACGCCGATTCTTCCCCGCACAGCGAGAGGTAGGGGACGATCTGGTCCGGGAGATGGGGGTCCAGAGCGGCGCCGGTGGAAAGATAGGCGAGAAGATCCTTCGCCGCTTCCTCCCCGATCGTCTCGGCCCGCTTCCCCAATGCCCCGAGGGAGGCGAACCCGGCGACGGTCCGCTCGGAGGCGGCGTGCAGGTACAGGTACGTCCCCTGGCCGGGGGTCGGAACGGAAAGCTCGGCCACATCCACCGGGCACTCCCCGCGGCCGAGCCCGGAATGGAGCCTGCGCAGGGCCGCGTCCCTCTGCCGTTCCGCGATCGAGGGAGGGAGGCCTCCGGTGGCGGAGCATCCGTTAATCTCCAGGAGATCTCCTCGCTCCGTCCGTCTCAGGGGAAGGAGCGTTCCCGCAGGCTCGATCTCCGCACGGATCCTTCCGCCCCCCCGGGGATAGAACCCGTAGGACTCGATGGACAGCGTCACGCGAGCCCCAAGCGTTGCAAGGGTCGGGACGAAGACCTTCGCGACGTAATCGTAGCAGGGGCTGAAAGGGACGTGGGTCCCCCCCACGAGGGTGAGCGCGCTCTTCTCCTTCGCGAAAAGGAGGGCGGGGAGCAGGGCCTGGAGGAGAAGCAATGTAGAGCCGGCGGTCCCGACGTCGCAGGAATAATCGCCCCCGGTGACCTCCCCCGGCGAGAAGACGATCTCGGTCGCGCCCCCTTTGTCCCCCTGAACCTGCGCCCCGGAGATGCGCTGCGCCGCCCGGACGCCGGTCAGGTGCTGAGGCATCAGTCCGGGCCTTTTCCGGCCTTTCCGGAGGTTGACGATCCGGAAGGGCTTCCGGAACAGGCACGACAGGGCGAGGGCGGTCCGCAGGATCTGCCCGCCCCCCTCCCCCTGACTTCCATCGATCTCGATCATGGGATCAACAGGACCTTGCCCGTGGTCTTTCGGCCCGCCAGCCGCCGATGGGCCTCCGCCGCCTCGGCGAGCGGGAATTTCGCCCCGATCCGCACTTTGAGGATCGCTTCGGCCACCCAGCCGAGCACATCGTTTGCCCGCCCGAGAAGCTCCTCCCGGGTCAGCGTGTAATGGGCCAGGGAAGGCCGGGTCAGGAAAAGTCCTCCCTTGTTGTTCAGGACCTGGGGATCGAAAGGGGGCACAGGGCCGCTGGACTGTCCGTAGAGCACCAGGTACCCCCTCGGGGCGAGGCAGCCCAGGCTCTTTTCGAAGGCCGCCTGCCCGACCGAGTCGTAGACCACCTGCACACCACGGCCGTCGGTCAGGCGCCTGACCTCGGACTCGAAATCCTGCTCGGAGTAAAGGATCACGTCGTGGGCGCCGAACGCCCGGGCGAGATCGGCCTTTTCCGGCGTGGAGACGGTGCCGATCACCCGCGCCCCGCACATCTTCGCGATCTGCACCAGCAGGAGGCCCACTCCCCCGGCCGCCGCATGGACCAGGCACGCGTCTCCGGCCTTCAAGGGGTAGCTACCGTGGGCCAGGTAATGGGCAGTCATCCCCTGGAGCATCACGGCCGCGGCGGTTTCCGAACCGATCCCTTGGGGGAGCGCAACCAGTTTCCAGGACGGAACGACCGCATACTCGGCGTAGGCGCCGATCGCTCCGGCGTACGCCACACGGTCGCCGGCCGCCACCTCGGTCACTCCCGGCCCCGTCTCCGCCACGACGCCCGCGCCCTCGTTGCCCGGCGTGAAGGGAAGCGGCGCCCGGTACAGGCCCGCCCTCTGGTAGATGTCGATGAAATTGACCCCGATGGCCTCGAGGCGGACGAGCGCCTGGCCTTCCGCAGGACGAAGAGGGGGGAGTTCCTCCAGAGACATGGCCTCGGGGCCGCCGTACTGCCGGACTCGGATCGCTTTCAACGTTTCCTCCCTGGCGCGAAACCCGTTGCTGTGCGTTCAGCGGCGGCCCCAAGGCTTTCGAGCGGAGGTCCGTCCGCTGCAACGCGATAGATTAATTAGATTTGAATTATACTGAATGCGTTCCCCCTGTCCCCACGCGTATCGGCCTATGCACCGATTGGATTTCGACGGAAGGGAGAATCCCATGGCGCGGACGAAACCCCTGCAATCCGAGGAGGACAGGCTCAATGTTTAAAGCAATCGATTACTACGATATGGAAAGCGACCTGAGTTCCGAGGCGCGGATGATCCGGGACGCGGTCCGGGGGTTCGTCGAGCGGGAGTTCCTGCCGATCGTACGAGACCACTACCGCGCCGGCACGTTTCCCGTTCACCTCATCCTGAAGCTGGGGGAGATGGGCCTGTTGGGCGCGAACCTGAAAGGCTTCGGTCTGCCGGGGATCGACAACGTCTCCTACGGTCTGGCGATGCAGGAGCTCGAACGGGGGGATTCGGGGCTGCGCAGCGCCGCCTCCGTCCAGGGGGCCCTCGTGATGTACCCGATCCACACGTTCGGGAGCGAGCCCCAGAAGGAGCGGTGGCTGCCGCTCCTGGGCGCGGGGAAGGCGGTGGGGTGCTTCGGCCTGACCGAGCCCGACCATGGGTCCGATCCGGGGGGGATGAAGACCAGGGCCGTCAAGGACGGGAACGGTTATCTCCTCAACGGCACGAAGATGTGGATCACCAACGGCACGATCGCGGACGTTGCCGTGGTGTGGGCGAAGCTCGACGGCGTGGTCAGGGGGTTCCTTGTGGAGAGGGGGACGCCGGGGTTCTCCGCGCCGGAGATCAAGTCGAAGCTCTCCCTGCGCGCATCCGTTACTTCCGAGCTGATCCTTGAAGACGTCCGGGTGCCCGGGGAGAACCTTCTGCCCGGGGCGCGGGGCCTTTCGGGCCCGCTCATGTGCCTGACCCAGGCGCGGTACGGGATTGCATGGGGCGCGGTCGGCGCGGCCCTGGCCTGCTTCGACGAAGCGCTGAATTACGCCAGGGAGCGCAGGATGTTCGGGCGTACGCTCGCCTCCTTCCAGCTCACCCAGGCCAAGATCGCCGACATGGCGACCGAGATCACGAAGGCCCAGCTCCTGGCCCTGAAGCTCGGCCGGCTGAAGGACGCCGGGGCGATGCGCCCCCAGCAGGTAAACATGGCCAAGCGTAATAACGTGCGCACGGCACTGGAAGTGGCCCGCACCGCCCGCGGGATGCTGGGGGCCAACGGGATCAGCGACGAATACCAGGCGATGCGGCACATGTGCAACCTCGAATCCGTGGACACCTACGAGGGGACCTACGAGATCCACACCCTGGTCCTGGGAAAGGATCTCACCGGGATCGATGCCGTATCGTGACGGGTTTGCGCAACGAAACCGCAGTCCCGCCGGGGGAATCATATCACGGGAATAGGAGGTGTCCCGATGGCCGCCCACGAACTCGAATCCGTCGCAAGGTCTTTGGTCGCGGAGGGGAAAGGGATCCTTGCCGCGGACGAGAGCTCTCCCACCATCGAGAAGCGGTTCCGGACGATCAACATTCCTTCCACCGAGGAGAACCGCCGGTCCTACCGGGAGCTGCTGTTCACGACCCCCGGCATCCCGGAATTCATCAGCGGCGTCATCCTGTTCGACGAGACCCTCCGGCAGAAGGCACGGGACGGCGTCCCCTTCCCGGAGCTCCTCTCCCGGCAGGGGATCGTCCCCGGCATCAAGGTCGACAAGGGGGCGAAGGACCTGGCCGGCTTTCCCGGCGAGAAGATCACCGAGGGGCTCGACGGCCTGCGGAGCCGCTTCGCGGAGTACCGGGGCCTGGGCGCCCGTTTCGCCAAGTGGCGCGCCGTGATCGCCATCGGCGAGGGCATTCCCACGGCGTACTGCCTCAAGGCCAACGCCCGCGCGCTTGCGCGGTACGCCGCCCTGTGCCAGGAAGCGGGGCTTGCGCCGATCGTCGAGCCGGAAGTCCTCATGGACGGCCCGCACACCCTCGAGTGTTGCGAAGAGGTCACCACGGAGGCGCTGCGCCTCGTATTTTCCGAGCTTCTCGAGCACAGGGTGGCGCTTGAGGGGATGCTGCTCAAGCCCAACATGGTGGTCTCCGGGAAGGGCTGTCCGAAGCAGGCCGGCGTCGGCGAAGTCGCGGAAACGACTATCCGCTGCCTGCGCCGGGTCGTCCCCCCGGCGGTTCCCGGAATCGTCTTCCTCTCCGGTGGACAGACCGCCGAGCAGGCGACCGAGCACCTGAGCGCCATGAACGCCTTGGGCGGGTACCCGTGGGAGCTCTCGTTCTCCTACGGGCGCGCGCTGCAGGATCCGGTCCTCAAAGCGTGGAAAGGGGAATTCGCCAACCTCCCGGCGGCCCAGAGCGTCTTCCACCATCGCGCAAAGTGCAACGGCGCAGCACGTTACGGCCGGTACACGAGGGAGATGGAGAAGTCGGCCGCCTGAAATCGGAACACCTTCCGGTTTAATTCATCTAAAAAAAGAATAGCGAACGCGGATCACGCGGCAAGGCGAATAAATGGGGCTGCGCAAAACGTCTGCTTTCAAGGACGGTTCCCGCATCCGCGGGGGGACGTAAAAAACGAGAGGAAGGGGTGTGGAGGAATGCGACGGGGAGTGATATTTCCGGTGGTTCTGGCATTTGTGTTTTCCGGGTGCGCCACAATGGGGCCGAAAGAGCAGGCGGGCACGGTCATCGGCGGCGCCGGCGGCGCCCTGATCGGGTCGCAGGTGGGCGGCGGCAGCGGCCGCCTGGTGGGCGTCGCCATCGGGACGCTGGCCGGCGCCCTGATCGGGCAGGAGATCGGCAAGTCTCTGGACCGGGCGGACAGGCAGGCGATGGAGTCAAGCGCCCAGCGCGCCCTGGAGTACAACAAGACGAACGAGCCCTCCACCTGGCATAACCCCGACTCCGGGCACAGGGGGTCGACTACCCCTCGCCGGACCTACCGCACGGCGGAGGGGAGATACTGCCGGGAGTACCAGCAGACGGTCATCATCGGGGGTGAAGAGCACCAGGCGTACGGGACGGCCTGCAGGCAGCCCGACGGAAGCTGGAAGATCGTGAAGTAGATGCCATGAAGGTCTTCGTTACCGGCGCCACCGGGTACATCGGCTTCAATGTGGCGCAGGCGTTCCGCCGGGCCGGCCACGAAGTGTTCGGCCTCGTCCGCAGCGAGGAGAAGTCCAGGGCGCTCGCCCGGAGCGAGATCCACCCCGTTCTGGGCAGCATGCAGGAGCCCGAAAGCTATTCCGACGCCGCGGCGGAATGCTCCGTGCTTGTCCACGCCGCCGCCGATCTTTCGGCGGACACGGTGGCGCTCGACAAGAGGACGGTGGAGACTCTGCTCGACGCCGCCTGGAAAGGTCCCCGTCCCAAGACCGTCATCTATACCAGCGGGGTCTGGGTGCACGGCCACACCGGCGCGCGGATGGTGGACGAGACCGCGCCCCTCGATCCGCCGAAGCTGGTGAGCTGGCGGCCGGCGGTGGAGCAGGAGGTGCTGACCGCCCCGGGGATCAAGGGGCTGGTCCTTCGGCCCGGGTGCGTCTACGGCAGGCAGGGCGGCATGACGGGGATGTGGTTCGGCGGCGCATGCAAGGAAAAATCCCTGCGGGTGGTGGGCGACGGGAACAACCACTGGGCGATGGTCCACGTGGACGACCTGGCGGAAGGGTACCTCCTCGCCGGGGAGCGGGGGTACGGAGGCGAGATCTTCAACCTCACCGACCGCTCCCGCGCCTCCGTGGGTGTGATGACCAGGGCCGCGGCCTGCGCCGCGGGTTATGCCGGAAAGATCGAGTTCGTCCCCGCCGCCGAAGCGGCGAAGACGATGGGGGATTTCGCCGAGTGCCTCGACCTCGACCAGCACGTGGACGCCCGCAAGGCGGTCCGCCTGCTGGGATGGCAGCCCCGGCACGGCGGCTTTGTGGACGAGGTCGAGACCTACTTCGCGGCCTGGAAGGCCTGCCAGGGCTGAACCGTGAGGCCGCGGACGTGAAGGCGGTCCTCCTGTCCGGTTTCGGCGGCGTGGAGGTGCTGCGCATCGGCAGCCACGCCGATCCCGTCCCGGGGGACGGCGATCTGCTGGTGCGGGTCCGGGCGACCGCCCTGAACCGCGCGGACCTGCTGCAGCGGAGAGGGAAGTATCCACCGCCGAAGGGCGCTCCGGAAATCCTCGGGCTGGAGATGGCGGGGGAGGTGATCGAGGCGGGGCAAGCCTGCCAAGGCTTTAAAAAGGGCGACCGCGTCTGCGCCCTCCTGCCGGGCGGAGGATATGCGGAACTCGCGGCGGTCCCGGCCGGGATGGCGATGCGGATTCCGGAGAACCTGACCTTCGACGAGGGGGCGGCGATCCCGGAGGCGTTCCTCACCGCCTATCAGAACCTGTTCAACCTGGGTGGACTCGTCGCGGGCGCCACGGTCCTCGTCCACGCGGGGGCAAGCGGCGTCGGGACGGCGGCGATCCAGTTGATCCGGGAGGCGGGGGCATTCGCGATCATCACGGCGGGATCCCCGGGCAAGATCACCCGCTGTTTGGAGCTGGGCGCGCGCGCCGGCTGGGACTACAAGGAAGGGTTTTTCGCCCCCTGGGTCGCGGAGCAGACGGAGGGGAGGGGGGCGGACCTCATCCTCGACTTCGTGGGAGCGCCCTACCTCGAGCAGAACCTCGCGTCCCTGGCGGAGGACGGGAGATTGATCGTTGTCGGCGTACTGGGGGGAGCCGTGGCCGGACGTCTGGACCTCGGCGCGCTCCTGATGAGGAGGCTGCAGATCATCGGGACCTCGTTGCGTTCCCTCCGCCGGGAGAGGAAGGTCGCCCTCACCCGGCAGTTCCGCGCCTTTGCGCTCCCGCGATTCGCGGACGGAAGGCTCAAGCCGGTCATCGATTCCGTCTACGACTGGACGGAAGTGGCGAAGGCCCACCTGCGGATGGAATCGAACGCCAACATCGGAAAGATCGTGCTCCGCGTCGTGGGGTGACGGTGCCATCCCCGGCCTCACGGAGGCGTCCCTGTCACTCCTTCGCAGGCGCTCTCGCGCCGGGCCCTTACTTTTTCAACGCCGCCTCGAGCCTGCGGGCATTGACCGTGAGCGGCGTCAGCGGGAGGGATTGCAGCCTGCGCTCCTGGCTGTCCTCGATGACGGATACCGGACCGTCCATCTCGGCCTGAATTTCCTCGGTGGTGTCGCCCAGGCACAGGACGACGCCTTCGAGCACCCTCTTCCGAACGTTGATCTTGGCGTTCGCGTTTTCCGAGGATCGATCCCCGCCGGAAGCAAGCACGGTTCGCACGCCGATCGGGGAGCCGAGGGTGCCGGCTTCGATTCCCGAAAGGGCGATGCATTCCCCTCCCGAGATTACTCCCTTCGGGACGATGATGCACGCGCCGGACCGGATCCTGGAATTGCGGATCTCCGACTCCACCGTCACGTTCCCCCCGCATTCGACGACGACCTCGTTGAGGAACCGGGCAAACAGATTCCCCGTGCAGACGATGGCGCCCTTGCCCTGACCGGACATGCCCCCGATCGTGATGTTCCCGCCCGAACGGATCTGGCAGTTCCCGGCGTTTCCCGAGACTTTGATTCCTTTCGTTGAGGAAATCTTGAATCCGTCCAGCACGTCCCCGCGTACGTCGACGAAACCGGCGAAGTCGATGTTGCCGATCTCGTAATCCACATCCCCGTTGACGACGAAGCCGCTCTCCACCGATACCGTATTGCCGTCGTAGACGACCCGCCCTTCCGCCGTGGCGATGATCTTCTTCCCGTCCTCCTCAAGGCGGATCCCCCGCCCGATGGTGAGCCGAATCGGCTTGACGGCGGGCGCGGGAACGGTCGATCCTGTCACCAGGACCCCCTGCCTCCCTTCCTCGGCAGGATGCAGCAGGGCGATCTCCGCCCCGGGCTGAACGTTCGTGAAGGAATGGGGGTTGTGGAAGTCGATCACGCCGTCTTCGTCTTCCTTATACTCGGCCAGCCCGGTGTGGGGGCGGACGATGAACTCGACCCAGCCGTCGCGGCCTGGTTCGGCCCGCATCCCTCTGGCCAGCGGGACTTCCTTCTGAGGCTTTCCGGAACAGGCGTTTCGGGTGAACGAGGAAACGGCCTCAAGATCGATCCCCTGACGGATCCCGCAACGGTTCAGCAGGTCCAGCAGGTTCGAATCGTTGATGAAGCTGCCCGCGCCTTTCGGTTCGAGCGAGCATCGGCATTCCAGTCCGCCGTCGACAAGCTCGACGTCGAAGGTGTACGACTCATGTTCCACTCTGCCCGCGATTACGCCGCTCGCCGCGTCCATCGCCATCTCCAAACCGGAATGTCTCAACCCAGATTTACGTAATTGGTTTTGCCTTTCCTGGCAGTCTGCTTTTTTCCTTTTTCAGCTTTTCGATACCGTGAGTTCCGATCGATTGCCCAACTATCTTATCGGCAGAAATTCCGCAAAACCTTACCTTTGCAATCAACGGATCTGGCCGCGCACCTCTCCGCCCGGCATCTGCTTCGTGTGGATGTTGACGTACGCCTCGCCCGCCTTGAGCTTCCCGATCAGGGCGCTGAGCGGCTTCCCCTTAAGGTTGCCCTGCAGGTTCTCCGCCTTGATGTCCCCCTCCGCCAGGGTGCCTTCGAACCTGCCTTCCTTGAGCATTGGAGGCGGGCCGGGCGGATACAGCCACGCGGCGACCGGGCCGTCCTTCCCCTCCGGCGCGAGATGGATGTGCCCCATCTGGACATTTTCGATGTTGGAGACGGTGACCTTGTAGTGCAGGGCGGTTCCGTCCTTGCTCAGTTCAAAGGTCGACATCCCGGAAGCCATGCTGCCCCCGATCCCCTTCATGTCCGCCACGAAATTGTGCTGGGAATCCGCTGAGGCGGCGAGGGCTCCGGCAAGAACGAACAGGGTGGCCAGCAAGCCAGACAGCAGACAGGACTTTCGCATATTCCCCCCTTTCCGGATCACTTCAGGGTTGCGGTTCCTTGGAACGGTTGGTCGCCGCCCCAGCCCACGGAGCCGGGTCGGCGACGTTTTTTTTAAGATGAAGGAATATTTCGCCCGGTTCCGGTTTTCCACCGTTTCCGGCTCGGAGTGGGGAGGCCCCTCGTACGCTCGTTCCGGACAGCCGGTCGCGGGCGCGGAGGACTGCACAGGCTGCTGAAGGAAAACAAGGTTGGGGGGAAAAGAGTTGGTGGGGGGGTACGCAGACGCGGGAGCGGAGGTAGAATTGAAGTTATATATCACCGCCTGCGCCTCTCCGGGCGTCGGCGCGAAAAGAGGTGATGCGCCGGGAACGAATCGAAACGGGCACCTGGCGGAATCGGCCATCACAACCAGCGAAGTAGAGAAGGAGGGAAAAGCGATGGCACGTTACCTGATCGAGTCTCCCCACACTAAGGAGGAATGCCTGCAGGCGCTGGATGAGATCCTGGCGCGCGGGCCCGGGGAGCTGGCCAAGTACGACTTCGGCTGCATGTCCGGCGATCACACCGGGTATGTGATCGTGGAGGTGGGGAGCGAATCGGAGGCCCGGGGACTCGTCCCGTCCTTCCTGCGCGGCAAGGCGCGGATCGTAAAGCTGGACAAGTTCACCCCCGAGCAGATCAAGTCGTTCCACGAGATGAAGAAAACCGCGTGAAAGGGATCGGGGAGGCCTGCCAGGGAGAAGGTCCTCCCCATGGATTGACCGGAAAGGCCGGCGAAGAGCCGGCCTTTCCATGAGCAGGGGAGGCGTGCCATGAGGAATCCCCACTCGCCGGGAAGACGGTTGGTCGTCCTTTCGCTCTTCGGCCTGCTGGCCGCAACCTTCGCAATCGGGTTATCCCCGGGGGGCGCCGCGATGGCATTCGAACTGGCGAGTCAAGCATTTCAGCCGAACCAGACGATCCCGAAGAAATATACCTGCGACGGTCCGGACCTCTCGGTCCCCTTGGCCTGGCGCGATCCTCCGGCGGGGACGAAGAGCTTCGCGCTGGTCGCGGACGACCCCGATGCCCCGGCCGGAACGTGGGTCCACTGGGTTATCTACGACCTGCCCGCCGACGCGAGGGAGCTCCCGGAAGGGGTCCCTCCCAAGGACGTCCTCCAGAACGGGGCCGCGCAGGGGGTGAACGACTTCAGGAAGGTGGGCTACGGCGGTCCCTGCCCTCCCCGAGGACCGGCGCACCGGTATTTCTTCAAGCTGTATGCGCTGGACGGGAAGACGGGGCTTAAGCCCGGGGCCTCCAAGAAGGCGCTCCTGGAGGCGATGAAGGGGCACATCCTGGGCGAGGCGCAGCTCATCGGGCGGTACCAGCGGTAAGCGGGAATCCGGGCGAACTTCCTGCCTTACGGCGTGAGCACCGCCCGCAGGCGGACCTGCCCTTTGCGCAGCCTGTCCAGGACCTCGTTGACCTGGTCCAGCGGGTAGTGCTCCACCATCGGGGCGATCCCGTGGTCGGCGGCGAATCGGAGCATGGCGTCCATGTCGTCCCGGGTCCCGATGACGGAGCCGCAGATGGCTTTCTGGCCCGTGATCAGCCCCGCGGGGATGAGCGAAGCGCTCTCGGCGATCGCGGCGAGGACCACCAGCGTTCCGTTGGGACCGAGCCCCGGGATGCACTGCTCGAAGAGCTTCGCGGAGATGCCGGTGAGCAGGATCAGGTCGGCGCCTCCCATCCGGGAGAGCCGGCTTCCGATCTTCTCCTTCTCCGTGTCGACGACCTCCCGGGCTCCCATTTGCCGGGCGAGGTCGCTCTTCCCTTCCCCTCGGAGGATGGCCACCACCCGGGCTCCCATCGCCGCCGCCATGCGGAGCGCGAGATGCCCCAGCCCCCCGATTCCCGCCACCGCGACGGTTTTCCCGGCGAGGTTGCCCGCCCTGCGCAGGGGGGCGAAGACCGTGATCCCCGCGCACAACAGGGGGGCGGCCGTAACGAGGTCCAGCCCCTCCGGTATCCGGTGAGTGAAGGCCGCGGGCGCCTTGACCCGCTCCGCGTAACCGCCGTTCACCGTGACCCCGGTGCTCTTCTGGCCGGCGCAGAGCATCTCCGCGCCCGAGCGGCAGGGGGCGCATTGCCCGCACGCGTATTGCATCCAGGGGACTCCCACGGGGTCCCCCGGCTTGAGGCCGGTCACCGCGCTCCCCGACTTCTCGACGACCCCGGTCACTTCGTGCCCGGGGATGATGGGCAGCGGCGTCCCCCAGTCCTTCCAGTCCCCGTCGACCAAGTGGAGGTCGCTGTGGCAGACCCCGCAGGCCTTGACCCGGATCAGCACCTCCTCCGGCCCGATGGAGGGGGCCGGGACGTCCGAGAGGACGAGCGGCTTTCCGAACGCTTCGCAGACGGCGGCTTTCATCTAAGTGTCCCCCGCCAGCTCGGCGATCTCCGCGCTGTCGCTGATCTCGATGGCGCCCATCACGCTCATGGCGCCGGGGCATTTCACGAGGTAGGTCCCGAGCGCCTCGCGGGCATCCTCCGTCTTCCCCGGAGGGACCTTGAGCGTGTACTTCACCCGGATCTTCGTGATTCTAAGCACCCCTTCGACATCCTCGATGTCCCCCTCGACGTCGGCCCGGAACCGGTCGGCGAATGTGGGGATCTTCTTTCCGGCCAGCACCGTGGCCAGTGTCCCCATCATTCAGCCGCCCACCGCCCCGACGATGTGGTCGAGCGTGGCGGCGTGCTCCTTCTCGGGCTCCACCTTGTAGAAATGCTTGATGCCGCCGTGGACGCCGTAGTAGACCGGCTCCGCGAACCCCTCGATGACCGCCTTCCGCGTCGGCCCCTTCTCGCGGGTCACCACGATCCGAGACGTGTGAACCACCCGGCCCATGTCGTTCTCCTTTCCCCGTGGTAGTCGCCGCCCGGTCCTTTTGTTGCCGGGCGGGGCGGGAACGTTTCGGCGGCGTCCTCGCCGCCCCCCGGATACTATGCACCAGACGCCCCCTATTCGTCATCCAGCATCCTGTGCTTCGCACCCTCCACGTCGTCGTACTGGTCGCTGCGGACCGCCCAGACGAACAGGAGCCAGGCGCCGGCGCCAAGGACGATCGAGATGAGGATGAGCAGCCAGGTCGTCCACATCGCTCTTTTCCTTTATGCCTTCCTCAATCTCATGGAATTCCCCACCACCATCAGCGAGCTTGCCGCCATGAGGGCCGCAGAGAGGATCGGGTGGAGGTTTCCCGAGACCGCGAGGGGGATCGCGACCAGGTTGTAGGAAAAGGCCCACGCCAGGTTCTGGCGGATGACCCTCATGGTCTTCCGGGAGATCGACAGGAAGCGGGGGATGAGCCGCAGGTCGTTCGTCATCAGGACGGCGTCCGCGCTCTCGAGCGCGATGTCCGTGCCCCTTCCCATGGCCATCCCGACTCGGGCCTCGGTCAGCGCCGGGGCGTCGTTGACCCCGTCCCCGATCATCATCACCCTGCCTCCCGCGTTCCGCGCCTTGCCGATGATCTCCGCCTTCTCCACGGGTGTGACCCGGGACTGGACGAGGTCGATCCCCGCCTCCTTCCCGATGCGCGACGCCACCGGCCCGCTGTCCCCGGTGACCATCCGGACGCGATAGCCTTCCTTTTTCAGCAGGCGGACCGACTCTTCCGCTTCCCCTCGCAGTTCATCCACGGAGGAGAGCAGGCCCAGGACCTGTTTTTCGTCGGCCAGGAAGACCGCCGTCCTGCGCGCCTCCGAGATCTCGCGGAACCTCTCCTCCTGGGCGCCGGTGACCGGGACGCCGTTCAGGGAGAGAAACTTGGCATGCCCGAGGAACAGCCGACGACCGCCGACGATCCCTTCCACTCCCAGACCGGCGTGCGCCTTGAAGGCCGAGACGTCAAGGAGCTCTCCCGGCGCGACGCCGCGGCCGATGGCCTTGGCGATCGGGTGCTCGGACGGGGCTTCCAGGGAGGCGGCAAGCCGCAGAACCTCCCGCGGCGCAAGCCCGAAACCGTCCACGTGCGCCAGGCACGGCCTGCCGTAGGTCAGCGTCCCGGTCTTGTCGAGGAACACCTCGGTCACCGACGCCCCCGCCTCCAGCACGTCTCCGCCGCGGACGAGGATCCCCTGCGCGCGGGCCGCGTTCGACCCGATGAAGACGGCCAGGGGGGTCGCCAGCCCCAGGGCGCACGGGCAGGCGACGACCAGCACGGAGATCGCGACAAGGATCGCACGGAGAGGGGGGTCCCCCCACTGCAGTCTCGCGCCCAGGGTGAGGGCCGCGACGGCGATCACCGCCGGGACGAACCATCCGACCACCCTGTCTGCGTGGCGCTGGACGGGAGCTTTCCTCGCCTGGGCCTCCTCCACCGCTCTGACGATGCGGGAGAGGACAGTCTCTTTGCCGGTCTGCGTGACGCGGACGACGAGCCTTCCGCTCCCGTTGACCGTTCCCGTGCAGACCGCACTCCCTTCGCCCTTGGCGACGGGACCGGCTTCGCCCGTGAGCGTCGATTCGTCCGCCTCGGAGGCCCCCTCGATCACGATCCCGTCCGCCGGGATCTTCTCCCCGGGAACGATCTCGATAATGTCGTTCGCCCGGAGGGACGACACCGGGACCGTTTCGGTCCGGGGGGCGTGTCCTCCGAAGCCGCTCCCCATCCTTCTCCTCGCCTCGCGGGGGGCCAGGCGGACGAGCCGGCCGATCGATTCCTTTGCCCTGCTCCTGGCGGCCGCCTCGAGATACCTGCCGAGCAGGATCAGGGTGATGATCATCCCCGCGGTGTCGAAGTAGACCTCCCCGCCGACGACGAGCATCGCGGCACTGTATGCATAGGCGGAAAAGGAGCCCAGGAAGACCAGGGTGTCCATTCCGGGGGCGCGGTTCCGGATCCCCGCCAGGGTATTACGGAGGAAAGGGTATCCCGAGTAGAAGATCACCGGCGTGGTGAGCGCGAACGACAGCCACTGGAACCACGCGAGGAATTTCGGCTCGATCCCCTGGAAATATCCCGCGTAGAGCGCGGTGGTGAAGGTCATGACCTGCATGGAGAGGAAGGCGGCGGTGCCGAACCGGAGCAGCAGGTCGCGTTTCTCCCGGCGCAGGCTCTCTTCGAGCTCCCCGGTTTCGCAGGGGTGGGGCGCGTACCCAAGCTCCCGGATCCAAGAGGCGATCTCCGCGATGCCTGCCGATCCCGGGCGAAAGCGTATCTTCGCCCGGCCGGTGGCGTGGTTTACCCGGACGAGGGATACCCCCGGCTTCCGGCCGAGGTACCGCTCGATGACCCACACGCAGGAGGCGCACCGGATCCCGGAGATCGCCAGGGTTGCCTCATGCTCGCCCTCCCTCTCGACGACGCAATCCGAGAGCGCATCCGGGTCGGCTGCGAAGAGCTCGGGGGGCCCGGGGACCCAACCGGTCCGCCTGCGGTAGAACTCCGCGAGACCTTGGGCGTGGAGGAGCGCGTAGATGGACCGGCAGCCGGGACAGCAGAAAAAGGCTTCCCTGCCCCCCACCTCCTCGCGGATCGCGGTGTTCGCGTCGAGGGGGAGGAGGCAGTGTTCACAGGTCGCCATGGGTCGGTACTCTCCTCAACGCAGCAGGCCCCTGGCGGCGTAGATCCCCCCCAGCGCGACGAGGAGCAGCGCCGCGATGCGGTACAGCCTGCTCCGCAACCGCCCCCCCAGCAGGCCCGCCGCCTTCCCGATCAGGAGCAGGGAGGGGACCGTCCCCGCGCCGAAGAGCGCCATCGCCAATAAACCGCGCAGGAACCCCTCCGCGGGGGTCTTTGCCTCCATCCCGACCCTGGCCGCGGACAGCAGGGCGGCGTAGACGATCCCGCATGGCAGGAATCCGAGGACCATCCCGAGCGGGTAGAAGGCCCCGATCCCTTCCTGGTCCGCAAGGGCGTGGACGATCCTCGGGAAGGGCTTTGTCGGGTCGAACCTCCCGAAGGCGAAGTCCTTGCGGCCGATCCACCCCCCGATCGCCAGCCCGAGGATCATGATCAGTACCCCCGTTCCGGCCAGGACTGCTTTCTGGAACGGCTCGATGGGCACGGCTATCCGCACAAAGGAGCCGCTAAGGCCGACGGCTCCGCCGAGGAGGGCATAGGTGGTCACCCGCCCGAGGTTGTACAGCGCATGGGGGAGCAGCTCGCCTCTCCGCCCCGGTCCCAGGGCCAAGGCCGCGACGAAGGGGCCGCACATGGCAATGCAATGCCCGAACCCCCCGAGCAGGCCGGAGGCGAGGAGCACCGCGTAGGTGGAATCAGCGGACCACATCGAACGTGTAGGCGACTTCCGTCCCGCCAGGCACGGAAACGGTGGCCGCCCAGGTGCGCGCACCGCTGCCGCACCGGACGATCACCCCTTTTCCCCGGAACCGTCCGTCGCCTCCCTTTCGGAGGCCTACCCGGTTGGGGGGCATCCGCATCCCGGGCATGGAGAGATCGATCCATGGAAGCCCGTGTCCGTCGTATCCCGCGATCTCCACGGTGAAGAGGAGCTCCCTCATCGCCGTCACGGGCTTGGGGGCGATGTCCAGCGTCACCGTCAGATCTCCGGCGGATTTCGTGACGGGCCCCGCGTGAAGGGCCTGTCCTCCGCAGTCGCTCTGCGGCGGAGGGAGGACGGCGTCTTTCCCTCCGTGCGCCGTCTCCCCGGCTCCCGCGGCGGCGATCCATCGTTTCTGCGCCCGGATCGCTCCGCTCTCCGCCTCGAGCCGGAACATCCATTCCCCCTCCGCCGGCAGGAAGACGTCGGCGGCGTAGCTTCCCGGATTTCCCTCGGCCAGGGTGAACTTCCGGTCGCCGTTCACCCCCGATATCCGCATCGCCGCGAGGGTCACTTTGGCGCCCCGAAGGGGCCCGGAGGAGGTGGAGATCGCCGCGGAGAACCTGTTGTGCCCCTTCTCGAGAGATTGGGGGACGCTGATCGACAGGCCGGCCCGTTCTTCCCGTTCCCTCTCCGCAAGGTAGCCGGTCGCCCGCAGGTAGTAGTTCTCCTCGACCAGCCCGTCGTAGGATCTCCCGGCGGCGTAGAGCGAGAGCCCGAGCAATATCGCGAACGCCGCGTATATCCCGCAGATCAGCTTCTTCACGGGAAGGTCACCTCTTTTTTTACGGCGAACCCCGGGCCGCTGGCCACGAGCACGACGCGGTTCGCGGCTCCCCCGGGACGTTTTGCCAGCAACTTCCCCGCGCGGCGGGAACGCGGCGGGACGGTGATCTCCCGGTCGCCCATGAGCGTCGCCCCTCCCTCAATCCCCAGGCGGAGCGTCATCGGATTGCCCGTTCCGTTTCGGACGGCGTATCCGTAACGGTTGGCGCCGGAGTTCCCGATCTTCTCCTCCCAGTGCGCGTCGAACGCCACGCCGGGCCGCAGCGCCAGAAAGGCGGCGAAGGCGAGCCCGGCCGCGGCGGGCGCGGCGCCCGCGAGCGCCGCCTTGCCGCGGAGGATCCTCCCCCGGTAGGCGATGAACGGGTCGATGCCGCGCCGCGCCGTCATCGACCGGCAGGCGTCGATGCACTCCGCGCAGGCGATGCACTCCCGTTGCGCCCCGTTCCGGACGTCTATTCCGGCGGGACAACGCGCCACGCAGAGATCGCAGCGCAGGCACGACGCGTCCCGATCCCGGTCGTAGGCGATCGTCAGCGTGTTCCCGTCGAAGAGGACGTTCTGGAGCATGGCGTACGGGCACACCGACCGGCAGAAGCGGACGCCGGCGAAGGCGAGCACAGGTCGGGGATATCGAAGCGCAGCAGGCTCTCCCCGCCGGCCGAAAGGAAAGGGATACCCAGCACTGCCGCCGCCTGGGCAAGGGCGGCGACCCGCCTCCTTCTTTTCCACATGCGAGGTTCCCGTGTCTCTCACGCGGAAGGCTGCCCGTGATCAGGGCTTGGCGCCCCGCTCCCGGACGGAGTCCACGTAGGCAAGCACCTTCCAGATCCGCTCGCGGCCAAGCTGCGCCTCGAAGGAAGGCATCCCGTTCGGCCGTCCCCCGGCGATCGTCTCGTACTTCTTGTCGTCGGACTCGCCGTATTTGAGGTGCGCGGTCAGGTCGGGTCCCACGCCCCCCTTGAGGTCCTTGCCGTGGCACCCGGAGCAGTTCTCGCCGAAGATCACCCGTCCTTCGACGATCGCCTTGGGGTCCATCTCGTAAGGGTTTTCACGCATCGCGCCGGCCGGCGCCGCCTTGCGCGCGTCGGCCGTCTCCTTTTCCAGCACCCTGTACTGGGACCAGCCGCTGATCTCGGGCGTGTACCGGGCGATGTAGTAGACCCCCCAGGCGATCAGGGCGAAAAAGAAAACGAGAAAGGCCCGCGGCGCCTTGTTGTGGCGTTCGAACTCCCGGAGCTCCTCCGTCATTGTCGTCTCCTCCGCGAACGGTGCCGCGGCGCTCCCGCGCCCGGCCGCCGCTATTCGTCGTCATCCTTGAGCATGCGATACTTGGGGGCCTCCACCCGGTCGCGCCGGCGCCTGTCGAAGTAGAAGACGACGATCCCGGCGAAGACCGCGCCGAGCGCCACGGTGAAAAGGAGATAGGCCCAGCCGCCGCCGGTCATTTCCTTTCGAGGCTCCTCTTCTCCAGCTCCTTCACGTCGCGCCCCAGCTTCTGGAGGTAGGCCACCAGCGTGTCCAACTCCGTGATCTCCCCCCGGACCGGACCGGGCGTTACGAGCGCCCGCTGGTTTGCTGCGGGGAAGTTCGGATCGGCCACCTGAAGCCGAAATGCGTCGATCTGGCGGGCCACCTCCTCGGGGCCGTATCCGTATCCCAGCACGGCGACCTTCTTCGCCGTGTAATCGGTGGAGAGTTTTTTCTCCGCGAGCCATCGGTAGGCGGGCATGTTCGATTTCGCGAACATCCCCTGCGGGTCGACCGTGTGCCGGTAGTGCCACGCATCGGGGTATTTCCCGCCGACGCGGGCCAGGTCCGGACCGGTACGGCGGGAGCCCCACAGGAACGGCCGGTCGTAGGCGAACTCTTCGGGCTTGGAGTACTCCCCGTAGCGCGCCACCTCCGTCCGCAGGGGGCGCACCGTCTGCGTGTGGCAGTTGTTGCACCCTTCCCGGATGTAGATGTCCCTCCCCTCGAGCTCGATCGCCGTGTAGGGCTTGATGTACCGGCTGACCGGCTGGGTGGACGGCATGAAGAGCGGGATGAAGGTGGTCACGAGCGTGCCCACCGAGATCACGACGACCGATGCGATCGCGAAGAGCACCGGTCTTTCGTACAGGTTCATCCGATTCCTCCTTTCCGGAACAGAGGGTTGCGGGAGGCGGCCATGGGCCTCGGGGCGGCGGTCTTGACCAGGTTGTAGGCGAACACGACGATCCCGGCGAAGTACAGGACGCCGCCGGCGAAGCGGATCATCCAGAAGGGGTAGAAGGCGGCGACGACGTCGAGGAAGCTGTAGGCGAGCGACCCGTCGGGGTTGGTCGCCTTCAGCATGGCCCCCTGCATGATTCCGCCGATCCACAGCGTCACCGTGAAGAGGAGCTGCCCGACGAGGATGAGCCAGAAGTGGACGTTCGCGAGCCGCACGCTGTATATCTCGCGTCCCGACGTCTTCGTCACGATGTAGTAGAGGGAGGCCGAGACGATCATCGTGACCCAGCCCATCGTCCCCATGTGGACGTGTCCCACGACCCATTCGGTGTAGTGGAAGAAGCTCGTCAGCGTCCGCAGCGCCTGGGTCGGCCCCTGGAGCGTCTGGAGGCCGTAGAAGGTGATCCCCAGGAGGAAGAACTTGGCGAGATAGTTCGTCCTCATCTGCTCCCAGTTCCCGTTCATCGTGTAGTACCCGTTGATGACGGACGCCCAGGAAGGGGCGATGAGAAACAGGCTGAAGGCGAGCGCGACGGTCTGGATCCACTCGGGCACGGGGGTCAGCATCAGGTGGTGCGCCCCGGTCCAGAGGTAGCCGAAGACGAGGGACCAGAAGGCGATGATCGAAAGCCGGTGGCTGTAGATGGACAGCCCCGTCGACTTCGGGAGGAAGTAGTAGAACATGGCGAGGATCGGGAAGGTGAAGACCGACGCGACCGCATTGTGCCCGAACCACCATTGGACATTGGCGTCGTTCACGCCGGCGTAGATCGAGTACGACTTGAAGAGGTTCACCGGGACTTCAAGATTGTTGAGGATGTACACCGCCGCGACGGTGACCACGGTGGCGATGAGGAACCAGAGGGAGACGTACATCTGCTTCTCCCGGCGCCGGATCAGGGTCCCGAAGACGTTGGCGGCGAACATCACCCAGAGGACGACGACCCCGATATCCAGCGGCCATTCCAGCTCCGAGTATTCCTTGGACGTGTTGAGGCCGGCGAAAAGGGAAAGGGCGGCCAGAACGATCGCAGCGTTGAAAAGGTAGAGGTGCGCCTTGGCCAGCCGCGGGAACGCCAAGGGGGTGCGGGTAAGCTTCTCGAGGATGTAGTAGCTGCAGGCGAAGACCCCCGCGAGGGTGAACCCGAAGATCAACCCGTTGGTATGCACGACCCGGAGGCGGCCGAAGGCGAGCCACGGAGTCAGGTTCAGCGCGGGATGGAACATCTCGGCGGCGAGCCACAGGCCGACGATCAGGCCCACGATCAGCCAGAAGACCGCGGAAAAGGCGAACCTCCTTGCGATTGATGCGCCGTGACTGTCGTCCTTCATGGTCCCTCCTCCGCGATTCCTGCCTCGAATGCAGGGGTGTATTCTTCCTGGTCCGCAAGCATTCGGATGGTATATTCCCCGAGCTTCGCCGCGAGAACGCCCTGGATCTCCTTCCATGCCGAGTGGGCGGCGCACCGCGAGGCCAGGGAGCACGTTTCCCTTTCCACCATGCAGTCGTTCAGGGAGATAGGCCCCTCCACGGCCTCGATCACCTGGAGGAGCGTGATGTCCGCAGGGCTGCGTGTGAGGCGGAATCCGCCCCGGACCCCCCGCGCGGAGGACAGTATCCCGCTCTTGACGAACTTCTGCAGGATCTTGGCCAGGAAACTCGGGGGGATCCCTCGGGGGCGAGCGACCTCCATGACGGTGTGGACCTTGAGGGGCCTTCGCGCCATGAAAATCAGACAGCGGATGGCGTAGTCGGTTTCGCGGGAAATCCTCATATCGGACAATATCTATCTGATTTGATGTTCACTGTCAACGCAAATCGTCGCAATTATTGGAATTAAGATTAAATAAATTTGGAAAAACTTCCGAAAAGGAAGGGAGAGGATGGGCGGGGGAGCCTCGTCCTCGAGCGAGGGGAATCCTTGATCGCCGTTCTTGTCGGCACCACGTTTCTCCAATTCCTGGCGGCGTTCCTGTCGATCCGGTTCGTATATCACCGCCGGCTGGGCCGCCCTTGGCTTCTCGTCACTCTTGCCCTGCTCATCATGGGGGGATTCCGGTTCTTCACGATCGTCGGAAGCCTCCCGGAATCCGCTAGCTGGACGGTGGAGCTCGGCAGTCCCCAGGAGGCCGGCCGGTGGCTTACCGACCCGGGTATGGAGCCGATCGCCCTGCTTGTCTCCCTCCTGCTGGCGTCCGGATTCGCCCTCACGGACCGATGGTTCCGCCTGAGGG
>JACRIV010000034.1 GCA_016220005.1 Deltaproteobacteria bacterium
TGCACGATCGAGGACACGGCGATCCGCGGGCAGGCGGCGGCGGCCGAAGGGATGGTGGCGGAGGCGGAGGCGGCGCGGGAAGAGGCGGAGCGGGCCATTGCCCAGGCCGAGGCGGGGAAGGCACTCGCCGAGAAGACCTACGCCCGCTACAGGAAGCTCTACGAGGAGAAGGTGGTCAGCCAGCAGGAGTTCGACGAGGTCGAGGCGAAGACGACGGTGGCCGTGAAGGACTACGAGCGGGCCATCGAGAAGCGCGCCCAGGTCCAGGCCAGGGTCGCCCAGGCCCGGGGGCAGCGGAACGCGGCGAACGCGATGCTTTCCTACACGCGGCTCACGGCGCCGTTCGGAGGGGTGGTGACGGAGAAGAAGACGGAGGTCGGCTCGATGGCCGTGCCGGGGGTCCCCCTGCTCGTCCTCGAGGACACGAGGCGGTACCGCCTTGAGGCCTCCGTCCCCGAGGCGCACCTGTCCAGCCTTTCCGTCGGATCGCGAGTGCAGGTGGGCCTGGATTCGGCCCCGGGCGACTTCCGGCCGGCGGTCATCTCGGAGATCGCGCCGATGGTGGACCCGGCGAGCCGCACCTTCGTCGCGAAAGCGGATCTGTCGGGGCCCAGGGCCTTGCGGACCGGGATGTACGGCCGGCTCCGTTTCCCGATCGGAAAAGGGACCGTCCTCGCGGTGCCGGAGAAGGCGATCTCCCGCGCGGGCGGATACGACGGCCTGTTCGTCGTCGCCCCGGACAACGTGGCGCGCCTGGTCATGGTGAAGACCGGCGGGCGGTACGGCGATGGGATCGAGATCCTCTCCGGGATCGAGCCCGGCGCCCGCGTGGCCGTCTCCCCGCTGGACAAGCTTGCCGACGGGGCCCGCGTGGAGGTCCGCCGGTGAGCGGAAAGGGCCGCGGGATCGCGGGCAGGATCGCCTCCGCCTTCATCGACTCGAAGCTCTCCCCCCTGATCGTCCTGGCGTCGATCCTCCTGGGCGCGTGGGCCGTCCTCCTCCTGCCCAGGGAGGAGGAGCCGCAGATCGTCGTGCCCATGATCGACGTGTTCGTGCAGATGCCGGGATCATCGGCCAAGGAGGTGGAGGAGCGGGTCACCAAGCCGATGGAGAAGCTCCTCTGGGAGATCCCGGGGGTCGAGTACATCTATTCGACCACGTCGCCGGGGCAATCCATGGCCATTGTCCGGTTCAAGGTGGGCGAGGACGAGGAGAAGAGCATCGTCCGGCTGAACCAGAAGATGTTCGCCAACTTCGACCTCATTCCCCCCGGCGCGACCCCTCCCCTGGTCAAGCCCCGCTCCATCGACGACGTCCCGATCCTCGCCCTGACGCTTTCGAGCGACCGGTACGATCCCTTCGCCCTGCGGCGGATCGCCGCGCAGCTCCACGACCAGATCAAGTCGATTCCCGACGTCTCCGAGGTGAAGATCATCGGCGGCCGGCGCCGCCAGGTCCGGGTGCTCCTGGACACCGCGCGGATGGCGGGAAGGGGGGTCGCCCCGGCAGCCCTGGTCCCCGTCCTCGAACAGGCGAATCGCCAGCTCCAGTCCGGGAGCTTCTCCTCGGGGAACCGGGAGTTCCTGGTGGACACCGGCGGATTCCTGCATACCGCCGAGGACGTGGGACAGGTCGTAGTAGGCGTTTCCGGCGGACGGCCCGTGTACCTGCGGGACGTGGCGAAGATCGAGGACGGCCCCGAGGAGCCCGCCGACTACGTATTCGCGGGCCTCGGTCCGGCCGCCCGGGAGAGCGGCGCGGGCCTCTCATCGGCCGTCACCCTTTCGGTCGCCAAGCGCAAGGGGACCAACGCGATCGTCGTCGCCGACAAGGTGATCGGGAAGGTGGAGGAAATCCGGGGCAGGATGGTTCCGGGAGACGTCCGCCTGACGGTCACCCGGAACTACGGCGAGACGGCGGCGGAGAAGTCCAACGAGCTCCTCCTCCACATGATGATCGCCATCGTTTCGGTATCGGTCCTCATCGGGATCGCCCTGGGGCTTCGCGAGGCGGGGATCGTGGCCACGGCCATCCCCGTCACCCTGGCGCTCACCCTGGCCGTCTTCTACATCACCGGGTACACGCTCAACCGGGTGACCCTCTTCGCCCTCATCTTCTCCATCGGCATCCTGGTGGACGACGCGATCGTCGTGGTGGAGAACATCGTCCGCCACTACCGCCTCCCCGAGAACCGCGGCCGGTCCGTGGCCGAGATCGCCGTGGAGGCGGTGGACGAGGTGGGGAACCCCACGATCCTCGCCACCTTCGCGGTGATCGCCGCCATCCTCCCCATGGCGTTCGTCCGGGGTCTCATGGGGCCGTACATGCGGCCCATTCCCGTCGGGGCGACGGCGGCCATGCTCTTCTCGCTCCTCGTGGCCTTCGTGGTCACTCCCTGGGCAAGCGTCCGGCTCCTGCGCCGGGAGAGCGGGGCCGAACACGGCGGAGAGGGCTGGACCACGCGCCTGTACCGCCGGGCCATGTCCCGGCTCCTCCACGACCCCCCCTGGCGGTACGGCTTCCTGCTCCTCGTCGTGGGGCTCCTCCTGGGCTCGCTTTCCCTCTTCGCGTTCAAGCTCGTGAAGGTGAAGATGCTCCCCTTCGACAACAAGAGCGAGTTCCAGGTGGTGATCGACATGCCCGAGGGATCCACCCTCGAGGAGACCGCCGCCGTCACCCGGCGGATCGGCGATACCCTCGTCTCCGTCCCGGAGGTGGTGAACTACCAGATGTACGTGGGGACTTCCTCGCCTTACAACTTCAACGGGCTGGTGCGCCACTATTTCCTGCGCCGCGGCCCCAACGTGGCCGACATCCAGGTGAACCTCTCTCCGAAGGGGGAGCGGAAAGCCCAGAGCCACGACATCGCCAGGCGCGTCCGCCCGGCGATCGACGCGGCGGCGGCCAGGTTCGGCGCCCGGGTCAAGGTCGCCGAAGTGCCTCCGGGACCGCCGGTCCTCCAGACGCTGGTGGCCGAGGTCTACGGCCCGGACCAAAAGGGCCGGATCGAGACGGCGCGAAAGGTCCGGGAGATCCTCGATAAGACCGAAGGCGTCGTGGACGTGGACTGGTACGTGGAGGACGACCAGCCCAAGTACCGCTTCGCCGTGGACCGGGAGAAGGCGGCTTTGAACGGAATCGCGGCCGAGCAGGCGGCGGCGACCCTGCGGCTGGCCGTGGAGGGAGCGGCCGCGGGGCTTCTCCATCAGCCCCGGGAGCAAGAGGACGTGCCGATCGTGCTCAGGCTCTCCCGGGACGAGCGGTCGAAGGTGGAGAGCCTCAAGCAGCTCAAGGTGATCGGCCGGCAGGGGAACCTGGTGCCCCTGGGCGAGCTCGTGCGGGTCGAGGAGGAGATCGCCGAGAAGAGCATCTACCACAAGAACCTGATGCCCGTGGTGTACGTGACCGCCGACGTGGCCGGGAAGGTGGAGAGCCCGGTCTACGCGATCCTTGCGATCAACGAGGCGCTCGACAAGCTGGTCCTTCCCGGGGGATACAGGCTCGAACGCTACGTGGCGAGCCAGCCGTTCACCGAAGAGAAGATCGCCATGAAGTGGGACGGGGAATGGCACATCACCTACGAGGTCTTCCGGGACCTGGGGCTGGCCTTCGCGGCGGTGCTCGTGCTGATCTACATCCTGGTGGTGGGATGGTTCCAGTCCTTCCGCACGCCTGTAACGATCATGGCCGCCATCCCTTTCTCGCTGGTGGGGATAATTCCCGCCCACGGTCTCATGGGAGCCTTCTTCACCGCGACGTCCATGATCGGCTTCATCGCCGGCGCCGGGATCGTGGTGCGCAACTCGATCATCCTCGTGGATTTCGTGGAGCTGCGCCTTTCGCAGGGGATGCCGCTGGACCAGGCGGTGATCGACGCGGGAGCGGTGCGGTTCCGGCCGATGCTCCTGACTGCGGCGGCGGTGGTCGTCGGCGCGTCGGTCATCCTCTTCGATCCCATCTTCCAGGGGCTGGCGATCTCCCTGATGGCGGGGGAGGTGGCGTCGCTGCTCCTATCGCGGATGACGGTTCCGATCCTCTTCTTCTTGAGCGAGAGCCGGAAGCGCCGCCACGAGCCAAGGCTCCCGGAATAGCGTCCAACCGTCATTTCGGCGGGGCGATCTTCTTCAGGTTCTGGAGCTGGGTGGTGGCCGTCTGGACCGACCGGGCGGCCTCCGCGTGGGAGGGGTTGTAGGCGAGGATCGAGCGCCAGGTGGCGATCGCCGCCTCGAGGTTTCCCTTCCGATATTCAACAAGCCCCTTCTCCATCAGGCTTGCGGATAGCTTGTCGATTTCCTTTTGCAGCTCGCCCTTCGTGAAGGAGAGGGTTTTCCCCTTCGCCGCGGGGTGGCCGAGGTAGCGCAGAACCGCCTCCCACCGTTTTCCCGCATCCTCCGGCCGGCCTTGGCGCAGCGCTTCGTCCCCGGCCCGCTTCAGCCCCTCCAGGGCTTCGGGGAAATCCCGGGCGACGGCCGGGTAGCCGGAGTTCTCCTTCCACGCTGCCGCGAACTGCTCCAGCGCCCGCTCGTGGTTCTTTTCCGCCATCGCCGCCGCCCCGGAGAGGTAGGAGCGGTCCGCCGGCGAGACGGCGGCTGTGGCTGCGGGCGGGGGCGGGACGACAGAGGGCGGCTTTTTTTGAACGGGGGGTTTTACGGCGGCCGGAGGCTGTGCGGGCCGCCGTCCCGCACAGCCGTGGGAAAAAAACATGGCGAGAGCGGCGAGCAATAGGGCTCGCCGCCTCAAAGCGCCATGCCTTTCCATTCCTCTGTTTCCAGCACGGGCAGATCCTTTGCCATCCGGACGAACACGTCGGTGAGTTCCGGGGAGAACTGGGTCCCGCGGAACCGCAGGATCTCCTCGATCGCCTCGCCGGGCGTGAGCCCCTTGCGGTATGGCCGTGTGGAGGTCATGGCGTCGAACGCGTCGGCCAGGGCGATGATCTGGGAATGGATGGGGATTTCCGATCCCTTCTTTCCGTCCGGGTATCCTTGCCCGTTATACCACTCATGGTGCGAACGCACCACCGCAATGTACCGGTGCAGGGAGGGGGCCATCCGCAGGATCTCCGCCCCGTCGCCCGGATGAGCCCGCATTTCCACGACCTCGGGGGAGGTGAGGGAATACCCCTTGAGGAGGATGTCGTCCGGTGTCCGGATCTTGCCCACGTCGTGGAAGAGGCACGCCTTCTCGAGGTGCTCGAGCTCTTCCCCGGAAAAGCCGAGCTTCCTTCCCATCTCGCAGGAGATGCGCGCCACCCGGGTGGAATGGCCGAGGGTGTACGGGTCGCGGGCGTCGATGGAAGCGGCGATCACCCGCACCAGGCTGACGTACGCCTCTTCCACCTCTTTCGCGTAGCGGCTCAAGCGGTTCTGCTGGGCGAGGATCGTCTCCGCCATCCGGTTGAAGTTCCGCGTCAGCTCGCCGAGCTCGTCGCCCCAGCGGACGGGGATCGGGCGGAACGTCGCCCCGCTCGCCAGGTCGTTTACGCCCGAGGAGAGCTTCTTCACCGGGGTGGTGATGACGGAGGCGAGGGCCAGGGTGCTTAAGAGGGCGATCCCCAGGACCACCGATGCGGCGATGATGATCGACCGCCTGATCCCCTCCTGGGCGGTGACCAGGCTCTTCTTCGAGAGGGAGAGCGACACGGTCCCGACGCGCTTTCCGGAGAACAGGATGGGTGTGGTGAACTCGATGAGGGCACGCCCCCCCTCCATGGCCTCGTCGGCCCGGGTATCGACGAAGGTCCCCAGGGGCTTTGCGCCGGCGGGGCGAAGGTATCCCTTCCCGCGCTCCTCGATCCTGCTGTGCGCCAGGACGGTGTCCCCCATGTCCCGGATGGACACGTACTCGATGTCCGCGGCGCTGTTCTTCGTCTCGGCCGCGAGGCTGTCCAGCGCCAGCCGGTCGCCCGACAGCAGGGAGTAGCCCGCGGAGAAGGCCACCACCCGCGAGATCGCGACCCCACGCTGAAGGAGGTCCCGCCGGATCGCCGAGTCCGTGATCCGCGTGACCGTGGCGGCCACCGAGACGACGAGGAGGAAGACCAGGGGGAGGAGGAACGCGATCAGTTTGAGGCGGATCCCCGGCGAGAACCGCCACCGGGATTTCCTCCCCTCCGATTTGCGAAGCGTGTAACGCATGATTTTTTGATTATAGTAGAAATCCGCCCGTGATGTTCCTGTCGATCCCCGCATCCTCGCCGCGGGGGAGGGAATCTAAGACACATTGCACGTTACCCTTGTTCCGGAGAGGTCCATGCCTGACGCGGTCCGCCCGATCGGATGGGGACATGCCGTCCTCAAGGTCCGCGACCTTGAGCGCTCGGAGCGCTTCTACACCGAGGTGATCGGCTTCGGGGTCGTGGGCCGGCGGACGGGGATGTGCTTCCTCTCCCTCGGCAGGCAGCATCACGACCTCGCGCTCTACGAGGCCGGCCCGCGGGCGCTGATGCCGGGGATGGGCAACCTCGGGGTCGTCCACCTGGCGTTTGCAATGGAGAGCGAGAGCGCCCTGCGAACCTTTTACTCCCTGCTCAAGGGGAAGGCGCAGATCCTGGGGGCCGTGGACCACGTCGTGTCCCGCAGCTTCTACATCGCCGACCCCGACGGGTACATCCTCGAGTTCTACGCCGACGCGCCGATGGAGGAGTGGTCCGACCTGATCAACCCGTTCGAGCGGGACCGTCCCTACCATCCCGGCGACCCCGCGCTCGAAAAAGAGCAGCTTCCGGAAGAGTGAATATCCGGCTCGGCCGTTCGTCCATTGTCGGATGCACGCGCCCGGGGGAATTGACCCTGCGGATTCACGTGTGGTCCAATGGATAAAACTGCATCGTCCGCGGCCGCGGTGCCGCGGGGGAGGTACGGATGAGGAGACATCGTCTTGCATGGTTGCCCGCATCAGGAATTCTGGCCGCCCTTCTCCTGCCCTGCGCGGCGGCCCCGGCGCTCGCGGAAGTGAGCGTCAACATCAACATCGGCCCGCCGGCGGTGGTGGTCCACGAGCCTCCCGAGGTGATCGTGATCCCCCACACGATGGTCTATTACGCACCGGCGGTCGAGGTGGACCTCCTCTTCCATAACGGATACTGGTGGACGAGTCACGAGGGCCGGTGGTTCCGGTCGAGGGCCTACAAGGGGCCGTGGGTGGTCGTCGGACCCCGGTACGTTCCCGTCGAGATCGTGCGGCTGCCGAGGGACTACCGGACGGTGTACGTCCGCGAGCAGCGCGTCCCGTACGGCCAGTTGAAGAAGCACTGGAAGCACCGGGAGCTGGAGCGCCGCGAGCGCCGGGGCGAGTGGAAGGACTGGAAGGAGGAGAAGCGGGAGCGGGGGAAGGAACGCAAGGAGGAGTGGAAGGAAGAGAAGCGGGAGCGCAA
>JACRIV010000038.1 GCA_016220005.1 Deltaproteobacteria bacterium
CCTCTACAAGTCCGCGGCCGAATACGCCCTCGGGAGAGGGATCATCATCGCCGACACCAAGTTCGAGTTCGGCCTCGACGGGGGGAACCTCCTCCTGATCGATGAAGCGCTGACCCCCGACTCCTCCCGCTTCTGGCCGGCGGACGGCTACCGGCCCGGCGGCCCCCAGAAGAGCTTCGACAAGCAGTTCGTGCGGGACTACCTCCTGACGCTCCCCTGGAACAAGACCGCGCCGGGTCCCAAGCTCCCTCCGGACGTGATCGAGAAGACGTCGCAGAAATACCGGGAGGCCCTCCGCATCCTGACCGGTGGGGACATCGCCTAGTGCAGCGCACGGGCCCCTTCCGGAAGATCTTCATCGCCAACCGCGGCGAGATCGCCTGCCGGGCGATCCGTCCCTGCCGGGAGCTGGGGATCCGGGCGGTCGTGGGGTACTCGGACTGCGACGAGCTCTCCCTCCACGTCAAGCTCGCCGACGAGGCGGTTCGCCTGGGGCCGTCCCCGGCCAGCATGAGCTACCTGGACATCGAGGCGGTCCTGCGCGCGGCCAGGGACTCGGGCTGCGACGCCGTCTTCCCCGGCTACGGGTTCCTCGCGGAGAACCCCGACTTCGCCGAGGCGGTGGAGCGGGAGGAGATGATCTTCATCGGCCCCTCCGCGCGGGTCATGCGGATCCTGGGCGACAAGATCGCGGCGAGGCAAGCGCTCTCGGCCTCGGGCGTCCCGGTGACCCAGGGGCTGACCGGCGTCGAGGACGCGGAGCAGGTGATCCGGTTCGGGGACCGGGCAGGCTGGCCCGTCATCATCAAGGCGACCGCCGGCGGCGGGGGGAAGGGGATGCAGAAGGTCATCTCCCCCTACGAGGTGGAGGAGAAGCTCGAGGCGGCCCGCTCCGTCGCGGAGAAGGCGTTCGGCAAGGGAGACGTTTACGTCGAGAAGTTCATCGAGGGGGGGCGGCACATCGAGTTCCAGTTCCTGGCGGACCGGTACGGACAGGTGATCCACCTGGGCGAGCGCGAGTGCTCCATCCAGCGGAAGCACCAGAAGCTGGTGGAGGAGGCGCCGAGCTCTCTTCTTGCGCCGGAGGTCCGCAGGAGGATGGGCGACGTGGTCGTCAAGGCGATGAAGGACATCGGGTACGAGACCGCCGGGACGCTGGAATTCCTCGTCGACAAGGCCGGCAAGTTCTACGCGCTCGAGGTCAACACGCGGATCCAGGTGGAGCACACGGTCACCGAGATGATCAGCGGGTTCGACATCATCCGGAAGATGTACAAGATCGCCGCCGGGGAGCGGCTCTCCCTCCGCCAGGAGGACGTGACCATGCGGGGGCACGCCATCCAGTGCCGGATCAACGCGGAGGACCCCAAAAACGGGTTCGCGCCCTCCTTCGGCCGGATCGCCTTCCTGCGGCAGATCAGCGGGCCGTTCGTCCGCACGGAGTCCGGCATCTACCAGGGATGGCAGGTCCCGCCGTTCTACGATTCCCTCCTCGCCAAGATCTGCTCGGTGGGCAAGGACCGGAAGACCGCCATCGACCGGATGCGCCGGGCGCTTCGGGAGTACGAGATCTGGGGGGTCAAGACGACGATCCCGCTGCTCAAGCGCATCATGGACCACCCCGCCTTCGTGGCGGGCGAGATACACACCGGGTTCATCGAGGAGAACATCGCGGGCCTCACCGAGTACGAGGAGGTGGAGGAGGAGATCTTCAAGGTGGCGAAGTTCGTCGCCGAGGTGTCCGCCTTCGGGCGGAACGTTTACAGCGCATAAGGCGCGCTGCGGAGGATCGGGTTCCAAGGGGGGGGGATGCGGGCCAGTCTCAGGAAGAAGGGGGCGAAGAGGTTCCTCAAGGCCCTGCGGGCGGACAAGGAGATCCTCTACACCAACACCGGTCCGCGCGACACGGGCCAGAGCGACTACAAGAACCGGTTCACCCTCCACGACATGGCGCGCCTCGTTCCGCTCTACAACGAGACGGGCTACTTCTCCGTCGAGGTCCACGGCGGCGCGCGGCTCCACCAGGACCTGCTCAACAACAAGATCGACCCCTTCGAGGAGGCGGGGATGTGGGCGGAGCGGATGCCCAACGTCCTGACGCAGACGCTCATCCGGTCCACCAACGTCTGGGGCTACCGGATGTATCCGCGCAACGTCGTCCGGCTCGCCGTGCGCGGCTTCCTGCCGGCGATCGACGTGTGGCGCTGCTTCGACTTCCTGAACTACATCCCGAACATGGCCCCGATCGCGGAGGAGGTGCTCGCGGAGGGAAGGATCTTCGAGCCCGCCATCTCCTTCACGGAGTCGTCCGAGTGCTCCGACGCCTATTACCTGCGGGTGGTCAAGGAGATCGTGGGAATGTGCGGGGGGCATGGCGGAATCATCCTCTGCATCAAGGACATGGCGGGGGTGGGCAGTCCCGCGCGCATCCGGCGGCTGATCGACGCCATCCTCCAGAAATACCCCGACCTCGTCATCCAGTACCACCGGCACGCGACGGACGCCCTGGCGATCCCCGCCATGGCCGCCGCGGCGGCGGCGGGTGCGCGGCTCTTTGACGTCACCGACGACGCCTTCTCGCGGTTCTACGGGCACGTGCCGGTCCGGCCCCTCACGCGCTACCTCCGCGAGCTCGACTTTTCCGTGCGGCTGGACATGGCCCGGGCGAGTGAGGCGTCCGACGTCATCCGCTCGTTCATCCGCAACTACGAGAATTTCGAGTCCCAGTACAAGGGGTTCTCCCACGACGTGACCGAGCACCGGATGCCGGGCGGCGCATTTCCCTCCTCCTTCGAGCAGGCGGAGAAGGGCGGGTTCCTGGACCTTATGCCTTACATCCTGAAGGGGATGGCGTACGGGAACCGGATCATCCGCTATTTCGACGTGACGCCGGGCTCCCAGATCACGTGGACCACCTGGGCGGGGATCATCCAGCGCTTCCACAAGGAGGGCGGCGAGCAGAACGTCCGGAAGCTGTTCCACGTCCTGGACCGGTTCTTCCAGGCGGGGGAGCGCCTGGAGGCGCTGTCCCAGGCCGACGAGCACCTCCTCCTGCGGCTCTATTCCGGGGCGACCGACGACCTCAAGAACCTTCTCCTGGGAAGGTACGGCCCCCTCCCGTTCGGCTGGCCCAGGGACTGGGTCTACCGCAGCGCCTTCGGGGAGGGCTGGGAGGAGAAGGTCAAGAGCGAGCGGATCGAGTCCTCCCCCCTCGCGCGGTTGCCCGACGACGACCTGGAAAGGTCCCGCAAGGCCATGGAGGAGGAGCTGGGCCGCGCGGCGACGGACGAGGAGTTCCTCCTGTACCTGATGCATCCCAAGGCGGCGGTCGACTTCCTGAAGTTCCGGCAGGCCTACGGGGACACCACCGTCCTGCCGACGCCGGTATGGTTCAAGGGCCTTCGGCGCCCCGGGGACTCGGTGTCGATCCCCCTGTCCGGCAAGCCCCACGAGATCAAGCTCGTCTCGATCGGCGAAGGCGTGGGGGGCGTCAAGCAAGTCGTCCTCTCGGTCGACAACATCATGCACGTCTTCCCCGTCGAGCTGCCCGAGGCGGCGCTCGCGCGGAAGGCGGTCAGGAAGGCCAGCCCCTCCATGAAGGGCGAGATCGGGGCGCCCGTGACCGGGACGGTCTGGCGGATCGGCGCCAAGGACCGGGTCGTCAAGCCGGGGGACCGGGTGAAGCGGGGGGAAGAGGTGATGAACATCGAGGTGATGAAGACCGAGAACGCCGTGAAGTCCCCCATCGCCGGCGTCATCAAGGAGATCTGCGTAAAGGTCAACGAAGGGGCCGAAGAAGGCCAGCTGCTGGCGGTCATCGCCTCGGAGGGAGATTAAGCCTTGGGCGAGGACATCCGCGGAAAGACGATCGCGGTCATCGGGGGCGGCCCCGGGGGATCGGCGACCGCGATACGGCTCATGCACCTCTCCCGCGAGAGGGGCCTGGGGGTAAGGGTCGTCCTGTTCGAGGGGAAGGACTTCGAGCGCCACTACAACCAGTGCGTCGGCGTCCTCTCGCCCCCCATCGAGGAGATCCTCCGCGGCCGGCTCGCCGTCGAGCTCCCCTACGAGATCTTCAAGCGGCAGATCTACGGCTACCGCCTCCACGCGGGAGGGAAGGAGATCCTCCTCGTCGGGGCCCACCGGGCGGGGGCGACCTACGCCGTGCGGCGCGTGATGTTCGACCGGTTCCTCCTCGAATGCGCGGAGCGGGCGGGGGTGGAGGTCTCCCGCTCCCGGGTGACCGGGATCGATTTTCCGCCGACGGGCCGCTACCTCCGCAAGGGTCGCCGGGACAGGGTCTTCCTGTACACCGAAGGAGGGATGCTCAAGGCGGACGCGGTCGTGGGCGCCTTCGGCCTGGACGACGGGATGATCGACATCTTCGAGACCGCCACAGGGGGGAGGTACCGCCGGCCCGGCAAGTTCATCCAGACCTACGTCGCCAAGATCCACGTGGAGCCCTCCTTCATCGAGAAGAAGCTGGGGGACATCATCTACGCGTACCTGTTCCCTCCCGGCATCCCGAACCTGGAGTTCGGGGCCATCACTCCCAAGGGGGACCACATCATCGTCAACGTCGCGGGGGCGGACGCCGCGGTGGAGGATATCTTCGCCTTTCTCTCCACGGACGTGGTCCGGGACCACCTCCCCCCCGTGTCGCTCGACGAGCAGGAGGTCTATCGGGGGAAGTTCCCGGGCGCCCCTTCCCGGGGAGCGGTTGGGGACCTGTATCTCACGGTGGGTGACGCCACCGGATGGCTCCGCCCCTTCAAGGGCAAGGGGATCAACATGGCGATCGAAACGGGGATCCTGGCGGCGGACACCCTTGTGGAGTGTGGCATCTCGCTGGCCTCCTTCCGGAGGTACGAAGAGAGGACCCGGTTGCTCCGGGAGGACTACCTCTACGGCACGTGGATGCGGAACCTGTGCAAGGTCGGGGAGGTGATGGGGACGCTGGGGACGGTCCTCTCGATGGCCAAGGTGGACCAGGGGATCCACGACGCGCTCTTCAACGCGGTTTCCGGCCACGACTCCTTCAGGAACATCTTCCGCCGGTACGCGAGGCCCGCCGTGCTGGCCGACGTGGCCTGGAACTACCTGAACGACCGGAGGAGAAAGGCATGAGCGTCACGGTTCGGAGGATGCACACACAGGATACCGACGCCGTCCTGCGGATCAACGAGAAGATCATCGGCAGGCCTCACGAGGCGCAGTGGGAGTCCCGGATCATCGATTCCCTGACCCGGAACCCGCTGGGCTGCCTCGTCGCGGAGTCGGAGGGGAAGATCGTGGGGTTCATCCTGGGGGACATCCGGGGGTGGGAATTCGCGATCCCGAAGAGCGGCTGGATCGAGATCGTCGGAGTCGACCCGGAATACCAGGGGAGGGGGGTCGCCCGGGTCCTGATCGAGAAACTGGGCATGTACTTCAGGAATCACAACGTTGATCGGATCATGACGATGGTAAATTGGAACGACGTGGATCTCGTGGGCTTTTTCCGGGCGCTCGGGTTCGAGCGTTCGGAGTTCATCATTCTGGAGAAGGGAACCGTTCAA
>JACRIV010000031.1 GCA_016220005.1 Deltaproteobacteria bacterium
ATCTCCGCCGAAGAGGAGGGGAGGCGGACCTGGGAAGGGATCCACGTCCGCGTACCGGGCGACGGCGGAAGCGTCGTCATGGACATCGGAGGAGGGAGCACCGAGTTCATCGCAGGGATGGGAAAGGGCGCCTCGGTCAGCCTCCCGATCGGGGTTGTGGTCGTGTGCGGCCTTTTCGCGATCTCCGATCCCCCCGAGCCCTGGCAGATCCGGAACCTCCGGTATTTCTTTTCCGAACGGATCTCCGCCGGGGCCTTGTCCTGGGGGAAGAGGCGGTTCTGCAGGATGATCGGAACGGCCGGCACCTTCACGACTCTTGCGGCGTTGGACGGGAAGATGACGGAGTACCGCCCGGAGAAGATCGACGGGTACAGGATGTCTCTCTCGAGGCTGCGCCGATGGGAGGAACGGCTGGCGCGCCTGACGGACGCGGAACGCCTGGGGCTCCCGGGAATGGAGAAGGGTCGCGAACGGTACATCGTCCCGGGGACCTGCCAGGCGGTGGCTGCGATGGAGCATTTCGGGGTGAAAGAGCTGGTAATCAGCGACACGGGGCTCCTGGAAGGCATCATTCTGGGTATCCCTGACGGAAAAGGAGAAAGGCGATGAGCGGTGGGCCCGGTTATTTCAACAACAAATCGCTGGAGGAAGGCCTGACGTTCGACGACGTCCTGCTGCTCCCCGGCGAATCGAAGATCATCCCCCGGGACGTGGATGTCTCGGTTTCGCTGACCCCGAAGATCCGTCTGACTATTCCGATCCTGAGCGCGGCGATGGACACGGTGACCGAGGCCGACGCCGCCATTGCGATGGCGCGGGAAGGAGGAATCGGCATCATCCACAGGAACTACACGGCGGACGAGCAGGCGGCCGAGGTCGACCGGGTGAAGAAGTCCGAGAGCGGAATGATTTCCGACCCCATAACCGTCGATCCCGAGCAGAAAGTCCACGAGGCACTCGCGGTGATGGGGAAATACCGGATCTCGGGGCTGCCCGTCACGCGGAGCGGGAAGCTCGTAGGGATCCTGACCAACCGCGACCTCCGTTTCGAAACGAACTTCGACCAGCCCATCGAAAACGTGATGACCAAGGAGGACCTGGTCACCGTTCCGGTCGGGACAACGCTGGAACAGGCGAAGGAGATCCTCCACAGGAACCGGATCGAGAAGCTCCTGGTGGTGGACGGGAAGAACAACCTCCGCGGGCTCATCACGATCAAGGACATCCTCAAGATCAAGAAGTATCCCTTCGCGTGCAAGGACGAAAAAGGCCGTCTGAGGGCGGGAGCGGCAATCGGAGTGGGGGCCGGATGGGAGGAGCGGGTGGAGAAGCTTCTCAAGGCCGGCGCCGACCTTCTTTGCATCGACACGGCGCACGGGCACTCGCGGGACGTGATCGAGACCGTCCGGGAGGTCAGGAAGAGCTATCCGGGCGCGGCGCTGATCGCCGGGAACGTCGCGACCGGCGAGGGGGCGGAGGCCCTGATCAAGGCGGGAGTGGACTGCGTGAAGGTCGGTGTGGGGCCGGGATCGATCTGCACGACCCGCGTGGTCGCCGGCGTCGGCGTCCCCCAGGTCACCGCCATCCTGAAATGCGCGGCGGCGGCGGAAAAGAAGGGGATCCCCGTCATCGCCGACGGAGGGATCAAGTATTCGGGAGACGTCACCAAGGCGATGGCCGCGGGCGCCTCGGCGGTGATGATCGGCAGCCTCTTCGCCGGCACCGACGAGAGCCCGGGGGAGATCGTCCTCTACCAGGGACGCTCCTACAAGGTGTACCGCGGGATGGGATCGCTCGAAGCGATGAAGAAAGGGAGCAAGGAACGCTATTTCCAGTCCCACGTCGAGACCGAGAGCAAGCTCGTCCCGGAGGGGATCGAAGGCCGGGTCCCTTATCGCGGACCGCTTGCCGCCGTGGTCTACCAGCTTGTCGGAGGGCTCAAGTCGGGGATGGGTTACGTCGGGGCGAAAGACATCTCGGAGCTTCGAAAAAAGGCGGCCTTCATGAAAATCACGGCGGCGGGGCTCCGCGAGAGCCACGTCCACGACGTGATCATCACGAAGGAAGCGCCCAATTACCGGGTGGAGTGAATCTTTGGAAGGAAAAATCCTCATCCTGGACTTCGGCTCGCAGTACACGATGCTCATCGCGCGGCGCGTCCGCGAATTGAAGGTGTACAGCGAGATCCACCCCTACAACGTCGACATCTCCTTCATCAGGGAGTTCCGCCCCTCGGGGATCATCCTCTCAGGCGGCCCGGCGAGCGTCTACGACGAGGGCGCTCCGGCGATCTCGAGGGACGTGATCGCGTTGGGGGTCCCCGTGTTGGGGATCTGCTACGGGATGCAACTGATCGCCAGCCTGCTGGGCGGCAAGGTCGCGAAGTCGTCGGAACGGGAATACGGCATCGCCAGCATCCGCGGGGAGTGGGGCGACCCCCTTTTCCTGGGTATCGAGGAGTTCCGCCACAATATGACGATCCAGGTGTGGATGAGCCACGGCGACCGGATCGAGGAGCTGCCGAAAGGGTTCACCTCCATCGCCAGGTCGCCGAATTCCCCGATCGCCGCCATGAGCGATCACGAAAAGACCGTCTACGGCGTGCAGTTCCATCCGGAGGTGGCGCACACCCCGAAGGGAAAGGAGATCCTCGCTAATTTCCTTTTCCGCGTCTGCGCCCTTTCTCCCTCCTGGACGATGCATTCGTTCGTGGAGGCAAGCGTCCGCAGGATACGGGAGACGGTCGGGAACGAACACGTGGTCCTCGGCCTCTCCGGCGGCGTCGATTCATCGGTCGCGGCGGTCCTGCTGCACAGGGCGCTGGGCGACGGGCTGACCTGCATCTTCGTGAACAACGGGCTGCTGCGCAAGGGCGAGGCGGAGGAGGTCCTGGACACGTTCCGCAGGGGGATAGGGTTGCACCTCGAGTACGTGGACGCCTCGGAACGGTTCCTGGCGGCGCTAAAGGATAACGAAGACCCTGAGAAAAAGCGGAAGATCATCGGAGAGATGTTCGTCCGCGTCTTCGAGGAAGCGGCAAGGAAGATACCCGGGGGGGTCGGATTCCTGGGCCAGGGGACCCTGTATCCGGACGTCATCGAGAGCGTCTCCTTCAAGGGGCCGTCGGCGACGATCAAGACCCACCACAACGTGGGCGGACTGCCCGAAAAAATGCATCTAAAATTGATAGAGCCCTTGCGTGAGCTGTTCAAGGACGAGGTCCGCGAGCTGGGAAGGGAGCTCGGCGTGCCCGACCACATCCTCGAAAGGCAGCCGTTTCCGGGGCCGGGGCTTGCGGTCAGGATCATAGGCCCGGTGACCGAGGATCGGCTGCGGATCCTGCGGGATGCCGACGCGATCGTCGACGAGGAGGTTCGGGCGGCGGGACTGTACGAGTCGATCTGGCAATCCTTCGCGGTCCTGCTCCCGGTCAAGACCGTGGGCGTCATGGGAGACTTTCGGACGTACGAGAACGTCGCCGCCATCCGGGCGGTGCAGAGCCAGGACGGGATGACCGCGGACTGGGTGCGTTTGCCTTACGATCTCCTGCAGCGGATATCGACCCGTATCATCAACGAGGTCAAGGGCGTAAACCGGGTCGTGTACGACGTCTCGTCGAAGCCCCCGAGCACGATAGAATGGGAATGAAAGAGTTCGTCCACCTCCACCTCCACTCCCAATACAGCCTCCTCGACGGGACGATCAAGATCAAGGACCTGGTCAGGAAGGTCCAGGAAATGAGGATGCCCGCGGTCGCGCTGACCGACCACGGCGGGATGATGGGGACCGTCGATTTCTACGAAAAGGCGACCCAGGCCGGGATACGGCCGATCCTCGGATGCGAGATCTACGTCGCCCCGGGATCGCGCCATGAGCGGAGGACCGTCCAGGGCGAGGAGAAGGCCTATCACCTGATCCTGCTGGCGGAGTCGCAGGACGGGTACCGGAACCTCATCCGGCTGGTCTCCCGGGCCCATGTCGAGGGCTATTACTACAAGCCCCGCGTGGACAAGGAGATCCTGCGGGAGCACGGGAAGGGCCTGATCGCGACTTCCGCCTGCCTGCAGGGGGAAATTCCCCGCGTGCTGATGCAGGAGGGGCCGCAGAAAGCCGCAGAAACCCTCGAAGAGTACAAGGATATCTTCGGTGGCGGCCGTTTCTACGTGGAGATCCAGGACAACGGCCTCAAGGAGCAGAACAGGGCGAACGAGCTGCTCGTCCGGCTCGCGCGCGGGACGGGGACCCCGCTGGTCGCAACCAACGACTGCCATTACCTCGAGCAGAAGGATGCAAGGGTTCACGACATCCTCCTTTGCCTGCAGACCGGGAAAACCATCGGCACGGAAGGCAGGATGCGGTTCGAGACCGACCAGTTCTACGTCAAGTCCCCGGAAGAGTTCGAGAGGGCCTTCGCCCATGCGGTCCCCGAGGCGATCACGAACACGCTGGCCATCGCCGAGCGGTGCAGGGTGGAACTCGACCTCGGCCGCAACAAGATCCCGGAATTCCAGGTGCCCGAGGGGATGACTTCCGAACAGTACCTCAGGTCGCTTTGCGTCGAAGGCCTCGCCCGCCGCTTCCGGGAGAAGCGGCTGCGCGGCGAGAAGATCGCTTCCGAGGGCGAAGCGGCATACCGGAAGCGGCTTGATTTCGAGCTGTCGGTGATCGAGGCAAGCGGTTTCTCGGGATACTTCCTGATCGTCTGGGACTTCATCCGGCACGCGAAGGAGAAGGGGATCCCGGTGGGACCCGGACGGGGGAGCGCCGCCGGAAGCCTGGCCGCGTACTGCCTTCGGATCACGGAGATAGACCCGATCCCTTACGGGCTCCTGTTCGAGCGGTTCCTGAACCCGGAGAGGATCAGCCTCCCCGACGTGGACTGCGACTTCTGCAAGGACCGCCGGGACGAGGTGATCCAGTACATCAGGGAGCGGTACGGGGAGGAAAACGTCACCCAGATCATCACCTTCGGGACGATGAAAGCCAGGGCCGCGGTCCGGGACGTCGGCAGGGTGCTCGAGATGCCCTACGCGGAGGTCGACCGGATCGCGAAGCTCATCCCGCCGGACCTGGGGATGACGATCGACCGGGCGCTCCAGGTCGAGCCCCGGCTCAGAGAGAGCATCCAGGAGAACCCGAAGGTCGGGGAGCTGTTCGATTACGCGCGGTCGATCGAGGGGCTTTCTCGACACGCCTCGACCCACGCCGCGGGAGTGGTGATCGCCAACAAGCCGATCACCGAATACGTCCCCCTCTACCGGAACTCCAACGGCGATATCACCACCCAGTTTTCGATGAAGGACATCGAGAAGGTGGGGCTGGTCAAGTTCGACGTCCTGGGCCTGCGGACCCTGACGGCGATCCATGACACCCTTGCGCTGATCCGCGAGCGGACGGGAGAGGATACGAACCTCGAGACGGTCCCGCTGGACGACGCCGAAAGCTACGCGATGCTCGGAAGAGGGGACACGGCGGGGGTGTTCCAATGCGAGAGCGGAGGGTTCACGGACCTCCTCGTGCGCCTGAAGCCGGAGCGGTTCACGCACCTTATCCACGCCGTTGCGCTCTACCGGCCCGGCCCCCTGCAGAGCGGCATGGTGGACGACTTCATCGCCCGCCGTCACGGGAAAAAGACCGTAGAGTATCCGTTCCCGCAGGTCGAGGAGATCCTCCGGGACACCTACGGCGTCATCGTCTACCAGGAACAGGTCATGCAGATCGCCGTGGCGCTCGCCGGATTTTCGATGGGAGAGGCCGACGTCCTGCGCAAGGCGATGGGGAAGAAGGACACCGCCCTGATGGATCGCCAGAAGGAGCGGTTCCTCAAGGGGGCGGCGGCGAACGGGATCGCGGAGAACAAGGCCCGGGCCCTCTTCGAGCAGATCGCACAGTTCGGCGAATACGGCTTCAACAAGTCGCACAGCGCCGCATACGCCCTGGTCGCCTACCAGACCGCCTGGCTCAAGGCGCACTATCCCGTCGAGTATTTCTGCGCCTTGATGACTTCGGAGTCGGGGGACACCGCGAAGATCATCCGGTACATCAATCACTGCAGGGAGAAGGGGATACCCATCCTTCCCCCGGACGTCAACGAGTCCCGTTTCGCCTTCTTCCCCACCGGAAAGGCGATCCGGTTCGGCCTGTCGGCGATCAAGGGAGTGGGCGAAGCCGCGGTCATCTCCATCCAGGAGGCGAGAAACGAAAAACCCTTCGCCTCCGTGGCGGATTTCCTCGTCCGGATCGACCTGCGGAAGGTGAACAAGCGGGCGCTGGAAAGCCTCATCAAGGCGGGCGCGCTCGATTCCCTCGATCCGGACCGCGGCCGCCTGTTCGCGCAGCTTCCCGCCCTCATGGAGACGGCGCAGGAGGAGACCCGCCGGAAGGAGTCGGGGCAGTTCGCCCTTTTCGGGGGGGCGACCTGTGCGCCGCCTCCCGTCCGGGAATCCAGGCTGGGACCGGCCGCCCCGGGATGGAACCGGCGCGAGCGGCTGAATTTCGAACGGGAAGCGCTCGGATTCTACATCACGGGACACCCGCTCGACGCCTATTCGGGGGAGATCGGGCTGTTCGCCAACGCCACCACCTCCCGTATCGCCGCGCTGAAGACGGGGGCGGAGGTCAAGATCGGGGGGATCATCAACGCCCTCAAGGTCAAGACGACCAAGCGCGGCGAAAAGATGGCCAGCCTGACGCTCGAGGACCTGGAAGGGATCGTGGAGGTGGTCGTCTTCCCTGAAAAGTACCGCGAAAGCCAGGATGCGCTCGCCTCCCAGGACCCGATCTTCATGATCGGGCGGGTGGAATCGGACGAATCTTCCTCCAAGGTGATCGCCGAAGAGATCTTCATGATGGAGAACGTGCGGGAGCGCCTCGCGAAATCGGTCCATATCCGGATCGACATGGGGCGGCTCTCGGCTCCCGACATCGCCGATCTGCGGCGGGCGCTCGCGAAGCACCCCGGCGAAAAGAAAGGCTACCTGCACCTGGTCCGCGACGGGGATTACGAGGCCGTGATCGCGCTGCCGGACAAGTTCGGGATCGCGCCGTCGCTCGAGCTGGCCCGCGCGCTGCGGGGGAGTTTCGGGTACGACGTGCTTCGCCTGCATTGATGCTTCCGGAAAGAGAGACGGCAGAGAAGACCTGGCTGTTCTGGGTCCAGCGGAAGCTAAGGCCGGCCCCCGGCGGGCAGGCGCCCCCGGACCTCCTCACCGAGCTCAAGAGCCTGGTCGAATCGGCCGGGGGGGTGGTAAGAGGCGGCCAGACCCAGCTGGTCGCCTCGGAGAACCCGGCAACCCTGATCGGAAAGGGAACGCTTTCCCGCCTCAAGGAGACGGTCCGGGAGAACGACGTGGAACTGGTCGTCTTCCAGAACCTCCTCAGGCCGAGGCAGCAGATGCTCCTCGAGGAAGAGCTGGGCGTCAAGGTGCTCGACCGGCGGGAGATCATCCTCGATATTTTCGCCCAGCGCGCCCGCACCAAGGAGGGAAAGCTGCAGGTGGAGCTGGCGCAGCTCTCGTTCCGGATGGGACGGCTGATCGGGGGGCGGAAAGGGCTGTCCCGTCTGGGAGGCGGGATCGGCACGCGAGGCCCGGGGGAAAAGAAGCTCGAGGAGGACCGGAGGAAGATCCGGTCGCAGATCCGACAGATCGAGCGGGAGCTCGACACCGTCCGGCGAACCAGGACGCTCCATTACCGGCGCCGCAGGGAGATCGGGTTTCCCGTCGTGGCGCTCGTCGGATACACCAACGCGGGGAAATCCACCCTGTTCAACAAGATGACCGGGGCGGACGTCTTCGTCGCGGACCAGCTCTTCGCGACCCTGGACCCCACTGCGCGCAGGTTCGCCCTCCCGGGCGGGAAAGAGGCGATCCTCGTGGACACGGTCGGTTTCATCCACGAGCTCCCCGAAGAGCTGCGCAAGGCGTTTCTCGCCACCCTCGAAGGGATCGGGGAGGCGGACCTCCTCGTGCAGGTGGTGGACGGCAGCTCCGAGCACATGGAGGAGAACGTCGCCTCCGTGGAAAGGATCCTTTCGGCGCTGGCCTTCGAGGATAAGCCCACGATCCTCGCGGTCAACAAGAGCGACCTCGGGACGGCGGGAGGTCCTTGTCCCGAAGGGGGTATCCGGATATCGGCCGCGAACGGTGAAGGGATGAACTCGCTGCTGCGCGCCATCGAAGGAGGATTATGCTCGCACCGTTCGGAAGAGAACGGTTCGATGAGGCGCGGCTGATCAACATCGCCAACGCTCTTACGGCGGTCCGGGTCCTGCTCGTGCCGGCCTTCGCCCACCTGCTGATCTCGGGGCGGTTCCGCCTTGCCCTCATCGTGTTCGCCGCTTGCGGCATCAGCGACGGCCTGGACGGCCTGCTTGCCCGCAGGCTGCGGCAGCGGACCGTAGTCGGGTTCTACCTGGACCCCATCGCCGACAAGCTGCTGATGGCAACCTCCTTCATCGTGCTCGCCTACGTGAAGATCATGCCGGAATGGCTCACGATCCTCGTGATCAGCCGCGACCTTTTCATCCTGGTGGGCAGCATTCTCATCCTCCTGCTCCGGGGATCGAAGGACATCCGGGCGACCTCCCTCAGCAAGGTGAACACCGCGACGCAGATCCTGACCGTCGTCTTCTTTCTGACGGTACGGGCTTTCCCGTCGCTCGCGAACGTCGTGCAGCCCGGCGTGGAGCGCGTCGCCACCGACGTCGTAGTCGCCGTTTGCGCGTTGACCACGACCGTTTCGGGGCTCCAGTACCTGCTCATCGGCATCCGGAAGCTCTCCGATGCGTA
>JACRIV010000003.1 GCA_016220005.1 Deltaproteobacteria bacterium
GGCGGCGGAGAGGACGAGCAGCCGCAGGACATCCTCGTCGAAAAACTTTCTCCCGGCCATCAGGAACGGGATCGATGCCAGGAGAAGGGCGGAGACGGCGTACTCGCTGTAGATCTTGAAGGGCGTGAGCCCCGCCCCCTCGACGAAACAATCCGGGAAGACCCTCCAGAAGATGGAGCCGAGCAGGAGTGCAACGATCCCGGAATAACAGGCGAGGACGGCCCGGTGGTTCAGATTGCGGCCGGCGAACCGGGGAGCGATGAGGAGGGAGGCGCCCTGGAGATACCGCCCGGCGATCCAAAGCTGCGTCGGCAGGTTCGCGTCCTGCCCTTGAAAGACCCCCATCCCCTTGTAGCTGAGCATGTGGAGGATGTCTACGGCGCCGACGAAGAGGTAGGTGATCCCGATGAACAGGAAATAGGCGTTGTCCAGCGACCGCCTCGCGTTCCAGGCGACCATGAAGACGCTGCAGGCGACGACGATGCTGAAGATCTCGGCCAGGCTGTGGAAAAGCAGGTAGCTTTGGAGGGAGGCCAGGTACAGCCCCGCGACAACGGCTGCTCCGAAGACAATGCTGCCGGGACTGCTGCGAAGGAAAGGCCGCTTCTCCACTCGCCCCCCCGGGACGTCGACGAGCCGGCACCCCTATTGAAGGAAAGGACCTGTGCGCTCCCTATTCTACCCCATGCGTATCCGTTTCCGAAGAAGCAAAGCGCCCCCCTTACCCGTTCCCGCTCCCCCGGGTTCCCCCCCGGGCTCCAATCTCTGTAAACCGATACGGATAACAAGGAGTTGACAGGCGCGTTCTTTCATGGGAAACCCTTTACCATGGACGCCGGGAACTTCATTCACCAGGCCGGAAACGGCGGCAGCCGAACGGTGGTGCTCCTGCCGGGATTCGCCACCGACGGGCGGATCTTCTCGGGACTCGAGCTCGACTGCAACCGGGTCTTGCCGCGGGCGGGATTCGCCGCCGGGATGGCCCAAGCGCTCCCCGAATACCTGCGCGGCCGAGGCGAAGGGCCGGTGACGATCCTGGGATGGTCGCTCGGCGGTTTCGTCGGCGCGGCGTTCGCCCGGGCGCATCCCGGCCTCGTCGATCACCTGGTGCTGGTCGGCATCCGAAGACGATACGGGACCGCCGAGATCACACGGATGCGGGAGTCCCTGGAAAAGGACCGGGTCTCCTGCCTCACGGAGTTCTACGCGCGGTGTTTTCTGCCGGCGCAGAAGGAGGATTACAGGCGCTTTCGCGCCGGGCTTTTGCCGCTCTATCTCCGGGAGATGGACCGAGCCGCCCTCCACGAGGGGCTTTCGTATCTGGCCGCGTCGGAAATCCGGGCCGACATGCTGCCCCCGAGCCGGATCACGCTCGTGCACGGCGAAAGGGACGCGATCGCCCCGGTTTCGGAAGTCCGGGAGCTTGCCGCATCGGCCCCCCGCGCCGCGCTGCACGTACTCCCCGCGGCAGGCCACGCCGCGTTCCTGTCCGGGGATTTCCTTCCGCTCATGAGGGAACTGCTGCGATGACGGCGCCTCCGGGCGTCTCGGCGCGGTACGAGCTCTACGCCCATCCCCAGATGCTCGCGGCCCGGGACCTGCTGGCGTTCACCGGGGCGCTCTCGCCGCGCACCATCCTGGAGCCGGGATGCGGCACCGGCCTCTACAGCCGCCTGCTGCTCTCCGCCTTTCCCGGGGCGTCGATCCTCGGGGTCGACATCGCCGGGGAGAGAGTGCGGGCGGCTCGCCGGGAGATCGTCTCCCCGCGGATCCGGTTCGGCGTGGCGGATGCGGAATTCGTGCCCCCCGGCCGGTATGAACTGATCACCTCCAACGCCGCGTTCCAGTGGTTTCGCCGCCTCCCCCGCACGATTGCGCGTTTCGCGGCGATGCAGAAAGGAGGCGGGGTCCTCTCGTTCTCCTTCTTCGGCCCCGGCACCTATGAAGAGCTGGACGGCGCCCTGCGGGAGACCTTCGGCGACGAAGCGAGGGTCACCGCGAGCCGTTTCGCCCCTCGGGCGACCCTCGAAAAGGCGCTGGCGGACCGCTACCGCAAGTGGGCGATCGAGGAGCGGCGGTACAGCCAGGTGTTTTCTTCCCTGAGAGAGCTCCTCCGGAGCATCAAGTTCACGGAGACCCGCGGGCCCTCCTGCGAAATGCGGATCCATTGGAGCCCCCGCACGCTCTCCCGCCTGGAAAAGGTCTACCTCGACCGGCACGGTTGTATCCGGGCCACCTACCGGGTCTATCTCTGCAGCGGCCTTGCCTTAAGACGGCCGGAAATGTCTTGACTTCGACCCCGACACCAATCAATAACAGACCAGTCGGTATATCAATATGAAATGCAGGGAGGGAATCAATTGGATTTCCAGGCGATCGTTCCTAAGGAAAGACCCGACGGAATCGGGATCATCACCTTGAGCCGGCCCGAGAAGCGCAACGCGATATCCATTCGGATGCGCCGGGAGATTTCCGCCTGTCTCGATCGTTGGAAGGATTCTCCCGCCGTGGGGGTCGTGATCCTGACCGGACAAGGGGACTCGTTCAGCGCAGGATTCGACCTCGCCGAATTCGCCCAACCCGAACAATTCGACAGCCTGTTCGAATCTTCTTCGCAATATCACCGGGACGTCTGGAACTTCCCGAAGCCGACGATCGCGGCGGTAAACGGCCTTGCCCTGGGCGGGGGGTTCGACCTGGCGACGCTCTGCGACATACGGATAGGCGCCGAATCCTGCGCCTTCGCCCATCCCGAGATAAAATTCGGCGCTCCTCCTCTCTTCACGCCGCTCCGTTGGATCGTGGGAGATGGATGGGCGAGAGATTTGTGCCTCACCGGTCGAAGGATCCTCGCCTCGGAAGCTCACCGGATCGGCCTGGTAAGCGAGGTCGTGGAGAGAGGCCGCCTGATGGAGCGCGCCATCGAGATCGGGGCGACGATCCTTACGGCGCCGCCCGAGACGTTGCGGTTCACGAAGGAATACCTGGCGGGGAATTCCGGAAAAGGCTTCGAGGAGTCGTTCCGCATCGAACATGACGAAGGAGTTCAGAAGATTTTGCTCAAAAGAGCGAGAGCAGGACTCGTAAGGAAGGCGTGAGGCGCCCGGAAAGTTACGATTGCCGCTCCAAATCCCCTTGACACCGTAGCAGGGTACGGGGGCATCTTAATATCAGATGTCGCACGGAGGGCCTCCGATGGGGCTGACGATCGGACAGGTCGCCAAGGAATGCGGGGTGGACGTCGAAACGATCCGGTTTTACGAACGGGACGGACTGATCCGGCAACCGGCACGGCCGGACTCGGGTTTCCGCCGCTATCCCCCGGACGTCGTCAAGCGAATACTCTTCGTCCGGCGGGCAAAGGCGCTGGGCTTCTCGTTAAGAGAAATCCGGGACCTTCTCTCCCTCCGCGTCGATTCGGCCACCACATGCGACGAGGTCAAGAAGCGCGCCGAGGAGAAGATCATCGACATCAAGAACAAGATACGGTCGCTGCAGGAGATGAAACACGCCTTGGAAAAGCTGACAGCGGCCTGCCGCGGCCGCGGCCCGACGGCCGAATGTCCCATCCTGGAGGCCCTCGAAGACGGGAATGATGCGGGGACGCCGAAGGGGACGCCGGAACAATACCCAGGGAAACAAGCGGCAACGAAAGGCTGAGACCTTACATTAACCAATAACCCTCGTAAGGTTTTCGTAAGAACGGCGACGAATATCGTGAGAGAAACAATCGGAGAAGGAAATATGACTGGACGCGGTTCACCTTCGTGCTGTACGACCGGGAGACGGGCACGCTTTGGTATCCGTACCGGAACGGGTTGATGGGGATCCAAGGGAAGTATTTCAAGAAATGGCTCCCGAAACTCCCGTCGGAGGACACCACCTGGGAAAGATGGAGGAAGAGGCACCCTTCGTCGGAACTGCTGAACTGAACTCCCGCTTCCGGCGTTTCTGCCCCGCGTTGTCTTCCTCCTGCGAAGACGCAATAAATAGTTCCATGGAAAAACCGAGGTGTTTGACTCCGGCCGAATGGGTGGACGGATATGGGGACTACCTGAAGAAATAGCGTTTATCCGGGGGGAAGGGAGTTCTCCCTCCCCCCCCTCCCGGCGCCTCGATCCCCGCCTTATAAACTGATTTACAATCAATCCTTCGCGGGCGTATTCCCTTTCCTGCGGACTTCCCTGAACTGTGCGTTGATCCTCCCGGCGGAGACCGCCATGACGATCGATTGCGCCGCTCCGATCTCGTTCTCGGCGATCCCCTTCTCCTTGGCAACTCCAAGGTAATGCTCCATTCAGGGATAGCAGCCAAGAGCAAGGGCGGCGGCGAGGTGCAAAAGTATCGTCGTTTTTTCGTCCAAAAACTCATTAAGGCGAGCCGATTCATAAAAATCCCTGTAAGACTTCTTCTGCCTGTCAGGGAACATGATCCCTCCTTCGAATTATTCTTCCGCGAGCCCCCCCGTTCACGGTTTGCCAGCCGTCTTCCGAGGAAAACGCGCATTCCATCCGCTGCCGGGATTTCCTCGACCTCCTGGAGCCTGGCGAGCATGTCGTCGTTCATATGGGTGAGGACAATACGCTTGCAGGACAGCTTTTCACGGTGCGACAGGAAGGTCCGGTAATCGAGATGGCCCGAGACAGCCTTGTCGAAGAAATAGGCTTCGCAGATGAACAGGTCGGCCCCGTGCGCACGAAGATGCACGTCTGGAACCGGCCGCCGCTTCCGAAAGCATCGCCGCTTCCCAGGAACAGGACTTCGACAGCGCCCTCCCTCAGCGCCACGGAAGGACGCTCACGTGTGCCTCCCATGATTCCTTCACCTCCGGAGTATTCTGTGAGCGGAAGGCCAAGGGGGAGCCCATCCCGCTCCTCGCAACCGAATATGAAGGGTATCCGGGGAAAAGGCCAGACACAACCCTTCCGTTTTGCGGCCGATACAGTTGTCGCGCGTGTTCCACTGCACCCGTCATAAAGGCGGCAAATTGTGTCTGTCGTAAACGTCCGGCCGGTGTAGAATCGGATCACGGCGAAGGGAGGGGGGGGCCAACCCCCGGAAAGGAGCGAACATGCACATCGCCAAGTGGAACGACGTGGCAGGCAAGGCGGTCGCCGAGCAAGGAGCAACCGGGGTCATGATCCGCGTCCTGATGGGAGAGAACGTGGGAGCCCCGAACTTCACCATGCGCCATTTCGAGGTCGCCCCGGGCGGAAGCACCCCCTACCACACCCACGCCTGGGAACACGAGGTGTACGTCCTTTCGGGAAAGGGGAAAGTCCGGCGCAAGGGCGGGGAAGCCGAGGTGGCATCCGGAAGCTTCGTCTTCGTCGCCTCCGAGGAGGAGCACTCCTTTGTCAACGCCGGGGACGCCCCCTTGACGTTCCTGTGCCTCATCCCTTCTGCGGGGGTCTGCCTGAAGTAACCCCTCTCCCCACGAGGTCTCCATGGACAACCAACGTATAAACGCCATCTTCAGCGACCTCTCCACGCCGCATGTCGCCGATGCCTGCGTCCGCCTGGGGATCCCGCTGCGATCAGCCCCCGCAGGCATTCACCCGTTGACGGTCAACAGCCGCATCGCAGGGCATGCGCAGCCGGCGCGACACTACGGGAGCGTCGATATCTTCCTCGAAGCGATGGAGAGCGCCCAACCGGGAGACATTCTCGTCATAGACAATTCCGGACGGATGGACGAAGCGTGTATCGGCGACCTCACCGCTCTCGAAGCGAAAGCCTGCGGGTTGGCGGGTTTTGTGGTGTGGGGATGTCACCGGGACACCGCGGAACTCGTCCGGATCGGTTTTCCCGTATTCGGTTACGGCACATGCTCTGCGGGACCCACACGGTTGGACCCGCGTGAAGACGCCGCTCTCCGCTCGGCGCGCTTCGGACAATGCGAGGTAGGCAAAGACGATATTGTTTTTGCCGATGACGATGGTGTACTGTTCGTCGCAGCGCAACATCTTGAAGAAGTGCTTGCGAATGCCTGTGCGATATGGCAAACCGAGCGAAAGCAAGCGGCGGCGGTCACGACCGGGCGTACACTCCGTGAACAGCTTCATTTCAGGGATTACCTGGTGAAACGGGCGGGTGATCCAACCTACACCTTTCGCCGGCATCTCCGCACATTGAGAGGGGCAATTGAGGAGTAATCACCACGAGCCGGAGGCATTTTCCATGAAACGCGCTTTGCTGGTCATCGACGTGCAGAATGAGTACTTCACCGGCAAATTGCCGGTGACCCACCCCGCAGGCAGCCTGGCGAACATTCTCCTGGCGCTGGATGCAGCGGCGGCGCAAGGTATTCCGGTGGTCGTGGTCCGGCATGGAGCTGCGGCGGACGAATCCCCGGTCTTCCGGAGAGGGAGCCGGGAATGGCAGCTCCACCCGGAGATCGCCAAGCGGCCGCACGATCTGCTGCTCGAAAAGAGCCTGCCGGGAAGCTTTACCGGAACAGGGTTGGAAGAATGGCTCCGGGAGCGAAAAATCGAAACGGTAACGATCACCGGCTACATGACACAGATGTGCTGCGACACCACCGCCCGCCAGGCGTTCCACCTGGGATTCGCCGTGGAATTCCTTGCCGACGGAACCGGAACCCTTGCCGTGTCGAACAAGGCCGGCTCCGTCACGGCGGAGGAATTGCACCGGGCAATCCTCGTAACCCAGGCAATGCGGTTTGGCAGGGTGATGACAAGCGCGGAGTGGATCAAGGGCCTGTCGGCATGAATCCGGAATCGATGCGTTTGCACGACAATTCTTCGTGAAAAAAAA
>JACRIV010000036.1 GCA_016220005.1 Deltaproteobacteria bacterium
TGGAAGGGAACTTCCGAGGCCGCAACCCGCTACGTGGAGACCTTCGAGAAGCGGTACGGCTACGCCCCGGTCGGGTACAGCGACACGCTCCCCTACGACGCCCTCACCGTCCTGCTGACCGCCATCCGAAACGCGGGCAGGTTGGACGTCGAGTCCGTGATCGCAACGCTCGAGAAAGGAGCTTTCGCGGGGGTGGCGGGCACCTACCGGTTCGATCGGTCCCATCAAGCGATTTGGGGAACCGGGTCCTCCGACCTGCACGGTACCGTCATCCGGTGGGAAAAGGACGGAGCCCGGATCGTCTTCCCCGGGTCCTCGCCCCAGTGAACGCTCTCCTGCAAGTCCTCCTGGACGGTCTACTCACCGGAGCGTCCTATTCTCTCATGGCCGCGGGGCTCGCCCTGATCCTCGGCGTCGTCAAGATCGTCAATCTGTCCCACGGCGCCTTCTTCACCCTGGGGGCCTACGTCGCCTACGTCCTTCATCAAAGGGGCGTGGAGAACCCCGCGGCCGCCGTTTTGCTGGCCGCCGCGGTGGCGTTCGCCTTCGGAGTCTTCCTGGGGAAGAGCTTCATCAACCCGGTCCGTTCGCATCCGTTCTCCGTCGCCGTCGGGACGTTGGGGGCCGCTCTCCTCTTCGAGCAGGTCGCCCAGTTGGCCTGGGGACCGCACCCCCTGTCGATCGACGGCGGCCGGGCCCTCGTCCTTCTTCCCGGGGTAACCGTCCGGGCGTGGGGCCTCATTTCCCTTGCGGCTTCCGCGGCGCTGCTCGGAGGTTTATCCCTCCTTCTTTCCTCCCGGTTCGGCCTCCCCCTGAAACTGATCGCCGAGGACGAGGAGGTCGCCGGGTCCGTCGGCATGGACGTCGCGAAGATCCGGTACCTGACTTTCGGGGCCGCGTCGGCCGTCGCCGCCGTGGCGGGCGTCCTGCTCGCCCCGACGGGCGCGATCACCCCCACGATGGGCCGGGTGCCGCTCATCCTCTCGCTCATCGTGGTCATCGCTTCGGGAATGGAGCGGATCTGGACCATCTTTCTCCTCGGAGTCGGGCTGGGGCTCTTCTCGAACCTGTGCGCCTACCTCCTGGGCCCGGAATGGTCCTACATCCTGCTCCTCGCGGCGATCTCCGTCCTGATGATCCTGCGTCCGGAGGGGCTGGTCGCGATCCTCCCGGCGCGGGACTACCGGTGACGGCGGGCGGCATGTTTCCGGGCGGGAGGACGACAGGCGCCCTGGGGGCCGCTTCGGGAATCCTCCTGTTGCTGCCCCTCCTGGGGCTCGATCCGTTCCTGCTCGACGTCCTCACCGTCGGATTTCTCCTCGCCGTCTTCGCGGGGTCGTGGGACCTCGTCGGAGGCGTTGCCGGGCAGATCTCCCTGGGCCACGCCCTCTTTTTCGGATCGGCGACCTATGCGTGCGCGATCCTCACGAGCCTTTACCGGTGGCCGTTCCCGGCGGCGGCGGCGGTTGCGCTGCTTTTTTCGGGCGCCGTCGGGGCGGCGGCCGGCGCGCTCGCCTCCCGGCTCAGGGGACCGTTCGTCGCGCTATTCACCCTGGCCCTTGGCGAGCTGGCCCACGAGGTCGCCCTGGGCCAGGCCTTCTTCTCCCCGAAGGAGGGCTATTCCTGGGGCGGAGAGGGAGGGATCCCCGTCTCCCTTCCGTGGGTCGAGGCCTCCCCGTGGGCAGGGTACTATGCGGCCCTGCTGTTCCTGGTCCTGTCGGCGTTCGCGATGCTCCGGATCGCGCGATCCCGGCAGGGGCTCCTGTGGACGGCCATCGCAGGGAGCGAGCTCAACGCCCAGGCCTCGGGGGTGGACGTCGTCCGTCACAAGCGGCGCGCCTTCCTGGCCTCCGCCCTCTTCGCGGGCGCGGCGGGCGTCGGATTCGCGGCGCACGTGGGACGGGCCACCGCAGCCGACTTCTCGATCGAGCTCTCCTTCCAGGCGGCGACGTGCGCGGCCATCGGGGGACGCGGGACCGTGGCGGGACCGGTCCTCGCGGCGCTCCTCCTGCACGCCCTCTTCCAGGGCGCGGGCCTTCCCCCAGCGACCCGCGTGCTCCTGTACGCCGCCGCCCTCCTGGCGACGCTCCGGTTCTTCCCGCGGGGCGTGGCCGGGACGCTGCGGGAGCGAGCAAGATCCCGTAAAATGGTGTCGTAGTATGAATGTGAACGCGAGCTCCGAGGCAGGCGCCAAGCGATCAGCGAGGAAAAGCCGCCATGGATGGCGGCGGAAGCCTGCCGAGGCCGCCGGCGGAGCCTGGGCAGGGACGCCCAGGCGCGAGCCGGCGAGCAAGATCCCGTAAAATGGTTTCATAGGGACGGGAGGATTCGGATGGCCGGCCTGCTCCGTGTGGAGGACATAAGGAAATCCTTCGGGCCGACCAGGGTCCTCGTGGGGGTCACGTTCGACGTGGGCGCGCGGGAGGTCGTCGGCCTGTTCGGTCCCAACGGGTCGGGGAAGACGACGCTCGCCAACATCGTTTCCGGCCTCGTTCCCCCCGACGGAGGAAGGATACTCTTCGACGGGCGGGACATCACGCCCCTCCCGATGGATGCCCGATACCGGGCCGGCGTCGCCCGGACGTTCCAGATCCCCGATCCGTACCCGTCGCTGACCGTCGTGGAGTCGATCCGCGTCGCCCTCCTGTGCGGGCGAGAATCCTGCCGCAAGAGATTCGGGATGAAGGATTCGAGCCCCGAGCCGGCGCCGACCAGGTGGGAGGAAGAGCTGGAATCGATCCTCGTCCGGACCGGGCTCTTCGCGCAGCGGTTCTGGCCGGCGGCCAAGCTCTCGCAGGGGTGCCTTCGCCGTCTCGAGTTCGCCCGGGCGATCTCCTGCCGGCCGCGCCTCGTCATCCTCGACGAGGTCTTCTCGGCGCTGTCGGCCAAGGACGAGTCGGAGCTCGCGCTGCTCATGCGGTCCCTCCATCGCAAGGAGGGGATATCGTTCCTCCTGGTTTCGCACAACCCCCTGATCCTGGAGGAACTGTGCGACCGGGTCGTGGCCATAGAGGACGGGTGCGTCATCTGGGAGGGGACGCCTAAGGACCTGGCGAAGCACGTGCCCGCGGCAAACCACGCGCACGACAGCGGATGAAGGCAGGAGGATCGCCAGGATGAACGCAAACACGCGCAGGCCTATCTCTCTCCCTTCAGATAGACGGTCCTGTGCGGGAACGGGATGACGATCCCCTCTTCCTTGAATCTTGCGAAGATCCGCTTCCGAAGCTCGTGCTGGGCGAGGTACTGGTCGACGAACTCCGAGACCTGGCAGATCAGCGTGAAGTCGAGGGAGCTGTCCCCGAACCCGGGAATGAATCTCACGAAGGGCGGGGGGTCGCCGAGCAATCCGGGGATGTCCCCGACCGCTTTCGTCGCCTCCTCGATGAGGATCGTCTCCACCTTCTCGGGATCGGAGGAATAGCTCACCCCGACCGGGATCAGCACCGACATCCGTTTTTCCGGGAGGTAATAGTTCGTCAGCGTGCTCTGGGCGATCTTGCTGTTGGGAATGACGACCATGTTGTTCGGCAGCATCCGGAGCCTCGTGGTCCTCCAGGTGATGTCCTCCACGTATCCTTCCTGCCCCGTCTCGAGGCGGATGAAGTCCCCGACCCGGATCGGTTTTTCGACGAGGATGTGGATGCCGGCGAACAGGTTCGCGAGCGTGTCCTGCAGGGCGAGGGCCACCGCGAGGCCCCCGACGCCGAGCGCCGTGAGGATCGGAGCGACGCTGATCCCGAGCACTGAAAGAACGATCAGCAGTCCGACGGTGAGAATGGTCCCCTTGATGATTCCGTGGGCGAGCCCCGTCGTGGGGATCGGCAGGCTCGTTTTCCGGATGTAGTCCGTAAAGACCGTTCCCGCCAGGTTGGCCGCCGCAAGGCTCATCGAGAAGATGACCAGGATCTGGACCGCCTTGCTGAAGTAGAGGATGTGCCGGTCCGGGAGGTCCGATGCCGCCACTCCGACGGACAGGGCGATGGCGAGGCACCAGTACGCCGACGGGGTGCGGAGCGAACCGAGAAGGATGTCGTCGATCCGCGTCTCCGTCTTGTCCGCAAAGCGATGAAGGAAACGCAGGGCCACGGCCCGGAGGGCGTACAGCCCTCCCCCCGCCACCAAGGCGACAACGGCGGGGACAAGGATCCTCTTGCCTTCGTTCCACATGGTTTACCCCCCGTCAGGCGCTGCTCCGCGCGTAGTAGTAGTTCACGATGTCCCGCTTCGAGATCATGGCGACGATCTCGTCCGACTTTTCGTCGCGCACGACCGGCAGCTCGTCCACGTTGATCCGCGCCATCTTGTCCAGGGCCTCCTGAAGCGTGTCGTTCCAGGAAACCCGAACCACGTTGGGCGTGGCGACGTCGCCGGCCACGATCAAACGGTCGACGGTGTTCTCGAAAAGGACCGCCCGGACGTCGTTGATGGACAGGATCCCCGTCATCCTCCCCTCCCGGTCCACCACCGGGAAATGGGACTCCCCGGAACGGGTGACCGTCCGGACCAGCTCGTCGAACGGCATGCTCTCGGGGATGAGGGTGATCGGGTGCGGGTGAACCGCCTCGTGGACGGAGATTTTTCCCAGCATCCCCCGGGCGAACTCGGTGATGTGGGCGGGAGACGCGAGGCGGCTGACCTGCTGCTTCTCGTACAGGCTCGTTCTCCGCAGCAGCAGGTAGGAGATGGACGAAACCAGCATCAGGGGCACCAGCAGGGTGTAACTGGCGCTCATCTCGCACGCCATGATGATGGAGGCGATCGGCACCTTGGCGACTCCGGCGAAGAACCCGCCCATCCCGACCAGGACGAAGGAGTTGGGGTTCAGGACCCATCCGGGAGCGATCTTCTGTCCCAGGTATCCGAACGCCCCTCCGAGCATCGCCCCGATGAACACCGACGGGCCGAAGACCCCGCCGCTGCCCCCGGAGCTGATGGTGCAGGACGTGGCCAGGATTTTGAGCAGGGCCAGAAGGAGCATCCCCCACCAGAGGAGCTTCCCCTCCAGCGCCATCTGGACCCAGCCGTACCCGCCGTCGGTGATCTGCGGGGAGAAGTACGCGATCGCGCCGAGCATCACCCCCCCCAGCGCGGGCTTGAGCATCTTGTGAATCCGGAGAGGCTTGAAGAAACGGTCCCGCATCCCGTAGAACGTCCGCACGTACAGGGACCCCGCCAGGGCGCACACGACGCCGAACAGGGCGTACGGCAGAAGCTCCTTCGGGAGGGCGAAATCGACCGACCCGGGGAAGAACAGGGCCCCGCCCTTGTAGAACTGGGTGTAGACCGCGTACGCGATGATGGACGACACGACGCAAGGGAGGATGGCGTCGTATTCGAATTCCGTCTCGCGGTAGAGCACTTCCGGGGCGAACAGGGCGGCGCCTAGAGGCGCCTGGAAGATCGCGCCGATCCCGCCCGCCGCGCCCGCCAACACGAGGATGCGGCGCTCCCGGGGCTTGAGCTTCAGCGCGGAAGCGAAGACGGAGCCGAAGCCGGACCCGATTTGCGCGATGGGGCCCTCCTTCCCGGCGGAGCCCCCGCTCCCTATCGTCACGGCGGAGGCGACGATCTTCACGAGGGGAACCCTCTTCCGTATGTGGCCTCCCCGCTGATGGAACGACTCGATCATGGCATCCGTCCCGTGGCCTTCGGCCTCCGGGGCGACGCTGTAGACGATGATCCCGGAAACAAGCCCTCCGAGGGCGGGGATGAGGAAGATCCAGAACGACCGCAGCGACGCGAAGCCGGGCAGGGACGAGGGCGGAGCGCCCTTCAACGGCTCCGAGTACCCCGTGAACGCTTTGAGGAACGCGCCGAGCGCCAGTCCGAGGAGGCTGTCGAACAGGATCGCCCCCAGGCCCGCCACGATGCCGACGGCGAAGCTCAGAAGCATCAGGCGGAACGGCGAAGGCCACCTCGCAATCAGGCTGTGGGCCCCGTCCCGCGCTTTCTCGACAAACCTGTTGGAGCGCTTGCCGATGCCCGCGAGCAACTCGGCCATTCGCCCCCCCGGAAGGTTTTTTTTACAACGCAAATAATTAGTATAATAATTATCTTGAGGACGACTTTCAAGGCGAGGAGAGCGGACGGAGCATGGGGAACACCACGTCCCAGAGGGACCGGATGGTTGCGGAGATCCTCGACAACCTGCGCAGGGTGTTCCAGGTGGTGCACGGTTACTCCAGACGGGCGGAGCGGGTCGCAGGCCTGACGGGGCCGCAGCTCTGGGCCATGAAAGTGCTTGCGGAATCCGCGCCGATCCGAGTGTCCGACCTCGCGCGCAGGATGTACATCCACCCCTCCACGGTCGTGGGCATCCTGGACCGGCTCGAACAGCGCGACCAGGTGACCCGCACGAGGTCGTCGGAGGACCACCGGGTCGTCATGGTGGCTCTGACGGACAAGGGGAAGGAAACGGTCACGAAAGTCCCCCGGATCGCCCAGGGGCTGCTTCTCACGGGGTTGAAAGGACTGGAGAAGGCGCAACTGGCATCGATTTCGGAGGGGTTGGACCTGCTGGTCGGCATTCTTGGGGCCGATCGGATGCCGCCCCAGCTGTTGTTCTCTCGCGAGGTGAATTCTCCGCCCGTCGGGGCGATACGGGCGGCCCGGAAAAAGGAGCCGACCCCCGCATGACGGCGAAAGACCCGGCGGCCGTCGTTTCCCGGGCGGCGGCCGGCCCCCCGGTTCGCATCCTGTGGGTCTTCGACTTCGACGGGACGCTTTCCCCCCTTGTTCCCGATCGGACCGAGGCGCGCCTCCACCCGGCTTCGCGGGCCCTGCTCCGGGACCTGGCGGCGGACCCCGGGAACGGGGTCGCCGTCCTGTCGAGCCGGTCCCTCGACGATCTCGTCCCCCGGGTCCCGGTCGCCCGCGCCTTCCTCGGCGGCGGGAGCGGCTTCGAATGGCGCCTCCCCGGAGGACACCGGGTCCTTCCCGGAGAAGCCGCGGAACGGAAACTCGCGGAGACTCGAGAGGCCGTGCTCCCCCTGCTGGGCCGTCTCTCGGTTTTCCCGGGGGTGGATCTCGAGGACAAACGGTGGTCGGTGGCGGTGCACTTCCGCCGCGTGCTTCCGGAAGCGATGTCGATGCTTGCCCCCCTCCTGGCGGAGATTGCGGCATTGCCGGGGATCCGCGTTTTCCGGGGGCCGTCCGCGGCGGAGGTGCTGTTCTTCCGCGGAGCGAACAAATCCTTCGGCGTCCGGAGGCTCTGCCGAATCCTGAATTTCGACCCGGCGTCGGGGCGCCTCGTCTATGCGGGGGACGACGAGAACGACGCCGTGGCGATGCGTTGGATCCTCTCCCGGAAGGGGACGGCGCTGGTGGTGGGAGACAGGGTCCGGGTCCGGGGGGCCCGGAACGTGGCGGACCCCGCGGACCTGGCCCGGGTCGTCCGCGCATTGAGCCGGCAGCTCGGAGCGGGCTCCGGAAGGCGGGAAGGAGAAGGCGCCGCGTGCGGGGCGACGAAATGACGGTACAGGCCGCGGGCGGCGTGGGGCTCAAGGTAAAGAACCTCTCGGTGATGTTCGGCCAGGTCCGGGCGGTCCGCTCCGTTGCGATGTCGGTCGGCCCCGGCGAGATCGTCGCGATCTTCGGCGCGAACGGCTCCGGCAAGACAACCTTCCTCAAGGCGATCGCGGGACTCGTACCGGTTTCCTCGGGAAGGATCACCTGGCGGGGGGAGGACATCACGGCCATGCCGCCTCACGAGCGGGTGGCCCGCGGCGTCCACTACGTGTCCGAGCGGGCCCGGGTGGCGCTCCGGATGACGGTCCGGGAAAACCTTGACGTGGGCGGATACCTGCGCACGTCGGGCCAGCGCAAGACCTCCCGCGACCGGGTCTACGGCCTGTTCCCGGTCTTGTCGGAGAAATCCGCCGCGCCGGCCGGGATACTCTCGGGAGGGGAACGGCAGATGCTCGTGATCGGAAGGGCGCTCATGGGAAACCCTTCGCTCTTCCTGTTCGACGAGCCGTTCCTGGGACTGGCGCACGAGATCCGCGACCGGATCCTCTCCGTGATCGAAGGCGAGATCAAGGGGAAGGCCACGATCCTTCTCGCCGAGCACGACGTGGAGGCGGTGTGCCGCGTTCTGGACCGCTACTGCATCTTCCTCAATGGGGAGATGATCCATCAGGGGGGACGGAGCGAAGCGGCGGATGGGGGGAGGCTGCGAGCCGTCTTCCGGAAGTTTTACCAGATCGGAAGGAACGAAAACGCAGGGGGTGGTGGAACATGAGCCAGACGAAGAAGAGGATCCCGGGCAACGGCGGAAGCGAGGAACTGACCGTCAGGCTCCCCGCGGAGATCGCCGACAGACTGCGCGCCTTCTGCAGGGAGAAAAACATCCCGCCCGACCTGGTGGTGGAGCGGGCCCTGCTCGATTATTTCCGCGAGGGGGACGTAAGCCACTGACGGAGGCGCTCATGAACGAAAAACCCGGGGCGTTTCCCGGCGAGCCGGTCCTTTCCGACGCCCCCCTTTCGAACGACCGGATCCTCGGTGAATTCTCCCGGCTGATCGGGGACCACGTCCTGCTCGGCGCCGAGGTGAACCCCGACATCCTGAAGAAGTCCGATTCCGGCGTGAAGTTCCTCGTCCGGCAACCTCCGCCCCCCCGGAAACTGCTGGCGAAGTGGGGGGCCCTTTTCGGGAACCGCATCTCTCCGCTCCAGCTCCTCCAGCTTCTGGGCCCCACCCTCCAAGGGTTCGAGCACCGGGAACTCCTCCTTCTGTTCGCCCGGGACCGGCTGATCTACGATACCCGCATTCTCCACGGCGGCGAGCACATCGGCGATATGACCCTGTCCCTCCGCACGGAATTCGAGAGAGGCGAGGGACTTCTCGGGCTCTTCCGGGGGCGCACGCTCAAGATCGTCTACATCGAGAACATCAGCTTGAGGGAGCAGAGCTCCGGGTACGCCTCCGCCCTGTTCCGGTATTACGAGGGCCTGTTCGGCAGGCTCGGATACCACCAGTTCCGCCTCAAGGCCTCCCTGTCCGTGGGGAAGTATTACTGGGCGAAGGAGGGATTCGACTGCCTGGACGAATCCGGCGTGGCGCGGATGAAGACGCGGCTTAAGGGCCTGATCCGGTCGAAGGGGATTCCGATCCGGGAGTGGGAAATCGACCGTCTGAACCACGTCTACGACGTTGCGCTGTTCCGGAGGGACCTGAAAATCCCGGTGTATCGGAACCGTGAGGGGTATTACGCGCTGGAGAGGGACGCGGAGCACTCGGAGGAATTCCACCTTCCCGTGGGGAAGGCCTCCCTCCTCGTATCGGACCCTTGGGAGGGATACAAGATCATCTACACCGACACCCCGCGCCGAACGGGATTCATTTACTCGGACAGATTTCTGCGCCACAGGACGCGCCCGGGGCACGTCGAAAACCCCAAGCGCCTGGAGGTGCTCCTTTCGGGCGTCGACAGGAGCGGCCTCCGAAACAGCCTGGTGTTCCTCAAGCCGTACTCCGCGGACCCGGAAATCCTGGCGCGGGTCCACGACGCGGCCTATCTCGAGTCGTTCCGCAGGACCGCGGCGGGCGGCGCTCCCCACTTCGAGACGCTCGACTGCTCGATCTCAAGGGAGAGCTACGAAGTCGCGCTGCTGGCGGCGGGCGGCGTCATGGCGGGCGTGGACGCCGTGATGAACCGAAGGGTGGAGAACGTCTTCTGCGCGGTCCGGCCCCCGGGACACCACGCGACGCGGAGCGCCGCGATGGGCTTCTGCTTCATCAACAACGTCGCGGTCGGAGCCGCCTACGCCCGGGCCGCCTACGGCGTCCGCAGGATCTTCATCCTGGACTGGGACGTCCACCACGGGAACGGGACCCAGGACCTTTTCGAGGAGGACCCCCTCACGTACTTCTGCAGCTTCCACGAGCACCCGACCTTCTGCTTCCCGGGCACCGGAAGGCGGATGGAGCGGGGAAAGGGAGACGGCCAGGGATACACCCTGAACATACCGCTGCGCCCCCACGCGGGGGATGCGGAGCTGGTCGAGGCCTTCGACCGGGACGTCGTCCCCGAGATCGACCGGTTCCGGCCGGACCTGATCCTGATCTCCGCGGGATTCGACGGCCACAGGGACGACCCCATCGCCGACATCGAGCTGACGGAGCGGTCGTACGAGCACATGACCCGGAGGATCTGCGAAGCGGCGGACAGGCATTGCGGAGGGAGGGTCGTCTCCGTCCTCGAAGGGGGGTACCACCGCCCCGCCTTCGCATCGTCCGCCATCGCCCACCTCAAGGCGCTGCAGGGAAGGAGCTAAGGAGGCACTCATGTTCGTCGGGAAGAGGATGACGAAAGAGGTGATTACGGTCGCTCCGGAGGAGACGCTCGAACGGGCCGCCGGGCTCCTGGCCGAGAACCGGATCCACCGGCTTCCGGTCGTCCGGGACGGCAAGCTCGTCGGGATCGTGGCCGACTCGGATATCCGCAACGCCGCGTTCCGGCATCCTTCCCCCGGCGCCCGCGCCGCGGGCGGGAAGACCGTCGGGGAGATCATGACCCGGGAGGTCATCACCATGACCCCGTGGGACACGGTGGAGGACGCCCTCCTCGTGCTCCAGAAAAAGCGGCTGGGAGCCCTCCCTGTGGTCGAGGGGGACCGCGTCGTGGGGATCATCACCAAGGCGGACATCCTGGCGGCTCTCATCGAGACGCTGGACATCGAAGGGATGGGGGTCCGGATCGAGGTCTTCCTCCCCCGGGACATCGGATCGGTGCGGAAGTTGATCGGCGTGATCGGCGAGAAAGGGATCGAGGTCCGAAGTCTTGTCCTGGCGCCTCACCGCGACCGGTTCGCCGCGTTCCTGCGCCTCGCGACGATCGACGCGCCGGCCGTCAAGGCGACGCTCCGGGACGCCGGCTTCACGGTTGCGGAGCTCGAGGATTTTTTAGACTAAGAGAGCCGGCTCTCAAACGACTCCGCGATGAGCCCCGCGGTCTTCTCCCTGCGCTCGGCGTCGCGGGCGGACACGATCCCCGTCATCCGCTCCTTCCACGCCGCGATCCGGAACGAGGCGCGGTCGCGCAGGTACGCATCGATCAGCTCCCGGTAGAACCGGACCATCTCCCCGACCAGGGGGACGGAGTACTCGCGCCCCTGGATCTTGATCGTGTCCACCCCGAGATCGAGGAGGAACGGAATGTCGTCCACGAGGAAGTAGGCCAGGTTGGGCAGGACCAGCCCCTTTGCCTCGATTGCGCCGTCTTCCCCGACCTGGTCCCATTCGGTGAGGCAGATCCGGTAGCAGAGCCCGCCGCGGTTGGGACTCCCGAGGAAGTGGTTCTTCCCTTCCTCGTCGATCCGCCATTCCTGGCGGGTGTAGCTGCTCATCGTGCAGCGGCCGAGCAGGGTGTAGCAGGTCGTGGCGTGGACGAGGACTTCGAGCCCGACCTCCGCCTCCTCCTTGATCCGGCGGAGCTCTTCTTTCCCCATCCGGCACTCGGCGACGATCTGGGAGGCGCCCGCCTCCTTGTAGAACCGGGCGTCCTGGACGTTGATGATGGTGCACCCCACGCTCGCGTGGATCCGCGCCTCGGGGAACCGGTGCGAGATGGCCGCCATCGCGCCCACGTCGGTCAAGATGAAGTCCCGGATCCCCGCGGCGGCGAACTTCTCCACCTTGGCCAGAAGGAGCGGGAATTCGTGGGAGGCCGGCAGGGTGTTGAACGCCACCCGCAGCACTTTCCCCA
>JACRIV010000039.1 GCA_016220005.1 Deltaproteobacteria bacterium
CTAGTGTACCGTCTCGCAAATAGCTTGACGCACCGAGAGCGTCGATGCGCCGCGCCAGCGAGGCGCGCAAGTGAAGGCGTACTGGGAGAGTACGGCGAACGAGCGCAACGAAGCTGGAGCGGATGCAGCGGCGCTCGAATGCCAAGTGATTTGCGAGACGGTGCACTAGTTCGAGGGCAAGGAAGGAGGGGCGGTGGAAGGGCGCATCGTGGACCCGAAGGTCGGCGGCGACGACGGAACGATCGAAGTGTCGCTTCGCCCGAAGCGCCTCGCCGATTTCGTCGGGCAGCGGCAGATCCTCTCCAACCTGGAGACGTTCATCGCGGCCGCGAAAAACCGGGGCGAACCGCTCGATCACGTCCTGCTCTCGGGGCCGCCCGGGCTGGGGAAAACCACGCTTGCGCATATCATCGCGAATGAAATGGGCGTCGGGATCCGGACGACTTCCGGCCCGGCGATCGAGCGCAAGGGGGACATCGCGGCCATCCTGACCGCGCTCGAACCCGGCGACGTCCTGTTCATCGACGAGATCCACCGGTTGACGCGCGTCGTGGAGGAGCTGCTGTACTCCGCGATGGAGGATTTCGCCCTCGACATCATCCTGGGGCAGGGCCCCTCGGCGAAATCGATCCGCCTTCCCCTCCCCCGATTCACGCTGGTGGGAGCCACGACGCGGACGGGGCTCCTTACTTCTCCCCTTCGTGACCGGTTCGGCGTGTCCTTCCGGCTCGAGTTCTACCGGCCGGAAGAGCTGGAGGAGGTTGTCCGGCGGTCCGCGAAGGCGCTCGTCATCCCCATCGACGGAGACGGAGCGCAGGAGATCGCCCGCAGGTCCCGGGGGACTCCCCGCGTGGCCAACCGTCTCCTCCGGCGCGTACGCGACTTCGCGGAAGTCAAGGGGGACGGGGCGATCCACCGGGAGATCGCGGACCATGCCCTGGTCCAGATGGAGGTGGACCGGGAGGGGCTGGACGTCATGGACAGGAAGATCCTGCGGGTCATCCTTGAGAAGTTCGAGGGCGGGCCCGTCGGCGTCGAGACGATCTCCGCCTCGATCAGCGAGGAGCGGGACACGATCGAGGACGTGTACGAACCGTTCCTTCTCCAGCGGGGGTTCTTGAAGCGCACTCCGAGGGGACGCGTCGCCACAACCGCCGCCTACCATCACCTGGGGCTCGATCCTCCGAAACGCGCCGTCCAGGACACGCTGTTCGGAGAAGAGTGATAGGAAGGACCGTCCGCCTCGGGTAAAATAGACGAGGAGGCGGGCCGGTTATGGCTCCTTTTGGAAAGCTGCTCATATTTCTCGGGCTGATCCTCGTGGGCGCCGGGATACTTCTTTTCCTCACGGACAAGGTTCCCTGGCTTGGAAGGCTGCCCGGGGACATAACGATAAAGCGGGACAACTTTACGTTCTATTTTCCTCTCGCGACCTGCCTCATCGTCAGCGTGATCCTTTCCCTTGTCATCTGGTTTTTCAGGAAATGATGGTTTCGGTAGCGCGTGGTATTGAATGATCTGTCGTCTTCCGGCCGCATTGCCTGTTGCATCTTTGCAACACGGCGGATGATCCGGCCTGGGCTACTCTGATAACTTATTGATACAATTGATAAAGTCTTTGCCTATACCTGGTATGCGGCTTGCTAGGGTTAATTTATATAATATATAAAATCGCCCGGGGGTTGCGGATGAGGATCTTTCAGCGGACGCTTTCAAGGCCGGTCCAGTTCTCCGGCGTGGGGCTCCACTCCGGCATGCCCGTATCCGCCCGGATCCTTCCGGCGGGGCAGGACAGGGGCATCCTCTTCCGGCGCACGGACATCGGCGCGGAAATTCCGGCTTCCGTGGAAAACGTTGTCGAGACGGCCTACGCGACGGTCCTGTCGGCGGGAGGGGCAAAGATCTCCACCGTCGAACATTTCCTGTCGGCCCTCCATGGGATGGAAATCGACAACGCCATCGTCGAAGTGGACGGCCCCGAGCTTCCTATCCTGGATGGGAGCGCTTTCCCCGTGGCGGAAGCCATCGCGGCCGCCGGCTCCGCGGAGCTTCCGGCCCGCCGCCATTTCCTCTGGATCTCCAATAACTGCAAATTCCACCGGGAGGGATCGATGGCGGCCGTGGCGCCCTCCGAGGAACTCGAGATTCTGGTAACCGTCGACTTTCCCGGCACCGTTATCGGGAAGCAGTGGCTGAAATTCACCCAGACTCCCGAAAACTTCCTTAAGGAGATCGCCCCCGCTCGGACCTTCGTGCTCCGGGAGCAGATCGAGGCTCTCTGGGCGGCGGGTCTCGCCAAAGGGGGGTCGCTCGAAAACGCCATCGTGGTGGAAGGCGATAAGGTGCTCAACGTCGAAGGCCTACGCTTCATCGACGAGTTTGTCCGACACAAACTCCTTGATTTCATGGGGGATCTGGCGCTTCTGGGGCGGCCGGTTCGAGGGTTCTTCCTGGCGGTCCGCCCTGGGCACACCGTAAACCGCTGCCTGGTGGAACACCTTGCCGGTCTTGCCGATCTCTCTTTCGGCGATTCGCAGCGTCCGGTCCATGCCGCCCCGACAGAGCTGCAGATAACCGCCTGATCACGATCCACATCGGACTGTTGCAGGATTGCCTCATCCGGCTATAATGTCGGGGGAGGCTTTCTTGCGCCGAATCGCCGTCTTTTTGGCTTTGTCCGCTATTTTCCTGATCGCGAATGTTTCCGCCGCTTCACCTCCGAAACCGGAAATCGTCGACATCCATGGACAGGTCAAGGGCAGGGAGGCGCGCATTCATTTCACCCTGCGGAACGCATTTTCCCCGGAGATGGTGGAGGCGCTGAAAAGCGGGATAGAGATCTCCTTCAAGACCATCATACGGGTGGAAAAGGTCCATCGACGGTGGTTCAACGCGCCCATGGGGGAGTATAAATTTTCGCGCTCCGTCCAGTACGACGCGCTCTCGATGGTTTACCGGCTCAACCGGGGGGGACACGAGGAGCTCCTCCCCGATATCTTCTCCGCCCTTTCCGGGATGACCCATTTCGAGGTCAGGATGCCGCTTTCCGGCGAGGCGGAAAGCGGGAAAAAGTACCGCGCCTTCGTCCGCACCCGCTTGGACAAGGTGGGGCTTTCGGAGCCGCTCCGGTCCATTTTCTTCTTCTCCTCCCTCTGGGACATCGAAACGGACTGGGCGAAAGGATATCTGAACGCGCCATGAACGCCGCGCCGCAAACGTCCCCGGATCGTTTTCAGGAGAAGGAGCGCGTCAAGCGGCGCCGGGAACGGTGGGCCATCGGGATCGTCGCCGTCCTGGTCGCCGGCCTGACCGTCCTCGAGGCCAATCTCGCCGCCCTCGGCGGGGCCGTCGCCTTCACGAGCAACATCGTCATCTTTGCTCTGATCAACTTCACCGTCATCCTGATCGTCCTCCTTATCTTCCTGGTCACCCGAAACGTCTTCAAGCTGATCCTCGACCGGAAGCGGAACATCCTGGGGGCGAAGATCCGGTCCCGCCTGGTGCTCATCTTCATCGGATTTTCTCTCGTCCCGACGATGCTCCTCTTCGTGGCCGCCGCGAACATAACCACGACAAGCATCAAGTCGTGGATCGGCGGGAGGGTCGGAGTCGCCCTCACCGGAGCCCTGGAAATCGCCCGAAAGGACCTCGAGAAGGAGGCGCGCGCCCTCACGGGGCTGGCGGATAAGGCCTCGCGGGGAATGCCCCCCGGCTTGGCAGGGATCGCCGATGCCGCTTCCATCCTTTCGAAGGCCCGGCAGGGAGAGCCGCCCGAGGTCTCCCTTCTCCTGGCGGGCCCCTCCGGCGTAATCGCCGTCGACGGAGCAGTTCCCTCCGCTGTCTCTTCCGAGATCCTGTCCCGACTGAAGGGGATGCGGTTCTTCGAGCGGGGAAGGAAGACCACGACGGTCGTGGGCGAGACGTATGCCTCCGCGGTCCGGAAGGCTACGGGCGATCGGCTGATCGTCGCCGTCCGGACGCTCCCCCCCGGCGAGACCCGGAGGATCCGGGAGATCGCAAAAGCCTACGACGAGTACCACCAGGTGCGGCTGCTCGACGACCCCATCCGGGCCAGCTATATCGGCGTCTTGATCCTCATCACCCTGCTCATCGTGTTCGGCGCCTCCTGGATGGGGATCTACCTCGCCAGGCAGATCACCGTACCGGTCCAGCTCCTGGCCGAGGGGACGGAAAAGGTGGCAAGGGGTGATCTCGATGTACGCTTGGATTATCTTTCCAGCGACGAGTTCGGGCACCTGGTCGAATCCTTCAACCGGATGGCTGCGGACCTCAAGCGGATGAAGGGGAACCTGGAGGAGGCCAACGTCACGCTCTCCACCACGTTCGAAGAGCTCGGGCGGCGGACCCGGTTCATCGAGACGATCCTCACCAACATTTCCACTGGCGTGATCGTCATCGACCGGCACGGCCGGATCGCGATGATCAACAAGGTTGCCGAGAGGCTGCTTGACGTCCGGAAGGACAAGGTCCTCGGCAGGCCCTACAAGGAGGTCATCCGTGAGGAGCACTACGAGGCGATCCGGGCCATGTCCCGGGAGGTAGGAGAGGCGTCCGGAAGCCAGATGGAGCGACAGGTGAACCTGGCGGTAGGCGGCCGGAGGATCTCGCTCCGGGTGAGCCTCACCGCGCTCCATGACGATTCGGGGGAGTACGTGGGGTTGGTGGTTGCCTTCGACGACCTCTCCCAGGCGATGCGGCTCCAGAAGGTCCTGGCGTGGAGAGAAGTGGCGCGCCGGATCGCGCACGAAATACGGAACCCGCTGACCCCGATCCAGCTCTCCACCGAGCGGATGCAGAAAAAATACGCCACGACGCACGGAGAGGACCCGGTCTTCGCGGAATGCACCCAGACGATTCTCTCGGAGGTGGGCACGCTCAAGCACCTCGTCGAGGAGTTCACCCGGTTTGCGCGCATGCCCGCGCCGATGTTCAAGGAGGGGATGCTGGCGGAGGAGGTCCGGTCGGTCGTCGAGACGTACCGGACCGCGCACCCGGGGATCGGCTGGCAGTTCGAAGGGGAGGAGATCCCTCCGGTCTGGTTCGACCCGTTCCAGATACGTCGGGCGGTGACGAACCTCCTGGAAAACGCCGCCGCCGCGCTGGGGGACGGGGGAAAAGTGAAGGTCCGCTGCACCTACAAGTCCGAGCTGTGTCTCGTCAGGATCTCCGTTTCCGACGACGGCCCCGGGATCCCCGCGGCGGACCGCGACCGCCTCTTCGAGCCCTACTTCTCGCGCAAGGAGGGGGGCACCGGCCTCGGCCTGGCGATCGTGAGCGCGATCGCCAGCGACCACGGGGGGACCGTCCGGGCCCGCGACAACGATCCTCGCGGGGCGGTCTTCGAAATGGAATTCCCGGCGCATCCGAAGGGAAGGGGGGCAGGTTAAGCGATGGCGTATTCGGTTCTCGTCGTCGACGACGAGGTAAACATCCGAAAATCCCTGCAGGGGGTTCTCTCGGACGAGGGGTACCGGGTGATCCCGGCCGAGACCGGGGAGCTCGCCTTGGACGTCCTGTCGAAGTCGCTGGTGGACGCTGTCCTTCTCGACGTCTGGCTTCCGGGGATGGACGGGCTGGAAGCGCTTCGACACATCCGGGAGACGTACCCGATGCTGCCGGTGATCATGATCTCGGGGCACGGGACGATCGACATGGCGGTCAAGGCGGTCAAGAACGGCGCGTTCGATTTCATCGAGAAGCCCATCTCCCTGGACAAGCTCCTCATCACGCTCTCCCGCGCCATCGAGCGCGAGGTCCTCCGGTCCGAGAACGTGGAGCTCAAGGAACGGGAGGAGCGCAAGTTCCGCCTGGTGGGAAGCTCCGAGGTGATGCAGGCGCTCCGCGCGCAGATCGCGGCGGCGGGGCCCACCAACGCCTCGGTCCTGGTCAGCGGGGAGAACGGATCCGGCAAGGAGATCGTCGCCCGGGAGATCCATCGCCACAGTCGCAGGGCGAACAAGCCGTTCGTCGCGGTGAACTGCGCCGCCATCCCGGAGGAGCTGATCGAGTCGGAGCTGTTCGGGCACGAGCGGGGGGCCTTCACGGGAGCGACGGGGAGGCGCCGCGGACGGTTCGAGCTCGCCGACGGGGGGACGCTCTTCCTGGACGAGGTAGGGGACATGAGCCCCCGCACCCAGGCCAAGATCCTGAGGGTCCTGGAGGAGCGGGCGTTCGAGCGGATCGGCGGGGGGGAAAAGATCCGGACCGACGTCCGGATCATAGCCGCCACGAACCGGAACCTGCCGAAGGAGGTCGGAGAAGGCCGGTTCCGCGAGGACCTTTTCTTCCGCCTCAACGTCTTTCCCATCCTGGTGCCCCCGCTGCGCGACCATAAAGAGGATATCTCCCGGATCGCGGCCCACTTCGTGGGAGAGATCTGCGCGGACCAGGGGAAGGAGAGAAAGGAGTTCTCCGGCGAGGCAATGGAGCGGCTACTCGCGCATCCGTGGCCGGGGAACATCCGGGAGCTGCGCAACGTGTTGGAGCGCCTCGTGATCCTCACCATGGGGAGGAGGATCGAGGAGGAGACGGTGCGCACCGTGCTCGCCGTCGACCTGCCGCGGGCCGGACCTTCCCTTGCGCGCGCCCTCGCGGAAGAGAGCTTCCGGGAAGCGATCCTCGTCTTCGAGAAGGAATACCTCGAAAGGAAGCTCCGCGAGAACGACTTCAATGTGAGCCGCACCGCGGAACGGCTCGGGCTGGACCGGACCAGCATCCACCGGAAGATGAAGCAGCTCGGCATCCCGTCGGAAGGGGGGCGCAGATGATTCCTCCCCGGATCGGGAAATACGCGGTCGTCCGCAAGATCGCCTCCGGCGGCATGGCGGAGATCTACCTTTGCCGGCTGTCCGGGGAGGAGGGGTTCGAGAAGAGAGTCGCGGTCAAGGTCATCCACCCGCGTTTCTCGGAGGACCGGCGTTTCCGCGACCTCTTCGCCCGCGAGGCGCGGATCGCCGCGTCGCTTTCCCATCAGAACCTGATCCAGGTCTTCGACTTCGGGAGAGAGGGGGAGGCGTATTACCTCGCCATGGAGTTCGTCAACGGCTGGAACCTCGCGCAGGTTGCCTCCCAGGTGCGCATGCGCTCCCTGCCCGTTCCCTTGCCGGTCTGGCGGTACTGGGTGGAAGGAATTCTCTCGGGGATCGGGTATCTGCATTCCCGGGGGATCGTCCACAGGGACATCAGTCCCTCGAACGTTCTGGTGTCCCGGGCGGGGGCGGTCAAGATCACGGATTTCGGGATCTCCCGCAGCGTCCGCGGCGAAGCCGCCGCGGAAACGGGCCGGGAGGGGAAGTTCTGTTACATGTCCCCCGAACAGGCGCGGGGAGAGGAGGCGGGCGCGGCATCCGATCTCTTTGCGGCCGCGGTCGTCGCGGCGGAGTTATTCCTGCCCGCACGGCTGTTCGACGGCGGGTCCGAGGAAGAGATCCTTTCCCGGTTGCGGCGCTTCGACGCGCAAGCCCTTGACCTCGGAGGTTTGCCCCTGGAGTTGACCCGAGCGTTGCGGAAGGGGCTTGCGAATCGGAGGGAGGACCGTTACGAAGATGCCGCAAGCTTCCTCCGCGCGGTGTGCTCCGCGGTTCCTCTTGCGGAGGGGCGGACGGACCTGCCGGCCTATTGGGATTCCCTCTTCCAGGGTGCGGGGACGGGAGAGGAAGACACGGTTGTCGCCGACCCGCCGCCCGGCAGCGGAAAAGGGGACATCCTTCGCGACAAGAGGGAATCGTACGGAGAAGGCGGGAGGCGATTTGTGAGAATCGCAGCCCTCTCTGCGCTGGCGCTGTTTTCGGCTGGGGGATGGATCCTCTGGGAGGGGCTTGCCCCCGATGATCGGCTCAGGGGGGATCATTCCCCCCGTTCTTCCGCTCCTGCGATTCCTGGGGGCCCGTCGGCCTCTCCGACCGCTTCTTCCGCCGTTCGTACCGAAGCCCCCGCTCTGCCTGTTGTCTCCGCCCTGCCTCTCTCCGCCCACCCGTCGCTTGCCGATCATTCCTCCCCTTCCATCCCCTCCTCGGGGCCGCCGGCCGCGCCGGCCGCCCCTGCGACGCCTCCGAAGAAGGTGCTCCTCGAAACCGATCCGGCCGGGGTAAACGTATCCCTCGAGGACGGGACGCCTCTCGGAAGAACTCCTCTCAGTCTCGATCCGACGCCCTGGGCCGGGAAGAAGATCTTTTTTCAGCAGGAAGGATACGCCGGGAAAAGCGTGTCGGCGGATGTTCTCCGGCACCTTCAAAACTTCCGGCTTGAGCTGGAACGCCAGATGGGAACGGTGGAGGTGATCCAGGCGATTCCCTGGGCGAAGGTCTACGACGGGGAAAGGTACCTTGGCGAAACCCCGATCTCGTCGGTGACGATTCCGGTCGGAGAGCGCCGGATAAGAGTCGTCAACGAGCCCCTCGGCGTGGACAAGGTCATGACCGTGACCGTCCGGCCCGGCAGCAACCCGAAGCTGATCATCCCGCTCGTCGGCAAGTAGCCGGAACACGAGCGCCGGGTTCGTTTATTTCTCCTGCCGACTGTCGAGACGATGACTCGACGCCCTTTGGCGGCGTGCGAGGCTCTGGAAATACCTGCGGCTCCCTTCCTTCCTCTTTGCCTGTGCGATGCGCAACGACAGCCTGATCGTTATCCCTTCCGGCTGATACCCCCGCGGAGGTCGGCCTTGCAAGGCTTCCCCCGCCAACGTCTGGGCGGGCAGGAGGAGGATGAGTACAAGTACAAGTACAAGTACAAGTACCGGAACGACGTACCGTAGTAGGTTGCTTTGATGATCGTTCATCGTGTTACCTCCCAAGCATTTCCAGAAGATTGAGAATGACCGGCGAGAGAATGATCAGAAACACGGAGGGAAAAATGAAAAATACAAGCGGCAACAACATCTTGACCGCCGCTTTCTGAGCCAGCGTTTCCGCCCGGTGCCCCTGGCTCTCCATCATCCTGGAGGAGAGTTCCCGAAGGCCTTGCGAGAGGCCGATCCCCAGCCGCTCGCCTTGGAGTATGAGGTTGAGAAAGAGCCGATAATCGTCGATGGGGATGCGACGGCGGGATCTCTCGATGGCATCCGCTCGCGATATGCCCAGCGAATGGGAACGGGAGATTTCCTCCATCTCCCTCGAAAGAGGACCCCGCGGAAGCGCTCGGGCGGACTCCTGCATCGCCGCGGAGGAGCCCATCCCGGCCTCCAGCATCATGGAGAAAAGGAAAGAGGCCAGCGGCAAAGCCGCGCGGATCCGGTCGATCTGTTTCCGGGCATCTTCTCGCAGGGACAGGAAGGTTGCCGCCCCGCCCAATAGAATGGCAAGGAATGGCGAGAGGAGGGCGTTCCGAAGGGAAGAGCCGTAGCTGAGCGTTATAAGGAGCGTGGCCAGGAAAACCGCCTCGCCTGCTAACCATCCCCTCAGGGAAGTCACGAGGTGCGCTCCCGGGAACGGGAAGACCCCCTTATCGATCAGCTTCCGGTTTGCGCGATGGTGAAGGCTCACGAACTCCGCTTTGACCCGCCGAGGATATCCTTCCCGGATGATTTGTATCAGAAACCGGGAAAGGAGGAACGATCCAACCAGCAGCGGGACACCGAAAAGAAGGATATCGGCGATATTCATGGTTTTACGGCCAATATTTTCCTGATGGCGAGCCAGCCGAGGAACTGCAGGATGCCGGCTCCGGCCAGGATCGCCTTGCCCTGGAACGTTCCTAGGCAACGAGGGAGGAATACCGGGTCGACTTTCGAGAGAACGAATACGAAGCAGGGCGGCAGGAGGGTCAGAACGACGGCCTGTAAACGGGCTTGCGCGGTCATGCTCCGCATCTTCTCTTCCATCCGATTCCTCGCCCGAAGGATATCCCTTGTGCGCTCCAGGAGATCGACGATATTTCCTCCCGCAGGGAGGGCAACCCGGAGAGGGCGGACCAGGAGCGCGACCTCCTCGCAGGGCAAGCGCTCTTCCCACAGGAGGAACGCCTCGGACAGGGGAGTCCCCAGCCTGCAGAGCCTGAAGACCCAGGAGATCTCCTTGCCGATTTCGCGGGGCAATAGCGGGATCGTCTCCGAGAGGGCTTCCTGCATGCTGTGTCCGGCCTTGATCTGCCCTGCCAGGATATCCAGGAAACCGGGCATCTGGGAGATGACCTTTTTCCGCCGCCTTGTGCGGAAAAACCTGACCGCGAATCCGGAGAGCAGGACCGGAAGGATGCCGGCCGCGGCCGCCCAAAGGGGATCCGGGATCGCCACGAGCGCGAAGGCCGAGCATGCGGCGCCGGAAACGATCAACAGGAGCATGATCTTGCCGGGCGGCAGCAGGAGGAACTCTTCGCGAAGGTCGCTGGCGTGCTTCTTTGCTTTTTTCTCCAAACGGCTCCGCATGAAGGGGGCGATCGTGCGGAGGGCGAACAGGGCGAGAAGCGACGTGCCACCCGCAAGGAACAGGTATTCCGCGAGGGTCATTCCCATCCGTTTCCCTCCGCAAGGAAGAACTTCGATGGGACACCCGTGGGAACCAGCTTTGCTTCATTGGCCGGGCCCTGTCCCTTACACATGCGGAAGATTTCCTGGAGCAGGATCTGGCTCTCGCCCATCCCGGTAACCTCCGTGATCGAGGTGACGGCCCTCCTGCCGTCCCCCATCCTGCCGGTGTGGACGACGATGTCGATGGCGGAGGCGATCTGCTCGCGGATGGCGCGCACGGGAATTTCCACTCCCGAAAGGAGGACCATCGTTTCGAGGCGGCGCAGCATGTCGCGAGGGGTGTTGGCATGACCCGTCGTGATCGAGCCGTCATGCCCGGTGTTCATCGCCTGCAGCATGTCCAGCGCTTCGCCTCCGCGACATTCCCCGACGATGATACGGTCGGGACGCATGCGCAGGGAGTTGCGGACCAGGTCCCTGATGGTTATCGCGCCGCATCCTTCGATATTGGGGGGGCGGGCCTCCAGGCGCACCACATGGGGCTTCATCAGCCTGATCTCCGCGGCGTCTTCGATGGTGAGTATCCTTTCCCCGTCGGGAACGAACTGAGAGAGGGCGTTGAGAAGTGTGGTTTTCCCGGATCCTGTTCCGCCCGATATGATGAGGTTCATTCGCCTGGCGATCGCTTCACGGAGATATTCTGCGGAGTCCTCCGTGAGCGTTCGGATACGGATCAATTCCTCGAGGGAGAAAGGTTCCTTCCGGAACTTGCGGATGGTGAGGCAGGGACCCGACAGGCTGACCGGCGGGATGATCGCATTGACCCGGGATCCGTCCTGCAGACGTGCGTCGACGAAGGGAGAGGACTCGTCCAGGCGACGATTGACCCTCGAAACCATCCGGTCGATCGTCGCCCGAAGGGTTTCGTCGCTTATGAATGCGATATCCGAGGAAACGACCTTTCCCTCCCGTTCGATGTAGATCGAGTCCTTGCCGTTCACCATGATCTCCGAAACGGAGGGGTCGGCAAGGAATCGGGTTACGGGGCCGTATGCGAAGATTTCGTCGAGTATCCCCCTCCGCAGGTTCTCGCGTTCCGACTCGCAAAGCGAGAGGTTGCCCATCTCCGCGCGCAGGCATTCTTCAGCACGCTGCTTCCATTTCTCTTCATCCCCTCCCAGGCCGCCGGTGTCCCGGGTGTCGAGGTGCGTGACCACTTTCTTGTGCAGGGAACGGCGCAGATCGGCATGCATGGCGGTTGCTCCTTCAATCGATTAGTCGAAACCTCATTTTCTCCTGCTCCTTCCGGAGCTTTGCGTTCCACGAGACCGCCTCTTCGAGGGAATCGCCCCTCACCTCGGAGGGGGTTATGAAAATCGCCAGTTCCGTTTGGTTTTCACGAAAGCTGCGGGACTTGAAAAGCTCCCCGAGCACGGGAATCTGCCCGAGCAGAGGTATCTTCGCGACATCCTTGGCCATTTCGCTCTTTACGAGCCCCGACAGCATGACCGTGCCTCCGGAGGCGCTTGATATATTGGTGGTGACGCGCCTCGTGAGAAAGGCCGGAACCTGGGAACTTCCGCTTCCGTGATCGACCGTGCTGATCTCGGCGGTGATCTGCGTGCGGATTCTGTTTCCCTTGTCCATTTTCGGCTGCAGCTTCAGGACGATTCCGTAGGTTTTCCATTCGACGGTCCTCGTTTCCGGAGTGACGATGACGATCGGTATCTCTCCCCCGGCGAGGAAGTTCGCGCTTTCCCCGGTCTCGCATACAAGGCGGGGATTCGCGAGGATCCTGGCGCGGCCGTCCGCCAGCAGCAGGTTAAGGCGGGCATCGAAATCGCCGGCGACCGTGAATGCCGACGCGGTATCGCCGCCGGCCTGCCAGGAGCCTTTTGCGGACAGCGAGTCGGGCCACCGAACCCCGATCTGCGACGTCATCCCTTTGCTGATCTCTATGATTTTCAAGTCGTAGGAGAGGAGCGACCTTCCCTCCTCGGGCAGGGTGATCCTCAAGCGGATAGTCGGCCGCGTGCGGGCGAAGTCCTCCCACAGTATCCTGTCCTGCTGCGATGACACGGTCCCGGCGACGAACACCGTACTGCCCGCTTCCGTGACGCTGATGCCCGGGAAACCGGCGGCGAACGCGCGCGCCTCCTCGACGGTGAAAGTATTGCTTTCCCTTACTTCCACCTTTCGGTCGGTCCGGACTCCTTTCGTCCAGACCACGAGATCCGTTTCCCCTTCCTTCTTGCCTACTACAATGATCCCGTCTCCCTTTGGGAGGGGCTGCGCCTCGATGATTTCCGGGTTTCCGATGGATATCCTGCTGACGCCGGTTTGTTCCAGGATCTGCTGAAATCCCGGCCGCAGGCGGATCGTCTCGACGTCAGGCGTTTCGGCGAGGGACATACCGGCCAGGAACGCCAGGGAAAGGATGGTGAACGGCAGCATGACCGTTTTCATTCGAGCTCTCCGTTCAGGGAGGCCGAGCGCAGTTCTCTCACCCCGCCCTTCCAGATCTCCACTTTTTCGGGAATCCCCTTCTTTATGGAAGAGGCGATGGCGGGTTTGGACATCTCGTCCGGATTCCTGAGAAACCAGTGGATCCGGCCCTCCCTCGCGGCGCCGGCAAGAATTCTTCCCTCTTCGGGAGTCACGGAAACCGTAACCGTCGAGACCTCCGGTGCCTCTTCGGCCGATGCGGGCTTGTCGAAATTCCTGTCGACGGCGATCACCGGGACGTCCCGGAACCATGTTCGGATAGGTTTTGCACTTCCCCCCTCGCAATACAGGTCTACCCTGTCGCCGGGGCGGATGAGCCCCGCAAACGAGGCGGATTGGTCCGCTTCGAGCGTCAACGCCCGCCGTCGCTCCGGTATCGTCTGGGAAAACGTGTCGGCCTCCAGCGGTTCATCGACGTCGGTCCAGAGTATCGGCTCCCCCGGAGCAAGATTCCCCTTTGCGCGCGCCCCCAGCAGCAGCTCGAACTCCGCGGCGGGGACGTTTCGGCTGCTGATCCCCGAGGACGGAACCGGCTTCTTGGCCAGGTTCTGCTCGGAAAAGACGCCGCCGGCCGGTATGGGGACGGAAGGGACGACGATCTCCACCGGCGCGGCCTTCTTGTGAATCTCCCTCTCCGCCGCAACCAACCGGTGCCTTGCCAGGAGAATGGCTGCCAAGGTCAACGCCAGCCCCGCGAAAAGCGGGAGGAGCTCTTTCGCCTTACTCTTCCACCTGCCTGAGGAAGAGGAAGTCTCTCTCTTTTTCTTCCAGAAGAACAATGAACGTCTCCCTTCCCTTTTTCATGGAGGCCATGAACGCCGGTCCCTTCCCATGGTCCGCCCGAACGCATTCCCAGCTTGAGGCACGTAGACGATCCAACGCGGTCCGCGCCGGAACGTCGGAGGTTCCGAATGCCAGATCGATCGGACCGGAGGAGGTTTCCATCCGCATGACGTGCTCCGCCTTCAGTCCGTGCGGGAGCGGCAAAGGCGGGAGCGGTCCGGGTTCGCCGTTTTCCCGCAGGATGTCGACGAATCGAGAGTCGAGGGGCGATGGTGGGCCGTCGAACTGGATGTCCAGCCCTTGCTTCTTCAACTCGCGGCTGATGAGCGAGAGGTCGTCCCCGGCGGATGTCTCCAGCAGGAACCGCTTTCCATCGATGGAAAAAGCCTTCGTGGAAGAAAGAATCTTCGCCCTGGTCTGCGCGGACAAAGCGGGCAGCGCCGCGAGGCCGATGACCAGGATTGTCGCCCCCAGGTACCGCATTCGCCTCATCGAAAGATCCCCGCTGCGACGATTCCATGAAACACATTCCTGATCTTCTTTCCGGAAGCGGACCGTTTTCCCCAGCAGTCGACGCTCATTTCGGAAGCACGTGTGATGCGGAGGGCGGGGAGGACCGCGATTCCGCCCGCCTCCTCCCACTCCTTTCGGATTTCCGCAATCGCGATCGTCCTGCCGGCGAGCGCAGGGAAGGGAGACGGCAAGAGACGGGATTTCTTGCCCCCATCGGTGCGGATTGCAACTCCATGACCACCCGGAAGTATGGAATCCGCCATCCGTTGCTCGATCCCGTGCAGCCGGCGTCCCGACCGGATCGCCTCGGCATGGGCACCCGATTCGGCGGCGGAATGGAGGAAGACGGTACGGCAGGCGACGTACGCTCCCGCCAGCAGGAGCAGCAGAACCGGGGCGATCAGAGCTGCTTCGACCATGGCTTGTCCTTCTGCCTGCCTGAGCCTCAACGCTTGCCTCCTTTCTCGATAAGCCTGGATCCCCATGTCATTTCCATCGTGCCGCCCCCGAAAGGCTCTCCCCGTGCCTCCATGAGGAAACGGGACTTCGCGGGCCAGTTGAGGTAGGGTATGGGTAACGGGGAAACGGTCTTGTACCCCGCGAACCGCACATTTTGCCGGCGGGGAAAATCCTCTTCCGGTTCCAGCATCCGGATCGGCTTCCCCCCGATCCCGAGGATCGGCCGGATGGCGGTATCGATGACGGCGATTATGGTGCGGGAAATCTTTTTCGCCCATTTCCATTTTGATATCCGCGCCGGGATGCTCGTGATCGGCCCCAGGGCGTCCACGAGGAGCAGGGGAGGCCCGGGTTTCAGGTGGAGCTCCAGGGTGGATTCCCCGTCGTGCGGGCCTCGTGGGTTGCACGGATAGAGCGCCCCGGTCACTTTCAGCTTCCCTGCCAGGGCGGCCGTTTCCGCCAGGACCAGATAGGGGGTGACGTTTTTCACCTTGACGGACCACTCTTCCAACTGTTTCGCGGTTTTCCAGTAGGAGCGGATCATCCTCGGAGCGCGCTGGGAGTAAGCGGAAAACGCGGGCATTCCCGCGCCGAAACAGGCGGCGACCGCCAGGGAAGCCCAGACGATGCAGATCCACCGGATGACCCGGAAACACTGGAGGATCCCGTCGTTCAATGCCGCGATGAGATTCAGGCCGCGGGCTTCCCAGGTGGCGGCGGAAAGTGCTATGGCGTCCACGGCGTTGGATGCGGCGATTCTTTCCAGGCCAAGGTGGCTTGTATGAATCGTGGCGAAAACGAGCGCAAGGATGGCGCATATCGTCGTCAGAAACAGGACCGCAGCCTGCCCCGCGTTTCCCCTGCGGCGATGGTCGATCTGCCTGCTGAAGAAAGAGATCATGGTTACTCCACCGTGACCCACCGCGTTGCGTGGAGGAGCAGGTAATACTTGTCTCCAAGCTTTGCTTTCCTTACCGGCGCCACGGTGAACAACACCCGATCGACCCAGGGGACCACCAGTTCGACCCAATGCGTCAGGCGCACCCGATAGGCCTCCCCGGTCACGGCGCGGGTTGCCGAGGAGTCTTCCCCCTCACGCGCGAAGTCGAGCGAGGTCAGGGCCGCGGATTCCCACTTCCCGCCGGGCCGCTGCCGGCACAGGAAAGATGCCTCGGACAGGGCGACCGACTTGGCCTTCCGGATATCCAGCCGCGCATTCAAGGCGAATTTCCGCGCAGCGAAGTGAGCGGCGGTCTCCACCGCGCCCTGCCCGGCCCACAGGAACGCGAACTGGATGATAGAGAAGATCAACGTCGCCAGGACGATGGAACCGACCAGAAAACCGATCATCGACGTCCCCCGGTTATTTCGAAGCCGCATAGTCTGAGAGAGACTTCAGGTTGGTCTCCGTGTGGGCCTTGTCGGCGAGGGATTTCACCTGCTTTTGGGAACTTCCCGACATCGCCGTGATGATCGTGGCGAACTGGTTGCGGAGCTGGTTGCCGAAAATGTTGACGATCCCGATCGCCGCGATGGCGACGAGAGCGACGATGATGATGTACTCGGTCAGCCCCTGCCCCCTGCGGTTGCGAACACTGGTTGACTTGACCATGTTCTTTTCTCCTTTCCGGTGAATTTACGTCCGGTAGGAGAGCAAGACGCATTCCGACGTGTTCCGTCCGGGACGTTCGCGGAATCGACGTGAAATCGGGGAGATGGAGAAACGGATCAGGAAGACTTGGGATGGAATGGCTCGATACGGTCCGAGATCCGGACGGTTCGTCCTGTTATCGGTCGGACTCCTGGGACCGGATCCCGTATTTTTTCAGCTTCTCGAACAGGGTGGACTTGGCGATCCCGAGCTCCTTGGCCGTGCGTGTCTTGTTCCAGTTCTGGCGGGAGAGCTCCGACAGGATATTGTTTCTCTCGGATTGTTCCCACCGGGAGAGCGAAAGGTCGTCCTTTGGCCCCTGCGGCGCCGTTTCCGCCCCGAGGAGGAAGGAAAAATCTTCGGCCTGGAGAGGCCCCCCTTCGCTCATCACGACCGCCCGCTGGATCGCGTTGCGAAGCTCCCGCACGTTGCCCGGCCAATGGTGGGCGGACAGGAATTGGGCTGCCGGCCCGGACAGTCCCTGAGCGGGACGCCCGGTCCTCGATGCGATATCGAGAAGAAAATGGTGGGCGATCGGGAGGATATCCTCTCGCCGCTCCCGCAAAGGCGGCACGGAGAGGGTAAGGGTGCTTATCCGGAAATAGAGGTCGTCCCGGAACGTCTTTCTTGCGACCTCTTCCCGCAGGTTCCGGTTCGTGGCCGCCAGGATCCGGACGTCCACAAGGATCGTCTCGTTCCCCCCCACCCGTTTGATCTCCTTCTGCTCGAGGGCGCGCAGGAGTTTGGGCTGCAGGGACAGGGGCAACTCGCCGATTTC
>JACRIV010000004.1 GCA_016220005.1 Deltaproteobacteria bacterium
CCGCCACTCTCCCTCCTCCCTTGCCCGCATGAAGGAGCTGTGCGTGGCGAAGAGCCGCGAGGAGTGGATGTTCCTCCTGGACATTGCCTTCCGGTCGGAGAAGGACGTGCTGGGCACCGAGTTCCCCCGCCTCGGGTTCGAGCTGCTGCTCCTGCGCCTCGTCAACGCCCCCGGGCTTCTGGCGGTGGAGGAGATGGAGACCTCCGCCCCGGAGGCCGCCTCCGCCCCGAAGGTCCAGGCGACGACCTACGCAAAGCGTACGCCCCCGCCTGCGCCCCCAGCCGGTTTGTCCCCCGGGACTGCGAAGGCAGCGGAGGGGGGAGTTCCGGGAGTAGAGAAGGGGGACCTGTCCTCCGCGGTGCGAAGGACGAGGGAGGACGTGTCCCCCGAAGCTCCGTCAGGAGCGAAGGGGGAGGTCTGGGACGCGCTCCTGCGGAACCTGGGCGGAAAGAGGAAGACGGTCCTCCTGGGACTGCTCTCCCAGATGAAGGGACGGATGGAGGGGGACGAACTGGTCATCTTTTCTCCCCACCAATTCGTGCTGGATCGGCTCCGGGAAGAGGACAAGTGGCCTGTGCTCCTTCACGCGGTTGAAGAGGTCGCGGGGAGGAAGCTCGAGGTCCGGCTTTCCGTTTCGGCGGAAAAAAAAAGCCCTGATCCCGGCGCCGTAAGGAAAGAGGAGGACCGGCCCGAGAAGAAGGCTCTCTCGGATCCGCTGCTCCTGGAGGTGCTTCGCGAGTTCGAGGGGTCGACGGTCCTGGAGGTCCGGCCCGCCCCGAAGCCGATCCCCCCTCCGGAACCGGAACCGGAGTCGGCGGAACCTTCGGTCCCGACCCCGGAGGAGTACGAGCAGGAGGTGGAAGGAGAGGAGCAATGAAAGACCTTCAGGGCATGCTGCGCCAGGCGCAGCAGATGCAGGCGCGGCTGGCCAAGCTCCAGGAGGAGCTGGCGGAGAAGACCGTCGAGGCCTCCGCGGGAGGCGGGATGGTGACCGTCGTGGTCAACGGCAGGCAGGAGGTCCTCTCGGTGCGGATCGAGAAGGAAGTGATATCCCCGGAGGAAGCGGACCTCCTTCAGGACCTCGTCCGGGCCGCGGTGAACGAGGCCCTGTCGCGCTCCCGGGAGATGATCGCCGCCGAAATGGCCAAGGTCACCGGGGGGATGAATCTCCCGGGGCTGTTCTGAACGTGTCCTATCCCAAGCCGCTTCGCAGGCTCGTCGGCCTGCTCTCCCGGCTTCCCGGCATCGGGGAAAAGACGGCGACGCGCCTGGCGCTCCACATGCTGAAGATGCCGCCCGGATCCGTGCGGGAATTGGGGGAAGCCATTGCCGCGATTCCGGATGCTGTGATAAACTGTTCAAAATGTTTTAACTTCGCGGATGTCGATCCGTGCGCCCTGTGCACGGACCCCGCGCGCCGGGATGACCTGATTTGCGTCGTTGAAGACCCCACCGACATCGTCCCGATCGAAAAAAGCGGGGAATACAAGGGGAGATACCATGTCCTGGGGGGGGCCATCTCCCCGATCGACGGGGTGATGCCGGAGGATCTCCACATCCGCGAGCTGCTTGACCGGCTTGCCCAGGGAGGGATAGGGGAGGTCATTCTCGCCACGAACCTGACGGCGGAAGGGGAGTCCACCGCCTCCTACCTTGCAGGCGTTCTGAAGCCGCTGAACATGCGCGTTACTCGCATCGCCTACGGGATGCCCATGGGGTCGGACCTGGAGTATACCGACGAGATCACGGTGGGCAGGGCGATCAAGGGACGGCGGGAAGTATAACCCGCTGCACTTGACATCTTCCCGTTTCGACAGGTAACCTATCGGGCAATTCTACTTAATGGTTTAATGGTCCTACCACTTTAAAGAACTCTGATTCGGGTTAACCCGGATTTCTCACCGGGCTCCGTCGCCGCAGCAGGAGGCTGGTGAGAAATGCGGGTTCAGGCGGGGCCGAACAGGAAACCACCGGAGAGGGGCAAAGCAATGATTCAGAGCAAGACGGCGGGGAAACTGCCGGTCAAAAACGATCTGGGGTTCTTCGAGATCCGGATGGAGAGCATCGGGGGCCTGGGCGCCAACGTGGCGGGAAAGATCCTGACCGAGACCGCGATCCTCGGGATGGGGCTGAACGGCGCGGGGTTCGCCTCCTACGGCTCGGAGAAGAAAGGGACGCCGGTCAAGGCGTTCGTCCGGCTGTGTGAGGCTGAGCATAAGATCCGGGTGAACAGCCCCATCGAAGAGCCGCACGTGCTGGCCATCTTCCATGAGGCGCTGGCCAAGTCGGTCCCGGTGACGGCGGGCGCGGCCCCCGGGAAGACGACGGTGATCCTCAACACCCGCAGGACGCCGGCCGAGGCCCGCGATTACCTGAAACTGGAGGGAGGCAAGGTCGGCGTCGTCGACGCGATGGAGATCGCGATGGCCACCGGCTCGCGGGTGAACATGGTCATGATGGGCGCCATCGCGAAGGCCGCGGGCTTCTTCGAATGGAAGGCGCTGGTAGGCTCCATCCAGGAGGCGTTCGGGAAGAAGTACCCGGCGCTGATGAAGGGGAACCTCGAGGCCTTGAAGCGCGGCTACGACGAGGTGAAGTTCGAGGAGTTCCCGGTCGACGGAAAATTCCCGGCCACGCCGTTTCGGCGCGAGCTCCCGAAGCTGGGCTACGAGAATGCCCCCATCGGCGGGACGATCTACTCGGTGGGGAACTCCCGGTTCAAGGACCTTTCCACCAGCCGGACGGGAATGATCCCCCTGTTCATCCTGGACAAGTGCACCCGCTGCGGGGAATGCGACATCACCTGCCCGGACTACTGCTACGTCTGGGAACGGGGCAAGGACCCCAAGACGGGCAAGGACGGCATGGTGCTGCTGGGGATCGACTACCAGTACTGCAAGGGGTGCCTGCGGTGCACCTACATCTGCAAGTTCGGCGCTCTCGTCCCCGCGAAGGAGGCCGAGCAGGACATGGATAAGATCACCGTCAAACACAAGTTCATGAAATAAGGGATCGAAGGAGAGAAGAGATGGCCGAAACGGCAAAAAAGGCGGCTGCGCGGCCGGCGCAGGAGGTGGTCGTCCAGAGCGGCAACGAGATCGCGGCGATGGCGGCCAAGCACGTCAACTACCACATCATGGGGTACTACCCGATCACCCCGTCCACCGAGATCGCCGAGACCCTCGACGCGATGAAGGCGGAAGGGGAGCATACGATCCGGATGATCCCCGGCGACGGAGAGCACGGCGCCGCCGGGATCTGCTTCGGCGGCACCACGGCGGGCGGGCGGGTCTTCAACGCCACCTCCGCGAACGGGCTCTTGTTCGGCTTCGAGCAGCTTCCCGTCCAGTCCGGGACCCGGTTCCCGATGGTGTTCAACATCGTCACCCGCGCGGTGTCGGGCCCCCTCGACATCCGGGGCGACCACAGCGACATCATGCTGGCGATGAACACCGGCTGGATCATCCTGATGGCGTCGGACGCCCAGGCGGTCTACGACATGAACGTCATGGCGCCCAAGATCGGCGAGGACATGGCGGTCCGGCTCCCCGTGATGGTGGCCTTCGACGGCTTCTTCACCTCCCACCAGAAGCGCCGGATCGAGATCTTCTCCGACGCGAAGGTCGTCCAGGACTTCCTGGGGCCCTTCGTCCCCACGGTCACCTCGGTCGACCCGCGCAAGCCGGTGACGATCGGTCCCTACATGAACGACCCCGACCTCATCAACAACAAGAAGCAGCAGGCCGACGCGATCGTCCGGGCCGACGCGGTGATCAAGAAGGTGTTCGCCGAGTACGCGAAGCTCTCCGGCCGCGACTACCCGGTGGTCGAGCTGTACCGGATGGAGGACGCCGAGGCGGCGCTGTTCATCCTGAACTCCGCGGCCGAGACGGCCAAGGAGGCGGTCGACGCCCTGCGGAAGCAGGGCCTGAAGGTCGGGCTCGTCCGGCCCAACGTCATTCGTCCGTTCCCGGTGAAAGAGATCCGCGACGCCCTTTCGAAGGTCAAGGGGCTCGTGGTGGCCGACCGGCAGGACAACTTCGGCGCCTACGGCGGGGCGATGACGATCGAGGTCAAGGCGGCCCTCCAGGGGGTCAAGGGGAACGCTACCCAGGTCGCCGGCCGGATCTACGGCGTCGGCGGGAAGGAGTTCTTCGTCGAGGACGCCGAGGCGATGCTGCGCGAGGCGCTTACGATCGCCCGCACCGGCGAGGTCAAGGTGCCGTACGACTACTTCGGCGCCAACCCCGGGGAGAAGGGGTTCGAGCCGGCCCAGGCGTTCGAGCCGATCCCCGAAGCGGCGGCCTCCGGGCTGGTCCGGATCGAGGTCGGCGCGGAAGGGAAGATGGACGTCAAGGGCGTGAACATGCGCGCCCTGACCGAGCGGCCGAAGCGGATCGCCCCGGGCCACGGCGCCTGCCCGGGCTGCGGGATCTTCGTGAACCTCAACACGTTCCTCAAAGGGATCGAAGGGTTCGTGACGGTGCTGTTCCACACCGGCTGCGGGATGGTGGTGACGACGGGATACCCGTACACCTCCCACAAGGTCACCTACATCCACAACCTGTTCCAGAACGGCGCGGCGACGATGTCGGGCGTCACCGAGATGTTCGAGGAGCGCAAGCTCCGGGGAGAGATCCCGAAGGACGAGAAGATCACCTTCATCATGGTCACCGGCGACGGCGGCCACGACATCGGGATCGGGCCCTCGTTGGGCGCCGCCGCGCGGAACAACCGGTTCATCATCATCGAGTACGACAACCAGGGGTACCAGAACACGGGCTCCCAGCTCTCCTTCACGGTCCCGATGGGGCACTCCACCTCCACGTCGAACTACGGCCCGGCCCAGAAGGGGAAGTCCACGCACCACAAGGACACGGCGCAGATCTTCGCCGCCGCCCACATCCCGTATCTCTTCACGGCGGCGGAGTCCAACCCGCGCGACATGGTCCGCAAGGCCGCCAAGGCGCAGAAGTACGCCGAAGAGGGCCTGGTGTTCGGCAAGCTCATCTCCATGTGCCCGCTGGCGTGGAAGACCGAGGAGCGGATCTCCGTGCCGATCATCCAGGCGGCCGTGGACTCCTGCTTCTTCCCCCTTTATGAGGTGGAGCACGGGATCACGACGCTCAACTACGACCCGGAGGAGAAGGGGAAGAAGGTGCCGGTGACCGAGTGGCTCAAGCAGATGGGGAAGACCAAGCATCTCCTCAAGCCCGACTGCAAGCACGTGCTGGACTCCATCCAGACCGAGGTTGACCG
>JACRIV010000035.1 GCA_016220005.1 Deltaproteobacteria bacterium
ATCGTGGAGCGGGAGAAATCGATCAATTCGGTCGAAGGGGAGGTCGTCAAGGCAAGGAAACGGTACGAGCTGGAGCGGCTCGCCTCTCCCGTCCACGGCACTGTCCACGGGCTGGCGATGTACACGATCGGGGGGATCGTGAAACCCGCCCAAGACATCGTCTCCATCGTCCCCGACGGCACGCCGTTGATCGTGGAGGCGATGGTCTTGAACAAGGACGTCGGGTTCGTCAAGGTCGGCCAGGAGGCGGAGGTGAAGCTCGACGCCTTTCCGTTCCAGAAGTACGGGACGATCCGGGGAAAAATTCTCCACATCAGCCCCGATGCCGTCGAGGACGAGAAGCTGGGCCCCGTATACAAGATGAAGGTCACCCTGGAAAAAACGACGGTCCTGGCCGAGGGCCGTTACGTTCCCCTTTCCCCCGGCATGGCCGCCGCCGTGGAAGTGAAAACGGGGAAGCGCCGGGTGATCGAGTTCTTCCTCTCCCCGATCGTCAAGTACGCCCGCGAGAGCCTGACACTGCGGTAAACGGAACGATTGCTTTCGTCTTCCCTGCCTGTTATCATCGATATATCATCACATGTATACGAGGGATGATATGACGAAGGCATCGCTTCTTTCCGTGAGGTTGCCGGAGGATCTGGCCAAGCGATTGGAGAATTTGGCGAAATCGACGGACCGCTCGAAATCCTATCTGGCGGCGTGCGCGGTCGAAGAATACCTGGCCGTCCAGGAATGGCAGGTCACGGCTATCCACGAAGGAATAGCGGCGGCGGAGAAGGGGCAGGTCGTCGGTCACGACGAGGCGCTCAAGGAACTGAAACGCTGGGGACGCCGCTAGAATGCGTCTCGAGTGGACGCGCCCGGCAATCCTGGATCTTCGAGAGGCCGGTGCCTTTATCGCTTCCGATAACCCGCGGGCGGCGGAGCGGATGGGCGGACGGGTTCGCGAAGCGGTGGAGTATCTGCAGGAACAGCCGAACATCGGGAGGCCGGGAAGAGTTCCGGGAACGCGGGAACTCGTGGTGACGGGGACGCCGTTCATCGTGGTTTACCGGGTGCGGGGAGCCGCAGTCCAGGTGCTGCGGGTGCTTCATCACTCGCGCAAATGGCCCGTTCTACCTTGACGAACAGGCATGAAATTCCAATAATGATGGGGCATATCCCCTGGAGGTTCGTCGAATGAACTGGACGGCGTTGAAGAAGTTCGTGCCCGCGAACGCCGCGGCGAAGGTTCCCGCCGACAATCCCGCCTGCCCGGTGAACGGGCGCGACGTTTTCAAGGCTCTTTCCCCGCACAAGACGATCGTGATGGCGTGCAACATCCGGATACCCTCCGTGATACCGGGGATCATGCAGGCCGCCGACGAGCTTGGGGCCGTCGTCGCGTTCGAGCTCGCCAAGACGGAGGGGAACGTCGACGGGGGCTACACGGGGATGACGCCGGAGATCTTCGTGTCCACCATCCTCTCCTGTGCGAAGAAGGCGAACTTCACCGTCCCCTTCGTCATCCACGGCGACCACATCACGGTCAAGAACACCTCCGAAAAGGAGATCCAGGACGCGCGCGCGCTGATCGCGGCCGAGCTTGCCGCCGGGTACACCTCGTTCGCGATCGACGCCTCCTTCAACCCGATTCCGGACAACGCACGGTTCACGGCAGAGCTATCCGCCCCGATCCGGGAGTGCGGCCTCGGGCTCGAGGTGGAAGTGGGCGAGATCAAGTCCGCCGGCAGCGAGTCGACCCTTTCTACGGTGGAGGAGGCGGTGGAGCTCATGGAGCGGCTCACCGCCGCCGGCGTCTCGCCGGACCTGCTCGCCGTCAACAACGGCTCCAAGCACGGCAACTACCTCGAGGGGGAGAAAATCTTCATCGACCTCGATCGGACGGGGCAGATCCACGAGGCGGTGCACCACCGGTTCGGGGTCGACATCGCCCAGCACGGGATCACCGGGACGCCGCTGCACCTGATCGGAAAATTCGCCGATTACGGCATCCGCAAGGGGAACGTCGGCACGCAGTGGCAGAACATCGCCCACGAGGGACTGCCCCCCGCGCTGATGCAGAGGATGCGCGACTGGGCGAAGGCCGCCGGCAAGGACATCAAGTTCGCGACGAAGCAGTTCAAGCAGGAGATCGACGCGATTCCCGCCGAGTATGCCGGAAAGATCGAGCGGGCGGCCTACCGGGAGGCCCTGCAGCTCTTCCGGGCCTTCCGCGCCGAGGGAACGGCGAAGATCGTCGCCGATTACCTCGCCGTCCGGGCGTAAGAGGCGGGTTGCGGATCGTCGCGGGGAGATGGCGGGGTAGGACCCTGCGCGCCCCGAAGGGCTTGGCGGTGCGGCCCACGACCGACAAGGTCCGGGAAGCGATCTTCGACATCCTCGGCGAGCGGGTCGCCGGCGCGGCGGCGCTGGACCTGTTCGCGGGCAGCGGCGCCCTGGGCCTCGAGGCGCTCTCCCGCGGCGCGGCTTCCGCGGTCTTCGTCGAGTCGGACCGGGGCGCGTTCGCGATCCTCATGAAGAACATCGAATCGCTGGGTGCCGAAGGGGCGGAGGTTTTCCTCACGGATTACCGCCAGGCGCTGCGCCGCTTGCGCGCACGGGAGATGCGGTTCGGCCTGGTCTTCCTCGATCCCCCGTACGGCAAAAGGCTGGCGGCGGAGTCCGCGGCGGGCCTTCGCCGGGCGGGCCTCCTCGATCCCGGAGCCGTCGTGGTGGTCGAAGAGGCGTTCCGGTCGCCGGAGGCCGCCTTCCCCGAGGGGTGGGAGCGCACCGTCGACAGGCGCTACGGCGACACGCGGGTCATGGTGTTCGTCGCCTCCCATTGACCCGGCGGACCGGGAAATTTTCGCATAAGGAGCCAAGATGAAGACGATCGCGGTTTATCCCGGCTCGTTCGATCCGCCGACTTACGGACACCTGGACATCGTCGACCGGTCCTCCCGGGTGTTCTCGAGGGTGATCGTCGCCGTGGCCCGGAACATCCGGAAGAACGTCCTCTTCACCACGTCCGAGCGGATGGAGATGCTCCGGAAGCTCACCCGCTCCTATTCCAACGTGGAGATAGATTCCTTCCGGGGGCTCCTCGTCGACTACGCAAGGGACAAGGGGGCCCACGTGGTGGTTCGGGGCTTGCGGGCGATCTCGGATTTCGAGTACGAATTCCAGATGGCCCACATGAACAAGAAGCTGGCCCCGGAGGTCGACACGGTCTTCATGATGACGGGGGAGCGGTACTCCTACATCAGCTCCAACATCGTCAAGGAGATCGCCGGCTTCGGCGGAAAGATCGACGACCTGGTCCCCCCGATGGTCCGGGAGCAGGTCTTGCGGAAGATCAGGAAGGGCAAATAAACACGAGACACCGCATCCGTGGAAAGGAGCGAAAAACGATGAAGCTTGCAGGCAGGGTGGGAAAGATCAAGCCGTCTCCGACGCTGGCGATCACGAGCAAGGCCAAGGCGATGAAGGCGCAGGGGATCGACGTGGTCGGGTTCGGGGCGGGCGAGCCGGACTTCGACACGCCCGATCACATCAAGGAGGCCGCCAAGAAGGCCCTCGACGCCGGGTACACGAAGTACACCCCGGTTCCCGGATCGCCGGAGCTCAAGGACGCGATCATCGCCAAGCTCAAGCGCGACAACGGCCTCGACTACATGCGGGAGAACATCATCGTGTCGCTGGGGGCCAAGCATTCCATCTATAACGTGGCCCAGGCGTTCTTCGAGAAGGGGGACGAGGTCCTCATCCCGGCGCCGTACTGGGTCTCCTACCCGGACATCGTGCTGCTCGCCGGCGCCAAGCCGGTCATCGTCGAGACGACGCAGAAGAACGGGTTCAAGATGACCGCCGCGGAGCTCGACAAGGCGATCACCCCCAAAACGAAGTGCGTGGTCCTCAACAGCCCCTCCAACCCCACGGGGTCCGCCTACTCCAAGGACGAGCTCGCGAAGCTGGCGAAGGTCATCGTCGGGCGGGACATCACCGTGATCTCGGACGAGATCTACGAGAAGCTCGTCTACGACGGGTTCGAGTTCGCGAGCATCGCCTCGCATGGTGAGGAGATCAAGAAGCGGACGATCCTGGTCAACGGCCTGTCCAAGGCGTTCTCCATGACCGGGTGGCGGATCGGCTACGTCGCGGCGGACAAGGATCTCGTGGCGGCGATGAACAACATCCAGAGCCAGAGCACCTCCAACCCGGTGTCGTTCTGCGACAAGGCGGCGATCACGGCGCTCAACGGCCCGCAGGAGTTCATGAAGGAGTGGGTGGCGGAGTTCGACAGGCGCCGCCGCTACATCGTCGACCGGCTGAACGGCATCCCCGGCGTGTCCTGCCTCCTTCCGCAGGGAGCGTTCTACGTCTTCCCGAACTTCTCGAAGGTGTACGGGAAGAAGACCCCCTCGGGGAAGAAGATCGGCAACTCCACCGAGCTGGCTGCCTATCTCCTGGAGGAGTACAAGGTCGCGTCGGTTCCGGGCGTCGCCTTCGGGGAGGACGCTTGCCAGCGTCTCTCCTACGCCACCTCGATGGCGAACATCGTCAAGGGGATCGACCGGATCGAGGAGGCGATCAAGGCGCTCCGATAGTTCCTGCCCGCAGTCCCGGGGAGGGGTCGCCGCCGCGATGCCTCCCCATATTCCGCCGATCCGGAAGGCGCTGCGCCTCGGGAGGGTGCTAGGCTCGCCTCACGGGCTACCCCTCGCACGGGACGCCTTGCCTGTCCGTCCCTGGACAGGCGGCGGCTCCGTCGCTCCTCGCTCCGCCATCCATGGCTCCCGCTCGTCGCTCAGGCCCGCGCGAGGGGCACCCCGTTGCGGCGGCCTGCACGCCCGGCCGAGGCGCAGCGACATCGAGGCGTCGTCGGCGCTCGCGCTACAGCGGCCGCTCCCCCGTCTTCTTGAACCGGAAGTAGTCGGCCAGGATCTTTGCGTGGTCGAAGGCCAGGGGCTGCGGGAGGTCGTGCTCCGAGAAGAGGCGCGCCTCGGCGGCGTCATCCCCGCCGGAAGGCGTTCCTTCCGCTTTGGCGATGTAAACGGTTGAAATCGTGTGACGGCGCGGGTCGCGGGCCGGGTCGGAGTAGACCCCGAGCAGGGCGGTCAGGGTCACCCGCATGCCGGTCTCCTCGAGCGCCTCGCGCACGGCGGCTTCCTGCGCCTTCTCCCCCAGGTCGATGAACCCTCCCGGGATGGCCCAGCCCTCCGGGGGGTACTTCCGCCGGATCAGGACGATCCGGTCCCCCACCTCGATGAGGATGTCCACCGTGGGTGCGGGCCCGGAAGGCGTCACGTTCCTCTCTCTCTCCCGGCGGCGGGGACATTCCTATCTCAAGTGCCACGTTGAGGAGTGTCCCCCCCATCGGACACCGGTTTTGTGTTATAAAAATTCTATATGAATTTCGCGACTCCCGCCGCCATCTTCGTCTCTTCCTTCATCATTGCGCTCTCCGGGGCGCTGATGCCGGGGCCCCTTCTTGCGGTGACCGTGCGGGACGCCACCCGTCGCGGGTTCATCGCGGCGCCCCTCCTGGTCCTCGGACACGGGATTCTGGAGATCCTGCTCGTCGTGCTCCTTCTTTTCGGCCTTGCCGAGTGGGTGAAGGGGGAGGCGGCGGCGACCGTCATCGCGCTGGCGGGCAGCGCGGCACTCATCTGGATGGCATGGGGGATGATCCGGGAGATCCGGGTCCTCCGTTTCGCGGCGGGGGGCGATGGAATGCCGCAGGAGTTCGGGGCGGGAGACGGGAAGCCGGCCGGTCTCTGGCGCCCCATCGCGGACGGCGTCGTCGCATCGATTTCCAACCCCTACTGGTCGCTGTGGTGGGCGACGATCGGCCTGGGATACCTGGCGTTATCCCGGGGGCAGGGGATCGTGGGCGTCGCCTTCTTCTTCGCCGGGCACATCCTGGCGGACGCCGCCTGGTTCCTCTTCGTCGGCCTGACGGTCTCGATGGGGCGGGGCCGGTTCACCGACCGGCTCTACCGGGGGATCGTCGGGGTCTGCGCGGGATTCCTCTTTTTCTTCGCGCTGTCGTTC
>JACRIV010000037.1 GCA_016220005.1 Deltaproteobacteria bacterium
CGGTTCGCATCCCTTTCCGAAAGCCCGGCCCCCCGGATGATCCGGAGCGCCGTCTCCCAGGTCGTAAAGTCCTCCGGGGAGTGCGAATCGGTATTGTACACCAGGCGGGCGCCGCAGTTCACAGCCAATCGAGCGACATGGCCGTTGGTCAGGGAATGGCCCCGCCGCGCGGTGATTTCGAGGAGCACGCCTTTCTTTCCGGCAAGCCGGCCTTCCGCCTCGGTGATCAGGCCCGGGTGCGCCAGGATGTCCGCCCCTGCCTTGATGGCCGCCATGTTCGTCCCCTTCGGCACCGGCTCCACGATCGTCTCTCCATGGACGGTGACGACCCTCGCCCCTTTTTCCCTTGCCAGTGCGACGAGGGGGGCGATGAGCTTCGGGGGGACGTGGGTAATCTCGACGCCGGGATAGACCTTCGCCGCGACCTTTCCCCGGAGCTCGTCGCAGACGTGCGCCATACGCTCGATCACGTACTCGATGTTGGAGGGATCCGCATGGTCGGTGATCGCCAGGTGCGTGTAGCCGGCGGAGATCGCCCGGGAAACGACCTCGGCGGGGATCAGCTCTCCGTCGCTGAAGGTGGAGTGCATGTGAAGGTCGATCATTTCGTTTCCCCTTCCAGGTATTGGCGCACGACGCGGGCGAGGGCGTCCCGGATCTCGCCGGGGGACAGCTGCTCCATCTCCTGGACCTTGAGGAAGCATCCCAGCTTCTCGACGCGGTTCTGGAACAGCCGCAGGGTGTTCTCCCCCAGGCCGAAATTGGTGAAGGTCTTGCCCATCACCGCCAGCACCACCCGCGCGTCCGCGCCGCGGGTGTAGTCGGACACCGCCAGCAGACCCTCCAGGGAGCTCGAAACCTCATCCTTCAGGAAGGCGATGATCCCCACGGGCCTGGGGGCGATCGCGTACCAGATCGGGGAGGTGCTGCGCAGGTAGGGAAATGCGTAGAGGCAGAGGGAGCTGTCCTCCCCCAGGCGGATCTTCCCGAACATCCCGAGGGGGAATCCCTCCTTGCGGCGCAAAGCGAAGAACGCGCTGTCCACCTCGAACTCGCGGAACTGCCCGAGGGCCATGACCACACCCTCCAGAAGCGACGGATCGGGGAGGAAGAGAACGATCCGCCCCATGGCGCCGTTGGCATATGTTCCTCTCTCCTCCATTCGGCTCCTCAGGCGGGCCAGGTCCTCGGGAGGGAGAAACTCGCTCTTCACGGGGAGTTTCTCGAAAAGCCCGATCTTCAGGACTCCCCTCTTCTTGAGATGGAGCAGGGTCTCGTAAACCGGCAGGTCGGGGAAGCTGCAGTTGTTGACGATATCGTCCACGCGGCTGCAGAATTCCGCGAGAAGGAGGATTTCGCGGACCACCCCCCCCGCTCCCGCAAGCGACCTCGCATCCTTCACGATCAGGACCGACTCGTTGGGCGCGGGCCGCTGGCTCCCGAGCTTGACGAGCTCGTCGAACTGCCGCATCCCCTCCAGGACCGCGTGCTGGCTCGGCGTGAAGATCGTGCGCCGGACCCCCACTTTCCCCGGGATGAACCGGAACTTCCCTTCTTTCAAGGGGATCAGGCGGAAGAGGGCCTTCTCTCCGACGATGTTCTGCGTGACCGCCGAGACGATCTCGCCCTTTTCGATATAGATCGAGCCCGACATCCCCTCTCCCTCGACCTGGATGATCCCGCTCTTCGAGTTCAACGACAGCATCTGCCAGAGATCGGGGAGAAAGACCTGGGAGAGGTTCCCGCTGATCTCGGAATCGCCCGAAAACACCTCCGAGAGGGAGTCCTGGAACAGGGCTCGCTGGATCCGGAGGAAGACCTCCTCCTCGTGGAAGGGCTTGCGGATGAACTCGTCCACGCCGGGTCGGAACCCCGAAACGCTCTTCTCCTTCTCGCTCAGGAAGAAGATGGGAATCGCCTTCGTGTTCGGATTGGCGCGCAGGATCTGCACGAGCTTGTCCGGGGAAAGGACGGCGACCGAGAGGTCCAGGAGCAGGATGTCCGGCCGCCGGAGAAGAGTCTCGGCGAGCGCCTTGCTGCCGTCCGCCGCCTCGATCACCTCCATCCCCTTCTCCTTCAGGAAGTGGCTCAAGTTCTGGCGGGATTTTTCGGAAGGATCGGCGAGGAGGACGGTTTTCACCGCGGTGGTTGCTGGCATGGCGGCCTCGGCCTAAAAGTTGCCCTGGAGGAGATACATTTCCTGGACCTTTTCCATCATCGACTCCACCAGCCACTCGTCCGCCGTGTTGAACCCGCAGACCTCCTCCTGCCGCCCCGTGGCGAACAGTCCGTAGGCGCCGTTCTCCTTCAGGAAGAGGACGAACTCCTTCTCTCTCAGGCGCTCGTCGTCGGCGGTCACATAGAGAAGGTTCTTCGCGTCGAACCGGGTGCTTCCGGACTGCCCGAGGATGTAGATGTTGCGCCCTCCGGGAGGGACGGCCCCGAAGGAGAGAAAGATCTGCTTGAAGATCTCCGGCCGGGGGCCCGCGGCGATCACGAGGCCGCGGGACTCGCCGTCGGAGACCACGTCCTGGGCGATCGACTCGACCATTCTCAGGAAGACCTCCCTCGGGATGGAGAAGTGCCCGTTCCTCCCGAGGTCCCGGCGGACGCGGGTGAAATAGGGGACGTCCTCTCCTTTCCGGAGGAGGTCGTAGTACTCGGGCTTCCCCACCAGGGTCTCGAAAGCGTCCCAGAACGATTTCTCCATGAGTCGGAGCCGGTGGAGGGGGCTCTTCTGCTGCCTGACGTACTTGTCGTCCGCGACCCGGCAGAGCTCCATGAAGTCCTTCCCGTCCCGGGGATACGTGGCGGACATGAAGAAGGGCTGCAGGGAGTATTCGCTCCCGAGAAACTGGATCCCTCCGACTTCCTTCACCGCCTTTCTCAAGCGCCGGACCGCCAGCATCGACCCGAAATGGTCCGTCTCGGGGAGCACGATGCAGAACCTGTCGGGCTCGACCCGCGCGATGAGGTCCGAGTCCCGCAGCGCCTTCCGGATCGAGTCGACCATCGCCGCCAGCGCGCCGACCACCATGCTCTCCCTGGTCTGCTCCATGAGGAACGCGAAGTTGTCGATCGCGAGGAAGATCAGGGAAAGGGGGCGGCGGAACCTGCCCGATTTGTACCGCTCCTTCTCGAAATAGTCGGCGAGAAAGGCGGCGGAATAGGCCCGCGTTTCCGGATCGCGCAGGGCGATCTTCTCCATCCGTATCAGGCGGTCGACGGTCTTCAGGGAGGAAGCTGCGTAATCGGCGATGATGCGGGCGATGTAACGGTCGCTTTCGCCGTAAGGCTTCCGGTCGATCCGCTCGCCCAGCTTGACGAGCCCGATCGGCTTCTCCTGGTGGATGAGCGGTATATAGAGGGACAAGGCCGGCTTGCCGGAGGGCGGCGCGAGCTCTTCGGGCGACGAGGAGACGGGAAACGGCTTCGCCTTCCAGATCGAATCGGCCCACTCGGTCTGGGAGAGGAAGAACCGCGAACCCTCCCTGTCGATGCTGATGACCCCCCTCACCGAGGCGATCATCATCTCATCGGGGTCCGTGGGCGAGGAAAGCCAGATGACGCAGCTTTCCGCCCCCAGCTCGCGGACGAAGGTGTCGGTGATCTGGGCGAGAAGCTTGTCCTCGTCCTGCGAGGTCATGATCTTGAGGCACTGCTGGTAGAGCGAGGCGAGGGAATAATACTCGAGGCTTTCCGACAGAAGCCGCCCGGTGAGCGTGGGAGCGCCGTTGTCCTCCGGGTCGGCCCAGATGACCCATCGCGCGACTTCCCGGAGGGGCGGGTCCCCTCGGAAGAACAGGATCGGCGGACCGCTCTTCCCTTCCCTCCTAAGGACTTCCATGATCTCGGGCTGCGCGGTATCGATCGAGGCGACGATGGCGCTGTATGCGGACGGATCGGTCAGGTTGCCGGTCAGCGCGGATGGAGAGCGGAAATCGAACTCTACCGGATGCTCATAGACCACGAGCCGGAGCTCCCGTCCGTCCCCGGCGTCTTCCTGCAAGACCAGTATGCGTGCTACCCTCATGAACCGGGCGGCTACATCTTGTACTTGCTGAAGTCTTCAGGGTCCATCTTCTCGAGCAGTTCGGTCCACTTGTCCTTCTCCGGGCCGGACCCTGAAGCCGCATCGACCCGGACGGCTTTTTCGATCACCGCGTCGTGGACCATGATGGGGGCGCCGAGGCGAAGCGCGATGGCGATCGCGTCGCTTGGCCGCGAGTCGATCGCGAGCGTCTTCCCTCCCGCCTCGAGGTGAAGGAGCGCATAATACGTGTTGTCCTTGATGTCCGTCACCTCGATCCGGAGGAGCTTCACGCCGAGCTGGTCGATCACGCTCTTGAAAAGGTCGTGGGTCATCGGCCGGGGAAGCTTGACCTTTTCGAGACCCACCGCGATGGCGTTGGCCTCGAGGATGCCGATCCAGATGGGGAGGATGTTCTTGTTCTCCACATCCCGCAGTATGACGATCGGCGACTGGGTCGCCGGGTCGATCGTGATGCCCACGACCTGCATTTCCTTAGTCATGGAGGCCTCCTTCCGCACCCGAAAGCGAGTGGGCCCCGGCGGACCGGATGCGCACCAGGCGGAACGGCTCCTGTCGGGCTGCGTCTGGGGAAAAGTTCACGACTTTGTAGCACCGCGTTCTTCCGGAAAGCCGTGCGGAATCCCTGGCGCTCGCCCCTTCCACGAGGACCTCCATTTCCTCCCCCACGCAGGCGGCCAGGCGCATGCGAGTATGCCGGTCCTGAAGAGACTGGAGGCGGTAGAGCCGTTCGCTTGCCGTCTCCGCCGGGACGATGGAGGCCATGGCCGCGGCGCGTGTCCCCGGCCGGGGAGAGAACCGGAAGGAGAAACAGGAATCGTACCGCACCTCCTCCATGACGGAGAGGGTGTTCCGAAAGTCGGCTTCCTCCTCGCCGGGGAAACCCACGATGAAATCCGAGGAGAAGGCGATCCCCGGCCTCGCCCGTCGGAGCGCATGGACCTTCTTCAGGTATTCCTCCCGTGTGTACCCCCGCCCCATCGCGGACAGGATCCGATCGGATCCCGCCTGGATCGGGAGGTGGATGTGGGGGCAAAGCGTCGCGACCTCCTCGAAGAGCCCGATCGTCTCCGAGTCGAGGTCCCTCGCGTGGACGGTGAGGAAGCGGATCCGGGCGATCCCGGGAACGCGGGCGATCCGGCGCAGCAGAGCGGAAAAGGAGATCTCGCCTTCCTTCTTTCCGTAGGAGTTGACGTTCTGGCCGAGGAGGATCACCTCGCGCACGCCGCGGTCCGCAAGGGATCGTATTTCGTCCAGGATTTCCGCCGACGGCCGGCTGATCTCCCTGCCGCGGACGTAAGGGACGATGCAGTAGGCGCAATAGTTGTCGCACCCCTGCATGATCGTGACCATCGCGCTCGCAGCGCCTTCCGCCAGGTACGGGAGCACGTCCCAGTGGCTCGTGTCTCCGGTGAAATCCACCTCGACGGAGGGCCTTCGCTCCTCCGCCCTCCGGACGAGCTCCGGCAGGCGCGCGATGTTGTGGGTGCCGAACACGATATCGACATGGGGTGCTTTATCCGATAAGGATGTCCCCTTTTGCTGCGCCAGGCAGCCGCCGACGGCCACGAGCCTCCCTCCGCGCGCCTTCTTCCACCGACGAAGGTGGCCAAGAGCGCTCCTGAACTTCTGGTCCGCCTTCTCACGGATGACGCACGTGTTGAGCAGGACGAGATCGGCGTCCGCGATCGATCCGGTGGCCCTGTAATCGACCGCTTCCAGAAGGGAAAGCATCCGCGCCGAGTCCACCGCGTTCATCTGGCAGCCGAACGTCTCGATGTATACGCGTTTCGACATAGGATTTTATTATAACATCCGGGAAAGGCTATTCAATGAGGGCGCCTGACCGGAAGACCATCGTCTGGATGGAGCCAAAGCATGGGCGCTTGCTCCAAGACAGGTGTTCCGGCGGAGCGAGAATCAAAAATGAGGCTCTCAGGCGATGGCGGTCATCTTTTCGCCCCGGATGATGATCCGGGAAGGGTCGATCTCGTCCCGCAGGAGGCGCAGCTCGTCCTCCGTCGGCGGGTGGATTTCCGTGACGGTCTCCGCGATCAGCGGCCTGAACGCCATGTCCCTGGTAACTTCCTCGACCGAGAAACCCCGAAGGACCGACAGGAGAGTCATCTCCTTCGTGCGTTCGTCGAAGCCGAAGAGCGCCCTCGAGGTGACGACCCGGTAAGGGCCGGTGTTCCTCGGCAGGCCGGCCGCCTCCCGCGCGCCGGGGCCGCTCAGGTAGCCGGGAGAGGTGATGAATTCGACCTTGGGGACGAAGCGGCGCCCCTCGTGCTTGATGACGATGATCGTCCTCCAGCAATGGGAGGCTACCTGGTTTCCGCCGCCGCTGCCCGCGAACCGCCTTTCCGGATTCTCGAAGGTTCCGCCCAGGTAGGTGGAGTTGATGTTGCCATACGGGTCGACCTGGAGCGCACCGAGCATCCCGTAGTCCATGTATCCCGCGGCGGAATAGGAAAACGCCCAGTTCATGTTCAGCCATTGCAGGGACCGGAACGTGTTCTGCGGCCCCCCCATGGTTCCTCTCACGAACGGAAGGACCGACTGCGGGCCGATCGCGCCGAACTCGAAGAGCTGGATCACGTTGGGGACGTAGAGCTTCTGGGCGAGGATGGCGACGATCTGCGGGATCCCCCACCCCACGAAGATCGACTTCCCGTCCTCGAGGAGTCGCGCCGCCTGCGCGATCATGAACTCCGTGTCGGTGAACTCTACGGTACGCGGCATCGCTTCCCTCCCTACCGATACCCCTCGATAATCGTGGCCCGGCTGCGGAGCTCCTTCATCTTTGCCGCGCCGACCCTCTTGTCGAGGAACTCCTCGTGGTCGGCGACGCCGTAGATATTCTCTTCGAGATATTCCTGCATGCGCTCATCGTTCCGGATAGCATTCAGCCGGTCCACGTGCTCGAGGTCGATCTCGTACCGCGCCGGCATCGCCCCCGGGTAGGCGCCGAACGGCGCGTGTACCACGGCGTCGACGAGGAAATAGGGGATCGTCGTGCGCATGGGGTCCTTGCGGAATTCGTCGGGACTGACGATCTCTTCCGCCGACACGATGACCCTGTGGGATGCCATGGCGGCCTCGAGGGCGAAGAGGTTCGTCCCGAAGATGCGCGCGTCCCCGCGGACGTCCGCCTGGTGGACGTGGATGAACGCGACGTCCGGATTGAGGGCGGGGACGAGGCACACCGGCTGCCGCGTGTACGGGTCTTCGATCACCTTCGCCGCGGAGACGGCGAGGTTGTCGGTGCCCAGGAGATCCCGTGTGGGCAGGAAGGAGACCCCCCGCGCCCCGGCGAGGATCCTCGAGGCCAGCCCCCCGTTGGTCCACTCATAGACCTTTACGCGTCCCTCGCATACCGCCTGCCCGATGTAGTTGCCGTATCCCAGGAACCCGACGTCGATGCGGGATGCGCACCCCGCCCCGGTGAGCAGGGCCGATTCGTGGAGCGTGAATTCCGCTCCGATCCAGAGGTCACGCTTCTTCTGCCGGATCACCTCCCGGATGAGGGACTGGGGGCCTCGCGTCAGGCTGGAGAAGTCGTAGACGATATAATCCCCGTCGCCGACGAAGCGGGACACCGCTTCTTTGGCGGAGCAGAGCTTGTCCGTCGGGTTCCGGCTCTTCCTGTCCCGGACGAACTCCCGGAATTCGTCCGGGTGCTCGAAACGGTACTCGACCTTCCCCTCTTTTCTGATCCGGCTCACTTCTTCTTCCCTTTCCGGGCGGCGCGGCTCTCCAAGAGGTGGAACGCGAAGCTGTGGTCCACGACCTTTTCCACGATGGAATAAGGGTCCTTCCGCTTTCGCGCGATATCGTCGAGGATCGGATCCAGGAGGTTGTTCCGGGCCAGGTCTTCCACCGCCTTCTCGATCAGCTTCTTCTTGAGGATCTCCAGCAGCTCCACCCTCGCCTTTCCCGTGCGGTAGAGGCTCAGGTTCTCCCCGCGATAGACGAACTGCCGGTGCTGCTCGATCCGCTCCGCCAGCTCGGGAATCCCGGTCCCGTCCTGGGCGACCGTCGCCAGCACCGGAGGGACCCAGTCTCCCTCCTGATACTCGTTCATCGAGACCATCGTTTCCAGTTCCCGGCGGGTCTTGTCCGCCCCCTCGCGGTCGTACTTGTTCACGACGAAGATGTCGGCGATCTCCAGGATCCCCGCCTTGATGGCCTGGATGTCATCCCCCAGTCCGGGGACGACGACGACGACGTTGGTGTGCGCGACCTTGACGATCTCCACCTCGTCCTGGCCGACTCCCACCGTCTCGATGAGGATGACCTCTTTCCCCATCGCGTCCATCACGTTGACGATGTCGATCGTCGACTTGGAGAGGCCTCCCAGGTGGCCGCGGGTGGCGAGGCTCCTGATGAAGACGCCCTCGTCGGAGGCGTGCTTCTGCATGCGGATCCGGTCTCCGAGTATCGCTCCTCCCGTGAACGGGCTGGTGGGGTCGACGGCGACGATCCCCACCGTCTTCCCCTGTTTCCTCAGATGCTCGATGAGGCAGTCCACAAGCGTCGACTTGCCGGCTCCGGGCGCGCCGGTGATCCCGAGTATATAGGCCCGTCCGGTGTGCCTGTAGAGGCGTGCGAGCGTCCGGTGCGCGGCGGGTATCTCGTCGTCGAGGTCGCGCATGAGGCGCGCGGCGGCGCGGACGTCGCCCGCCAGCACGTCTTTGACCGATACCGTCATCGACCGCTGCGCCCCGCTTTCCCCCATCTCAGGTTCCATACCGGGTCGTGTCCGCAACACATCCGCAAGGCGCCCGCACCCGCCGTCGATGCGCGGTAGTCGCTATGCCTCGGCATGCCGCTTCCGCAGCGTCTTTGCGGCAGTGACTCACGCGCGGCACACGAGATCGGCGTGCGAGCCGCCGCAACGGGGTGCCCCTCGCGGGGGCCTGAGCGACGAAGCGGGAGACAGGGAAGTCGGAGCAAGGAGCGACGGAGCCGCCGCCCGGCCAGGGACGGGCGGGCAAGGCGTCCCCCGCGAGGGGCACCCCGTGAGGCGAGCGTAGCACGCGGGATCCCGGCAGCATGCGCCTTCCGCAAATAATACGTGGCCATATTTGTGAAACCACGCACTTAGTTGCCCCGGATGAGCCGCCGCGCGATGATCAGGCGCTGAACCTCGGAGGTCCCCTCGCCTATCTCGCACAGCTTGGCGTCTCTCATGTATCGCTCCACGGGGTACTCCTGGATATAACCATATCCGCCGTGGATCTGCACCGCCTTTATTGTGGCGCGCATGGCCGCCTCGGAAGCGAAGAGCTTGGCGATCGCGGCCTCCTGGACGTAAGGGCGGCCCGCATCCTTCAGGTATGCGGCGCGTAAGGTGAGGAGCTCCGCCGCCTCGAGCTCCGTGGCCATGTCCGCAAGCATCCATTGGATCGCCTGGAACGACGAGATCGGCTGCCCGAACTGCCTGCGCTCCTTGGAGTACGCGATCGCCTCCGCCATGGCGCCCAGACCGATGCCTGCGGAAAGGGCCGCGATGGAGATCCGTCCTCCCGCCAGGTTGCGCATGGTGTCCCGGAAACCCGAATTGACCTCGCCGATGACGTTCCCCGGCTTGATCTCGAGGTCCTCGAACACGAGCTCCGCGGTATCGGAGGATCGCATCCCCAGTTTGTTCAGCTTCTTCCCGGTGGAAAGCCCCTTCGTCCCCGCCTCGACGAGGAAGGCGGTCACCCCGTCCCTCCCCTTCTCCCGATCGCTCACCGCAAGCACCACGTACACCCCACCCACGTTACCTTGAGTGATGAACATCTTGCTTCCGTTGATGATCCAGCAGCCCCCCTTCCACTCCGCCTTCGTCCGCATGTTCAGCGAATCGGACCCGGAGCCCGGCTCGGTCAAAGCCCAGGCCCCGAGCATCCTGCCGGAGGCGAGCCCCGGAAGGTATTTCCTCCGGAGCGCCTCCGAGCCGAACGCGAGGATGTGGGCCGTGCAAAGGGAGTTGTGGGAAGCCACGGTGAGCGCCAGCGAGCCGTCTCCCTTCGCGATCTCCTCCACGGCGATCGCGTAGCCGACGGTGTCCATGCCGGACCCGCCGTACTCTTCGGGGACCATGGCGCCCATGAGGCCCAGCTCGCCGAGCTTGGCGACCGCCTCGAACGGGAATTTCCCTTCCTCGTCCCAAGCCCGTGCATGCGGGCGCACTTCCTTCTCGACGAAGGCGCGGATCATGTCCCGGAGGGCGGTCTGCTCCTGCGTGAGATCGAAGTCCATCTCTCCCCTACCCCGCCGGGACGAAGTAGACGTCGGTCGGCCGAAGCTGCGAGTTTCTGCGGAACTTCGCCCGGATCTTCATCCCGATCTTGATGTCCTCCGGACCCCCTACCCCGATCAGCCGGGCGAGCAGGAGGGTGTCCACCCCCTCGAATTCAACGAGGACCAGGTGGAAGGGGGTTTCCTCCAGGAACTCCTCGCTTCCGTAGTAGCACGTGGTGAAGGTGTGAACGCGCCCTTCCTGCGGCAGTTCCACCCAGTCCGTCTCGCCCCCGCAGTGCGTGCAGTGGAGGCGCGGAGTGGCGTAAGTGTAGTCGCACTTCGCGCAACGGGTGCCAAGGAGTTTCCTGTTGGCGAGTCCCGCGAAGAACGGCGAGTCCTGGCCGTAGGAATGGATGTATTCGACGTAATACGGGTATTTGACGACGATCGGAGACATCGTCTTCAGCACGGACAGATCCTTCGGGAAAGGGACGTTGAAGACCGTGGTCCCCGTCATCACCTCTTCGAGCTTGGCCGCGGGGTTCCGCCGCGGGGCATTCTTCGCCTTCCCGTCGTTCTTCGCCATGGTTACCACCCCCGTTCCAGGATCGACACGGTGACATAGGTCCCCGTGCCCGCGTGGCTGTGGATCAGCCCTCGGTTGGCTTTCTTGAGCTGGAGCTCCGGCGACCCGTAATGCTTCTTGATCGTCCCCTGGATCTGCCAGAAGGCGAACACCGCCTGCATGAGCCCGGTCGCCCCGACCGGGTGCCCGCAGGCGATCAGGCCGCCCGACGGGTTGACGGGGATCGTCCCCTTTCTTTTAAGCTTCAGCCCGTATTCGATCTGGGGCATGAACGGATGTCCTTCCTCGACGAACTTCCCTCCTCCGCCGTACTTGCAAAGCGCCAGGTCCTCGTAGGTCTGGATCTCCGAGGAAGTGTAGGCGTCGTGGAGCTCCACGAAGTCGATCTCCCTGATGGGATCCTTGATCCCCGCCATCCTGTATGCCTGCAGCCCCGCGGACCTTCCGGCCCGGAAGGAGTGGACCCCCGGGTACTTCAGGTTCTTGTAATCGCTCTTCTTCTCGTTGGGAGCAAGGATCACCTCACCGTGCGGCCTGTCGGCCATCCGCATCATGTCTGTCCCCGTGCCGACGCCGGTGATCTTCACCGGCCTGTCGGTCAGCTTGAAGGCGGTTTCCTCGTCGGCCAGGATGCAGACCGCCGCCCCGTCGGACATGACGCAGATATCGAGCAGAGTCAACGGGTAGGCAACCATCTCCGCATTGCGCACATCCTGGATCGTGAGCCTCTTCCGTTTCTGGGCATAGGGGTTGTTGTACGCGTTCATGTGGTTCTTCACCGAGACCATCGCCATCTGCTCGACGGTGGTGCCGAACTCGTGGATGTGCCGGTTCACCATCATCGCGTAATAACCCGAGTAGAAGCCGCCGACGGGATAGTCGAAATTGACGTCCGAAGCGAGGGCGATGAACTCGTTCCCCTTCCATGTCTGGACGTGGGACATCGTCTCGAAGCCGAAGGCGACGCAGCAGTTCATCCGTCCCGATGCGACCGCTTCCCATGCTCCCTGGAAGCACAATCCGCCGGTGGCTCCGCCCCCTTCGATCCGCTTGTTCGGCTTTGGGCAAAGGCCCAGGTAATCCGTGGCCATGATCCCCGCCATGAGCTGCCGTGTGAAATGGTCCGAGAAATAGGAACCGACCGAGCCGTCGATCATGTCGGGCCGGATCTTCGGGACGTCCCCCAACGCGTAGTCGAAAGCCTCCTTCACCATCTTCTGGAACGTCGCGTCCGGGCGCGCCTTCTCGAACTTGCTGACGCCCCCGGATACCATGTAGACAGGTCTCACGTGCTCCCCCCTCCCGATGTGTTGTGCGCGCTTCCCGCTATTTCCTGGGCTTGACATGCTCGCGGACGTAATCGACGATCTCCTGGAGCTTCGTTCCCGGCGTGAACACCCGGTCCACCCCCTTCTTCTTCAGCTTCGGGATGTCCTCGTCGGGGATGATCCCTCCCCCGAAGACCACGACTCCGTCCATCTTCTTCTCCCGGAGCATCTCCACGATCCTCGGGAAAAGGTAGTTGTGGGCGCCCGACAGGATCGAGAGGCCGATGCCGTCCACGTCCTCCTGGGCGGCCGCGTTCGCGATCATCTCCGGAGTCTGGTGGAGGCCGGTGTAGATGACCTCGAATCCGGCGTCGCGGAGCGCCCTCGCGATGATCTTCGCTCCCCGGTCGTGGCCGTCCAGCCCCGGCTTCCCGATCAGGATGCGGACCTTCCGTGCCGGCTTCTTTCCTTTCGCGTCCGCCTGGCTCCTTGTCATTGCACTTGCCATTGCGTCTCCCCCCTGTCGATTGTTTAGAACACTGCCGGATCGGTATAGGTGCCCATCGTCTCCCGCAAAGCGTCGCAGATCTCCCCGAGCGTCGCGTATTCCCTGACCGCGTCGAGGAGGAGCGGCATGAGGTTCGCCTTCGAGAGCGACGCCTCCTTCAGCGCGTCGAGCCGGGCGCTCACCCGTTTCGCGCTGCGCTTCCTGCGCACCTCCTGGGTCCTTGCGACCTGTTTCTTCTCGACGCTCTCGTCGATCTTCAGGAGCGGGATGGGGATCTCCTCCTCCATCGTGTAGCAGTTGACGCCGACGATCTTCTTTTCCCTCGCGTCCACCAGCCTCTGGTAATGGAACGCCGCGTCCGCGATCTCCCGCTGCGGGTATCCCCGCTTGACCGCCGCGACCATGCCCCCCATATCGTCGATCTTTCCGATATAGGCCAAGGCCTTCTTCTCCATCTCACCGGTCAGTTTCTCGACGAGGAACGACCCCCCGAGAGGATCGATGGCGTTCGCGGCCCCGGACTCCTCGGCGATGATCTGCTGGGTGCGGAGCGCGATCGTGGCCGCCTGTTCGGTGGGAAGCGCCAGCGTCTCGTCCATCGAGTTCGTGTGCAGCGACTGGGTCCCTCCCATCACCGCGGCAAGCGCCTGGAGGGCGACGCGGATGACGTTGTTGATCGGCTGCTGCGCCGTCAGGGTGCAGCCGGCCGTCTGGGTATGGAAACGCAGCTTCCAGGAGTTCTCGTCCCGGGCCTTGAACCGCTCCTTCATGATCCTTGCCCACATGCGCCGGGCGGCCCGGTACTTGGCGACCTCCTCGAAGAAGTCGATGTGGGAATTGAAGAAGAACGACAGCCGGGGTGCGAACTCGTCCACGGGGATCCCCGCCTCGATCCCCGCCCGGACGTAGGCGATCCCGTCCGCGAGCGTGAACGCCAGCTCCTGGACCGCCGTCGAGCCGGCTTCCCGGATATGGTACCCGCTGATGCTGATCGTGTTCCACTTCGGTACGTGATCCGTGCAGTAGGCCAGGATGTCCGTGATGATCCGCATCGACGGCTCGGGCGGGAACACCCACGCGTGCTGGGCGATGTATTCCTTCAGGATGTCGTTCTGGATCGTCCCGCCGAGCTTCTTGAACGGAACGCCCTGCTTTTCCGCGACCCCGAGATACATCGCGAAGACCATCGCCGCGGGCCCGTTGATGGTCATCGAGGTAGTGACCTGGTCCAGGGGTATCCCGTCGAAGAGGATCTCCATGTCCTTCAGGGAGTCGACGGCCACCCCGCACTTTCCCACTTCCCCCTTCGCCCGGGGCGAGTCCGAGTCGTATCCCATGAGGGTCGGGAAGTGGAACGCGGTCGACAGGCCGGTCTGCCCCTGGCTCAGGAGATACTTGAAGCGGGCGTTGGTGTCCTCGGCGGACCCGTATCCCGCGAACTGGCGCATCGTCCAGAGGCGCCCCCGGTACATCGAGGGCTGGACGCCGCGGGTGTACGGGTATTCTCCGGGAAAGGAAAAGTCCCTGTCGTAATCGAGCGCATCGAGGTCGTCGGGCGTGTAAAGCGCGGCGATCTCCTCGTCCGATACCGTGGAGAAGCGCTTGAGCCGCTCCGGGGCTCGGGAAAACGCCTTCGCCAGCGTTTCCTTCTCCCAACGCTTCTTATGTTCCGCAATCGCGCGTGCCTTCTTCCTGTCATACATGGCTGCTTCTCCCTGCGGCCCTCGTGTTACCGCTCGATGCCGACGCGTGCATCGACACCGTTTGCGTAATAGTGTTTGACTTCCCGCATTTCCGTCACCAGGTCGGCGATTTCGATGAATGCCGGCGGCGCCCCCCTGCCCGTGAGGACCAGCTCCATCCCCGCCGGCTTCTCCTTCAGGACCTCGACCACCCCCTCGACGGGCAGCAGCCCGAAGTCGACCGCGCAATTGATCTCGTCCAGGACCACGATGTCCGCCTTCCCGTCCAGGATCACCCCCTTCGCCAGCTCCCATCCCCGGCGCGCGAGCCGGACGTCCTCCGGGTCGGGGGCCTTCCTGTTCACGAAGGTGTCTCTGCCCGCCTGGTGGATCTCCACGTAGGGGGCGAGCATCTTGACGCCTTCGAGCTCTCCGTAGTCGATCCATCCTTTCATGAACTGGACGATGACCGTCCGCAGGCCGTGGCCCGCCGCCCGGACCGCCAGCCCCAGGGAAGCCGTCGTCTTCCCCTTGCCGTTTCCGGTGTAGACCTGGATGTACCCTTTCTCGATGGCTCCTTTTCGCATCACCCGCCTACCGCATCAGCGACCGCGAGATGACGATCCGCTGGATCTCCGAGGTCCCCTCGTAGATCGTGGTGACCCGGACGTCCCTCAAGTGCCGCTCCACGGGGTATTCCCGGATGTAGCCGTAGCCGCCCAGGATCTGGACCGCCTTGTGGCAGGCCCGATTTCCCGCCTCGGAGGCGAATACCTTCGCCATCGACGCTTCCTTCGTGAAATTTCTTCCCGTTTCCTTGAGGTGCGCGGCCCGGTAGACGAGCATCTGGGCGGCGTCCAGCTCGGTGGCGGCATCCGCGACCATCGCCTGGATCGCCTGGAACCCGGCGATCGGTTGTCCGAACTGTTTCCGCTCCTTGGCATAGGCGATCGCCGCTTCGAGAGCGGCCCGCCCGATCCCGACCGCCTGGGAGGCAATCCCTATGCGCCCTCCATCCAGAGCGGTCATGGCGATTTTGAACCCCTCTCCGGGCGCCCCCAGCATGTTCCGCTTCGGAACACGGCACTCGTCAAAGGCAAGGGAAACGGTGTTGGAGCCCTTCAGGCCCATCTTGTGTTCGGCCTTGCCCACGGAGAATCCCGGCGCGCCGGGCTCCACGAGGAAGGCGCTGATCTTCCTCTCGTCTTTCCGGGTCAGGGCCATGACGATCGTCACCCCGGCGTAAGCGCCGTTGGTGACGAAGACCTTGCTTCCGTTCAGGACGAAATGGTCTCCGTCCTCCGTGGCGGTCGTCCGGATGCTTCCCGCATCCGAACCCGCGGAGGGCTCGGTCAGCGCGAAAGCCCCCGCGCCTATCCCATACGTCGCCAGCCCGGGGAGGAACTTCCTGCGTTGCTCCTCGTTCCCGAACCGGTAGATCGCCTCCCCCACCATGTTGGTCACGGCCATCCCGACCGCAGTGGAGGCACACCCCGCGGCGACTTCCCGCAGGGCGATGCTGTAGGCAAGCGGTCCCGCCTCGGACCCGCCGCGGGAAGCGGGGAAGAGCATCCCCAGGAGACCCAGCTCGGCGAGCTGCCGCATGTTCTCTTCCGGGTAGCGGCTCTCCTCGTCGATCTCGGCCGCCTTCGGCGCGAAGGCCTTCCGGGCAAGCTGGCGGACCATCTCCTCGATCTGGATCTGCTCGTCGGATAGATCGAAGCGCATCGTTTCCTCAGTCCTTCAGGAGCGCCGACGAGATCACCATGCGCTGGATCTCCGAGGTCCCCTCGTAGATTTCGGTGATCTTGGCGTCCCGGAAATGGCGCTCGGCCGGGTATTCCTTGATGTACCCGTATCCGCCGTGGACCTGGATCCCCTTCACGCCGGCCCGCATGGCGACCTCGGATGCGTACAGCTTCGCCATGGCGGATTCCTTCGAATGGCGCACTTTCCGGTCCTTCAGCCATGCGGCGCGGTACGCCAGGAGCCGCGCCGCGTCGATTTCGGTGGCCATGTCGGCGAGCATCCACTGGATCGCCTGGAAGTTCGCGATGGGCTGCCCGAACTGTTTCCGCTCCTTGGCGTAGGTAAGCGCGTCCTCCAGGGACGCCCGTGCGATGCCGATCGCCTGCGCGGCGATCCCGATCCGGCCCCCGTCCAGCGTGTGCATCGCGACCTTGAACCCGTCCCCTTCGTTCCCCAGCCGATTCTCCGCGGGGATCTTCACCTCCTCCAGGATGATGGAGGATGTGGCGGAGGCTCTTATTCCCATCTTTTTTTCGTGTTTACCGACAGTTACACCTTTAGAATTCATGTCCAAGATGAAGGCCGTTATCCCTTTGTGCTGCTTCTCCTTGTCGGTCATCGTGAACAGCACGCAGGCGTCCGCCTGAGGGGCGTTGGTAATGAAATTCTTGGTGCCGTTGACGACGTAGTGGTCGCTGTTCCGGACGGCCGTGGTCTTCTGCGAGCCCGCGTCGGACCCTGCGCCCGGTTCCGTGAGGCCGAAGCAGCCGAGCTTCCGCCCCGAGGCCAGCGGCGCGAGGTATTTCTTCTTCACCTCCTCGGTGCCGAACTTAAGGATCGGGTCGCACACGAGCGAGTTGTTGACCGACATGATGACCGCCGTGGAGGCGCACGCCCGGGCGATTTCCTCCATCGCAATGACGTAGCAGATATTGTCCATCCCGGCGCCGCCGTACTCCTCGGGCACGGCAACTCCCATCAGGCCGAGCTCCGCCATCTGCCCGACGAGTTCCTCCGGGAAACGGCTGGTCTCGTCCAGCTCCGCGGCCTTCGGAAGAACTTCCTTCTGCGCGAAATTGCGCGCCATCTCCTGGATCATCCGCTGCTCTTCGGTCAAGTCGAACACCATCGCGTCATCTCCCTCCCAGTGATATCGTGCCGGGTCGGCGTTATTTTCCGCCGAACACGGCCTTCCGCTTCTCCATGAATGCGGTCATCCCTTCGATGCGGTCTTCGGTGGAAAAACCCACGGCGAACGCGTTCGCCTCGAGGGCGCACCCGTTTCCGAGGTCCAGGTCGAGTCCCCGGTTCATCGCCATCTTCGCGGTGCGGACCGCGACCGGCCCCTTGGAGAGGATCTTCGCGGCGACCTCCCGGGCGGCGTTCATCAGGTCCGCAGCCGGGACGACGCGGTTGACCAGCCCGATCTCGAAGGCCCGCTGGGCGGTGATCGGGTCCCCCGTCAGCACGAGCTCCTTGGCCAGGTTCCGCCCCACGAGACGGGGGAGCCGCTGGGTCCCTCCGTAGCCCGGGATGATCCCCAGGTTGACCTCCGGCTGCCCGAATTTCGCGGTGTCGGCGGCGATCAGCAGGTCGCACGCCATCGCCAGCTCGCACCCTCCGCCCAGCGCGAAACCGTTGATCACCCCGATGACCGGCTGGGGGAGCCGCTCGATCTTTTCCAGGACGCTCTGTCCGAAAAGGGCGAATTCGAGCGCCTGAACGGGTGTGAAAGAGCGCATCTCCGAGATGTCCGCTCCCGCCACGAAGGCCTTCTCCCCCGCACCCGTGAGAAGGACAACGCCCGCGTCCTCCCTTCCCGCCAGGTCTTCAAAGGCCGCTTTCAGGTCGGTCATCGTCGCCGGGTTCAGGGCGTTCAGCGACTTGGGCCTGTTGATGACGATCGTTGCGATCCGGTCGGATACGGAAAAGAGGAGATTGTCGTAGGCCATGTTTCCTCCCTTAAGCCTTCGGATAAGTGTAGAAGCCCCGCCCTGACTTCTTGCCGAGGTACCCGGCTTCGACGTGCTTCTTCAGCAGCGGACAAGGACGGTACTTGGGATCCCCCAGCCCCTCCTGCAGCACCTTCAGGACCTCGAGGCAGGTGTCCAGCCCGATCAGGTCGGCAAGGGCCAGGGGCCCCATCGGGTGGTTCGCCCCCATCCGCATGATGGCGTCGATGTCCTCGGGCTTGCCCACGCCCTCCATAAGCGCGTAAACGGCCTCGTTGATCATCGGCATCAGGATCCGGTTCGCCACGAACCCGGGATAATCGTTTGCAGGGACCGGCTCCTTCCCGAGACGGCGGGATAGGTCCATGGTCGCATCGAAGGTCTCCTGGGAGGTCTGGAGCCCTCGGATCACCTCGATCAGCTTCATCAGCGGCACCGGGTTCATGAAATGCATGCCGATGACCTTCTCCGGCCGTCCGGTCGCCGCGGCGATCCCGGTGATGGAGATCGACGAAGTGTTGGTGGCCAGGATCCTCCCGGCGGGGACGACCTCGTCCAGCTTCCTGAACAGCGCGAGCTTGAGCTCCTGCCGTTCCGTCGCCGCCTCGACGGCGAAGTCGCAGGACGCGAAGTCGGAAATGTTCGCCGTCGTCACCAGGTTGCCGATCATCCTTTCCTTGTCCGCCGCCGCGATTTTCTCCTTGCGGACCAGGATGTCCAGACCCTTCTCGATATTCGCCCGGCCCCTTACGAGGATCGCCTCCGAGACATCGTTGAGGAGGACCCGGAAGCCGCTCATAAGAGAAACCTGGGCGATGCCACCCCCCATCTGCCCCGCCCCCACCACGCCGATCGTCCGAACTTCCATCGGATATCCCTCCCGGAGATGATTCAGGCCCGAACCCTCCTTCTTATGTGGTCTATCGGCCGGGTTCTCGCTCCACCAGCATCGCGACCGCCTCGCCGCCGCCGATGCACAGCGACGCGACGCCCAGTTTTTCGTCCCTCTCCTCCATGGCATAGAGGAGCGTCGTGAGGATCCGCGCCCCGGATGCCCCGATCGGATGGCCGAGAGCTACCGCCCCGCCGTGCACGTTGACCCGCTTCGGGTCGAGCGAAAGGCCCCGGATCGCAGCCAACGCGACTCCCGCGAATGCCTCGTTGATCTCGTAGAGCCCCACCTGGTCCTTGTCGACGCCCGCCTTGTGGAGGAGCTTGCGGATCGCGTCGATCGGGGCCACGGTGAACCACACCGGTTCGAGGGAAGCCGTGGCATATCCGAGGATCTTCGCGAGAGGCTTGATTCCACGTTCCCTTGCTCCTTCCGCGGACATGACGACGACCGCAGCGGCTCCGTCGTTAATGGTGGAGGCGTTCCCAGCGGTGACGGTGCCGTCCTTCTGGAACGCCGGCTTGAGAGTCGGAAGCTTGGTGACGTTTCCGCGGCCCGGCTCCTCATCCTCCTTGATAACCACCGGATCTCCCTTCCGCTGGGGAATCTCGACTCCCACGATCTCCTTTTCGAACTTGCCTTCCTTGATCGCGGAGAGGGCCCGGGTATAGGACGTCGCGGCGTACTCGTCCTGGTCCTCGCGGCTGATGCGGTGTTCCCCGGCCAGGAGCTCGGCGCATTTTCCCATGTGGATGTCGTTGTAGGCGTCCCACAGGCCGTCGACGATCATGTGGTCGTAGATCGTGTCGTTGCCGAGACGGTACCCGTTGCGGGCCTTTCGCAGCAGGTAGGGAGCCTGGCTCATCGATTCCATCCCGCCGGCGACGACGACATCGAACTCCTCGGTGGCTACCGATTGGGCCGCGAGCATGACGGCCTTGAGCCCCGAGCCGCACATCTTGTTGATGGTCACGGCGCCGGCGGAAACCGGGATCCCCGCGTAGATCCCCGCCTGCCGGGCAGGAGCCTGCCCAATGCCGGCCGGAAGGCAGTTTCCCATGATGACCTGTTCGACCTCCTCCTTCCCGATTCCGCCGCGGGAGACCGCTTCCGCGATGGCGACCGCACCGAGCTTGGGGGCCGGGATCTCCCCAAGACCTCCCATGAAACTGCCGATGGCGGTCCTGGCTGCGCCGGTGATCACGACTTCCTTCATGGCATTCTCCTTTGTCGGCGTTTTACCTTCCTCTGTGTCTTTCAGGTTTCCTGCTGCAATTTGCTGCGAAGCCTCGTCTGGTATTCCCGGATCTCCTTCTTGAGGGCGGTCAGCTGAAGGATCCGTTCGTCGACCTGCACGGCGCGCTCGTCCAGGATGGCGAGCAGCTTGGGGATCACCTCGCGGTTGTTCCGCTCCTGGCGGTAGATCTTCTCGAGCGCGACCAGCTCGGCAAGCGAAAGGCCCAGCACCTTGAGTCGATTGATGAATTTCAGGCGGCGCACGTCGTCGTCGGTATAGACGCGCTTCCCGTTCTCGATCCTCCGCACGCTGTGCAGCAGGCCGATCTCCTCGTAATACCTTATGGTTCGCTGGGTGAGGTTGACCATCCGGCTCAGTTCGCCGATCGGGTAGGTTTGCTTCGGTTCGGAGGACCCCATAATCACCACCTTACGTTAACTGGCAATGATCGTATAAAAACCCCGATATCGTGTCAACAGTATTTTCGGATGGCGGGGGACACTCCCGGCATTCTCGCTAGCCGCGCTTCTCTACGAACGCCTTGATCCTTCCCGATACGTCGGGGAACTGGTTCCCCGCGGATTCGATATCGAGGGACAGGAACAGCAGCCCGCGTTTTTCCGCCTGCGCCGCCGTCTCCCGGTCTTCATCGTATTCGACTGCACGCGCCCCGGCCCGCAGCATCAGGATACGGTCCGCCCCGCACTCCGCGGCCCGACGGAACAGCCATTCCATCCTCTCCGGCCCCGCATATCGAACACGGAGGGAGGAGACCTTCTCCCGAAGCGCCCGCGCCAGGGCAAGGGCCATGTCTCCTCCCTCGGGGACGATCCCGGTGAAGTACCGGTGGCCCCTCGCGAGATCGTCGCCCACGATGCCTGCATCCGCGCGGTCGAGGACCCGCATTACGGCCGCCGTGGCCGTTCCGCCGGCCAAGAACACCCTCGTCCGGAGGACGCGCCGTCCGCCGCTCTCCCTGCCCAGCGCTTCCCGCAGGATCGCGGTGTGCGCCCCTTTGGACAGGACCCAGCCCGCCTCGACAAGATGCAGGTATTCGAGACCGGTGAAGCCGCCGGGGGATTCCGTCATCCTCTCCTCCAGGCGGGCGAAGGCCTTCCTATTTTCATTGTAGGCCCGGACGGCCTTATCGAGCGCCCCCTCGGTCACCTTCCTTACCGACATTCCTTCCGCCCACTCGCAAAGCTCCTCGACCCGGTCCAGGAGGGTCACCATCATCGCGGAGCCGCCCCTGTCTTCCGGTAAAACGAAACGGAAGACCGGCCGGGACTCACCGTCCAGCCGGATCTTTCCGCCGAAATGAATGTCGGATTGGGGGTCTGCCGGGACGACCCAGGCGTCGATCGTCTCGAGCAAGGACTCGCCCTCGCCTCCCCAGACGGAGACGGGGAGCATTCCCGCGGCATGGATCGCCTCTTCGGGGACGCAGCCCGAAAGGCATCCGACCGCCTTGCGGCCCGTGAGCGCCTTCCAGCGGGAAACCGCCCGGGCGGGGTCTGCGGAAACCTCCGCCGCTATGCGGAGCGCGTCCTCAACGCCTAGGGTGAACATCGCTTGTCAGCGCCCCGTCGCGGCGGCTCGCGCCGCTCGTTCGGAAGGCGCAGCCGGAGGGGGGTCCGGCGCAGCGAGGAGCGAGAACACAATGATACAGTGGGTTCGAGCTGCGAGCCCGCCGCCGACGAGCAGGAGGAAAAGCGCGCAGGGAAGCGCGCGGCAGGCGGGCGAGGGGAGGCCACGCAGCCGGAGGCAGGACGCCGGAGGCGAAGTGGCCCGCGGCGGGGCACGGACCCTCCGTCCATCAATCTTTAGCCGGTTGGGTTCTCGCTCCCTGATACAGCACCGCGAGGATCAGCGCCTCTTTCTCTTCGGCCGAGTGGACGTGGTGCGGGATCGAGGAATTGTAGTAGATGCAGTCGCCCTCGTCGAGAAGGTCGGAGTACTTGTCGAGGAAGATCTCGACCCTCCCGGAAAGCACGTAAATGAACTCCTCGCCCTCGTGGGAGTTCCTCACGACGTTGCGGTCGATCAGCGGCTTGAGCCTCACGAGGAACGGCTCCATCTTCCGCCCCGCCTTCCCCGCCCCGAGCGCCTCGTAGGTGTAGGCGGACTGCCCTCCCTCCTTGAGGCCGACCCGGGAGACGGTGGTCCGGTCCTCTCTCCGGACGATGGAGAACTCCCGCTCCTCTTTCCCGCCGATGAAGGCGGACACGTACGTGTCGAGCGCATTGGCGATCTTCACGAGCGTACCGAGCGGCGGGGAGGTCATCCGGTTCTCGATCTGCGACAGGAGCGCCGCCGAAAATCCCGTCTTCTCCGCGAGCTGCTGCAGCGTGACGCCCCGCGCCTCCCGGAACTTCCGGATGTGGTCCCCTACCTGCACCTCGGGGTCGCCCGCGGCGGGCCCCCAGTCCCCCGACTCCTCCGCGATTTTCGAAAGCAGGTCGTCCAGCGATTCGTCACGGGTGATTTCGGGCAAAGGATTCCCCCTCCTTCAGGGCGTTGACGTTCAGCGGGATGAACTTTTCGTATTTCTTCGAAATGACTTTCGGCAGGCAGTCGAAAAGGGTTTGCATGCGGACCACTCCGGTCCGGGACACGTACGCGCCGAGCGCCACCATCGAGGCGAGCTGCTGGCTGCCGACCACTTGGCGCGCGATATCGTTGGCGGGGATCGACAGGAGGCGAAGATCGGCGCGGTCGACCTTCGCGGGGTCCACGAGGGAGCTGTTGATGACGAGATCCCCCTCCTTCCTGATCAGGGGAAGATATTTCTCGAGGGAAGGCCCGTTCATGATGACGCACGCCATCGGGTACCCCACCACCGGCGAGCCGATCTCCTCATCGGAGATGACCACCGTGCAATTGGCGGTCCCGCCCCGCATTTCCACGCCGTATGCCGGGAAATAGGTGACGTGCCTGCCCTCCTCCATCGCGGCGAGAGAGAGGAGATTCCCGACCATCAGGATCCCCTGCCCGCCGAATCCGGCCATGGTGACGTCGGCGTTCACAGGAAGTCCGCCTGTTTCCGTTCCTTGTACACTCCGAGCGGAAAGTATTCCGACATCTCCCCCGATACCCTTTTCTGCGCGTCGACCGGCTTCATCCCCCAGTTGGTCGGGCAGGTGGAGAGGAATTCGACGATCGAGAACCCCATCTCCTTGAGCTGCATGTCGAACGCCTTGCGGACCGCCTCTTTCGCCTTGCGAATCTGGGCCGGCGTGCTGGTGGCGACCCGCGCCGAATAGGCCGTCCCTTCCAGCGTGGCGAGCAGTTCGGCCATCTTGATGGGATAGCCGTCCTTCCGGAAATCCCGGCCGTAAGGGCTGGTGGAGGTCTTCTGGCCGAGCATGGTGGTGGGGGCCATCTGCCCGCCGGTCATCCCGTAGGTGGTGTTGTTGACGAAGATGACCGTGATGTTCTCTCCGCGGTTCGCGGCGTGGACGACCTCGGAGGTTCCGATGGCCGCCAGGTCCCCGTCTCCCTGGTAAGTAAAGACGAACTTGTCCGGCTGGGCCCGCTTGACGCCCGTGGCGACCGCCGGCGCGCGTCCGTGGGGCGCCTCCGCCACATCGACGTCGATGTAGTCGTACAGGAACACCGAGCACCCGACGCAGGCCACCCCGATCGTCTTCTCCCGGAGCCCGTAAAGGTCGATGGCCTCGGCCACGATCCTGTGGGCGATACCGTGGTGGCATCCGGGGCAAAAATGGGTCTTGACGTCCACGAGGCTCTTCGGCCGGGCGAACGCCTGCTTCGTGAATCGTTCCCTGGTTTCCGTTTTCATTCCGCTCTTCCCGCCAGTTTCCGGATTTCCCGGTGGATCTCCTCGGGGGTGGGCATGGCGCAGGGCTTTCCCAGGAACCGGATCTTGTCGTGGCATGTGGTGCTCACCCGGACGTCCTCGAGCATCTGGCCGGTGTTCATCTCGATCACGAGGACGACGTCGCCCCGTTTTGCGACCGCGTCCACCTGGGCGGCGGGGAACGGGAAGACGGTGACAGGCCGGAGCATTCCTGCCGCGATCCCCTCCTTCCTTGCCCACTGGATCGCGGTCTTGCTCACCCTGGCCGCGGTCCCGAAGGCGACGATCGCTATCTTTGCGCCTTCGAGATGATACTCCTCGAACCGGACTTCCTCCGCCTGCATCTGCAGGTATTTCCGGTGGAGCTTCCAGTTGTGCACTTCGATCGCGTTGTCCTTGAGGTACAGGGATTTCACGTTCTGCCGGTGGCGCCCCGCGCATCCCGTCAGGGCCCAGGGCTTATCCAGGGGGACGGTCGGGACGTACGGGACGGCCTCGAAGGGCTCCTTCATCTGGCCGACGATCGCGTCTCCCAGGATCATGGCCGGCGTCCGGTACTTGTCCGCCAGATCGAAGGCGAGCATCGTCAGGGAATACATCTCCTGGACCGAATGGGGGGCGAGAACGGGCATCTTATATCCCCCGTGGCCGCCGCATTTCACGGCCTGGAGGTAATCGCCCTGCGACGGCGCGATCCCCCCCAGTCCCGGCCCCGAGCGGGAGATGTTCACGATGACGGCGGGCAGCTCCGAGCCCGCCATGTAGGAGAGCCCCTCCTGCATCAGCGAAATGCCCGGGCCGGAGGAGGAGGTCATCACCCGTTTTCCCGATGCCGCGGTGCCGAGGATGAAATTGATCGTGGCGACTTCGCTCTCCGCCTGGAGGAAGGTCCCCCCGATCGGAGGAAGGTGGGCGGACATGTACTCGGGGATGTCGTTTTGCGGCGTAATGGGATAGCCGTAGTAGAAACGGCAGCCCGCCGCGATCGCCCCAAGGCAGATCGCCTCGTTCCCCTTCATCAGGAGCCGGCGCGAGGCCGTTTCCGCCAGGCTCATCTCCACACCTCGATGCAGACGTCGGGGCATCCCTCGGCGCAGACGGCGCAGCCCGTGCAATCGTCCGGCCGGGCGAAGAACGCCGCGGCGTAGCCCTGCTGGTTGATCTTCGTCCCGAGCCCGATGCAGTTTTTCGGGCAGGCGGGCACACACAGCTCGCATGCCTTGCACCGCTCGAAGTCGATATCGATGCGTCCCGTCGCCGTTGCCTTGTCCTCCCGTCCTCTTCCTTGCGAAGCCTTTCCTTGCTCCGATCAATCGTACTTCGGCTTGAACTCGAAGTAATGGGTCGTGTCGATGGTGCGGATCGTCCTGGACTTGGACCGCATGACGATGGACTGCGTGTGCGCCCCCCCGCTGAAGAACCGGACCCCTTTCAGGAAATCTCCGAACGTAACCCCGGTCGCGGCGAACATGACGTCGCTCCGGGCAAGGTCCTCCATCGTGTACACCTTGTTGAGGTCGTCCACGCCCATCGCCTTGGCGCGCTCGCTCTCCTCCTTGTTGCGGAACTTGAGGATCCCATGGAAGTCACCGCCCAGGCATTTGAGCGCCGCGGCCGCGAGGACCCCCTCCGGCGCGCCTCCCGTCCCCATGAGGACGTCGACGCCGGACTCCTCCTTCGCCGTCGCGATCGCCGCCGCGACGTCGCCGTCGCCGATGAGCTTGATGCGGGCCCCCGCCTCCCTGCACTCCCTGATGAGGTCCTGGTGCCTGGGCCGGTCGAGGATGACGACGCAGAGGTCCTCGACGTATTTCCTGAGCGCCTTGGCGATGCTGCGCAGGTTCTCCGTGGGAGACGCCGTGATATCGATCGCGCCTCTGGCCTTCGGGCCCACCGCGAGCTTCTGCATGTAAGTGTCCGGGGCATGGAGGAACCCGCCCTCCTCGGCGATCGCGATGACCGCCAGGGCGTTGTTCCCGCCGGTGGCGACGATGCTCGTCCCCTCCAGCGGGTCCACGGCGATGTCGACGCGGGGCGTCTCGGAGGCGCCCACCTCCTCGCCGATGAAGAGCATCGGGGCCTCGTCCCGCTCCCCTTCGCCGATCACGACGCGGCCCTTGAACTGGACATAGTTCAGGGCCTTCCGCATCGCGGTCACCGCGGCCTGGTCGGCGGCCACGTTGTCTCCGCGGCCCATCAGGCGCGCCGCCGCCAGCGCCGCCGCCTCCGTCACCCGGACCACTTCCAGCGCCAGATTCCGTTCCACGTTTACCTCCCCTCCTCCGCCGATTTATCGACCAGGCGCGTGTTCATTGTGAGGTTTGCGGGGGCGCGTACTACTTTCCCTCGATCGTCCGTGAAGGCATGCAGCGTGGCTCCTTCCGCCAGCAGCTTTCCGTCCGATCGCGTAAGGCGGTATCCGAAGGTGATGCGGGCGCCTCGCATCTCGCGCACTTCCGCGTAAACCTTTATGACGTCGTCGTAGCGCGCGGGCGAACGGTAGCGGATCGAGGCCTCCACCACCGGAAGGAGCATCCCGGCCTCCGTGAGGTCCCGGTACGCCGTCCCTTTTTGCCGCATCAGCTCCGCGCGCCCCGTCTCGAACCACCTGAAGTAGTTCGCGTAGTACGCGACGCCCGCGGCGTCGGTGTCCGCGTAGAGCACCCGGACGTCGGCGACGTGCTCCACTTAGCTCCTATTCTCCTTGTCGAGGAGGTACTCCATGAGGCGCGTGCCGATCTCTACGAACTGCCCCGTCGCCCGGGCATCGGCTTCCGTGTACCGTTTCCCGGAGAAGGAGGACAATCCCTTGGGGGCCGGATAGAAGACGAAGGGGACAGGCTCCTGGGCGTGCGTCCGGAGGGCCACCGGCGTGGGGTGGTCCGGCAGGAACAGGATGCGTAGGTCTCCGCCCTCCTTGGCCCGCGCGAGGAGGGGTGCGAGCATCTCCTTGTCGATCCGCTCGATGGCCCGCACCTTCTCCGGGGCGCTGCCGTTGTGCCCGGCCTCGTCGGGGGCCTCCACGTGAATGAGGACGAAATCCCTGCTGTCCAGTTCCTTGAGGGCGTACTCGGCCTTTCCCCGGTAATTAGTGTCCACGTAGCCGGTGGCTCCGGGTACCTGGACGATCCGGAGGCCGCAGTAGACTCCGATCCCCTTGATGAGGTCCACGGCGGCCACCACGGACCCGGTCAGCCCGTACTTTTCCGAGAAGGTCGCGATCCGTGGCGCCTTGCCCTGTCCCCACAGCCAGATGGAGTTGCCGGGAGGCTTCCCTTCTTCCCGGCGCTTCCGGTTCACGGGGTGATCCTCGAATACCTCTCGGGAGATCTCCATCAGGTCGAGGAGGAGCTCGGCCCCCTCCCCGCGGGGGAGGTACTCCGTGATCTTCTTCCCGTGGATGTCGTGGGGCGGTGTCGTCTCCACGGCCTCGTTGCCGTTCGGCCAGACCATCAGGTTCCGGTAGCTTACGCCGGGATGGAACCGGACTCCCGCCTCCGCGACCCCGGGGGCAAGCGATTTCAAGAGCGGCTGGAGCGCCGACCCCTCGCCGACGCCGCCCCCTCTGTCCTCCACCCCCGCCTGGAGCGCCTTCAGAAGCTCGGCCGCCTCGGCGGAAGTGATGTGCCCGGCGGAAAAATCCTCCATCTCGGTGTCGGCGCCCTCGTTCTTCAGGGTCACGACGTTGCACCGGACCGCGACGTCCTCCTTCCCGAGGGCGATCCCCATCGACGCAGCCTCCAGCGGAGACCTTCCCGTGTAGACCTCGCGGGGATCGTAGCCGATGATGCTAAGGTTCGACACGTCGCTGCCGGGGTACATCTCCTTTGGAACGACCTGGACCGTCCCTAAGGCGCCGTGGGATGCCATGTAATCCATGTTGGGCTTCACCGCGGCCTCCAGCGGGGTCCGGTTCCCGAGGGCGGTGATCGGCCAGTCGGACATGCCGTCCCCGATCAGGATGAGGTATTTCATCGCCATCCGTATCTCCTTCAGAAGCCCAGGACTTTCAACACTTCGCGCAACTCCGGGGGGATGGTAACGGGCGCCACGGACTGGGCGATCGCGTTGTCCGGATCCTTGAGGCCGTGGCCGGTGAGCGTGCAGACGACCCGGTCCCCTTTTGCGAAGAACCCTTCCTTGCCCAATTTTATCACACCGGCGATGGAGGCCGCCGACGCGGGTTCGCAGAACACCCCCTCGGCCTCGGCGACGAGCTTGTACGCCTCCAGGATCTCGGCGTCGCTCACCATCCGGATCGCCCCTCCCGACTCGTCCCGCGCGCTTTCCGCCTGCTTCCAGGAAGCCGGCCTGCCGATCCGGATCGCGGTGGCGACCGTCTCCGGCTTTTCGATGGGGTATCCGCGGACGATCGGCGCGGCTCCCTCCGCTTGCCAGCCCAGCATCTTCGGGAGCCTCTTCACCCTGCCCGCTTCCCGGTAGGCGCGGTAGCCCGCCCAGTAGGCCGTGATGTTCCCCGCGTTCCCCACGGGCAGGACGTGGTAGTCCGGAGCGTCGCCCAGGGCGTCGCAGATCTCGAACGCCGCGCTCTTCTGTCCCTCGATCCGGTAAGGGTTGATCGAGTTGACCAGCGTGACGGGATACTTTTCCGATATCTCCTTCACCAGCATGAGCGACTCGTCGAAGTTCCCCAGGACCTGGATCACCCGCGCCCCGTGGATCATGGCCTGCGAGAGCTTCCCGAGGGCGATCCTCCCCTCGGGGATCAGCACGAAGGCCTTCATCTCCGCCCTTGCCGCGTAGGCCGCCGCGGAGGCCGAGGTGTTCCCCGTCGAGGCGCAGATGACCGAGTCGGATCCGTCCGCCTTGGCCTTCGACACCGCCATCGTCATCCCGCGGTCCTTGAAGGAGCCCGTGGGGTTCAGCCCCTCGCACTTGAGGAAGATCTCCGTGCCGGGGGCGATCTGGGCCGCCAGGCCGGGCGCGGGGACGAGCGGTGTGTTCCCTTCGAGGAGCGTCACCACGCATTCGTCGGGGACCGGCGAAAGAAACGCGGCGTAATGGCGGATGACCCCTTCCCAGTGCATCGATTCGTCTTCCCTTTTCAGAGGTTGTTTTCGATCCGGATCATCCGCGTGCGGTCGAGGACGACCGGAAGCCGGTCGGTCTCCTCAAGGGCGGCGCGCATGTCGCTTTCCTTGGCATGGTGCGTCACGATGAAGATGGGGACCGCGCTCTCCTCTTTCCGTCCCTTCTGGATGACCGACGAAATGCTGATGGAGTGCGCGCCCAGCACCCCCGCGATCTTGGACAGGACGCCGGGCTTGTCGATGACCTGGAACCTCAGGTAATACTCCGACCGGACGCCGGCGAAGGGGGACACCGTGAGCTTCTCCCCCGCCTCGTGAGTGAAGAACCCGCTCGGCGGCATGCGCCCCGTGCCTCCCCGCCTCAAGTTGCGCGCGATCTCGATGACGTCGCTCGCCACCGCCGATGCGGTGGGCATCATCCCCGCGCCCTGCCCGTAGAAGAGCGAGGACCCCACGAAATCGCCCTTCACGTAGATGGCGTTGTTTGCGCCCCCGACGTCGGCAAGAAGGTGCTCGGCGGGGATCATCGTCGGGTGGACCCGCACCTCGACGCCGTCCCCCTTCTCCTTCGCGATCGCCAGGAGCTTTATTCGGTATCCGAACTCCCGGGCGAAGGCGATATCGAGGACAGAGATGTCGCGGATCCCTTCCACGTAGATGCTCTTGAGGGGGACGGTCCCGCCCGTCGCCAGCCATACGAGGATGGCGAGCTTGTGGGCGGAATCGATTCCGTCGACATCGAACGAGGGGTCCGCCTCGGCCAGGCCGATCCGCTGGGCCTCCGCGAGCACCTCCCCATATTCCTTCCCTTCGTTGGTCATCCTGCTCAGGATGTAGTTGCACGTCCCGTTGATGATCCCGTAGATCTCCTGGATCCGGTTCCCGGCCAGCCCCTCCCGCAACGCCCGGATGATGGGGATGCCGCCGCCGACGCTCGCCTCGAACCCGAGGTCGACGCCGGCGGACAGCGCCGCCCGCGTGATCTCCGGCCCGTGCTCGGCGAGGAGTGCCTTGTTCGCGGTTACGACCGACTTCCCCTGCCGCATCGCTTCGAGGATTAATTCCTTCGCGGCCCCGGTCCCGCCCACGAGCTCGATGACGATCTGGATCTCCGGGTCCCGGACGACCTGGAACCCGTCTGCGGTCAATACTCCCTCGGGAAGAGAGATCCCCCGGTCGCGCTTGATGTCCAGGTCGGCGATGCGGCGGAGACGGACGGGCACGCCCACCCGCCGGCGCAGCAACTCCGCGTTAGAAAGGAGCAGCTTCGCCGTTCCCGTGCCGACGGTCCCGAAGCCGATGATTCCGACGCCGATTTCCTTCCGCGGAGCCGTCATTTCGCCTTGACCTTCACCTGGGACTGCATCATCGCCTTGACGCCCCGGATCGCCTGCCGGATCCGGTGCTCGTTCTCCACGAGGGCGAATCGCACGAATCCCTCCCCGTGCTCGCCGAACCCGATCCCCGGCGACACGGCCGTCTTCGCCTTGGTGAGCAGCAGCTTGGAGAATTCGAGAGACCCCATCTCCCGGTACGGCTCGGGGATGGGCGCCCAGACGAACATCGTCCCCTGGGGCTTCGGGAACTCCCATCCGATCCGCGCGAATCCGTCGACGAGGCAGTCGCGCCGCTTCCGGTAGACCTCCACGGCCTCTTCCACCACCCGGTACGGGCCGTTCAAGGCCACCGTCGCCGCGATCTGGATCGCCTGGAACATTCCGTAGTCCAGATAGCTCTTGATCCGGGTGAGCGCCGACACCATCCGCTTGTTGCCGATGACGAAGCCGACCCGCCAGCCCGGCATCGAGTATCCCTTGGACATCGAGTACAGCTCCACCGCCACATCTTTGGCTCCCGGAACCTGCAGGATGGAGGGCGCCTTGTACCCGTCGAACACGAGGTCCGAGTAGGCCAGGTCGTGGACGACCAGCACTTCGTGCTCCTTGGCGAAGGCGACCACCCGCTTGAAGAAGTCCAGGTCGACCACCTCGGTGGTCGGGTTGTGGGGGAACGAGATGATCATCACCTTCGGCTTGGGCCAGAGGGTCTTCATGGCGCGCTGGGCGCGGTCCATGAAATCGCCCTCCCCGCTCGTCAGCGAGATGGACCGGACGTCGGCGCCGGCGATGATCACCGAGTAGGTGTGGATCGGGTACGTGGGGTTCGGCACCACCGCGATGTCGCCCGGCCCCATGATGGCCATGATGAGGTGCGACAGCCCCTCCTTGGCCCCGATGGTGGCGATCGCCTCCGTGTCCGGGTCCAGGTCGACGTCGTACTTCCGCTTGTACCAGTTGCAGACGGCCAGCCGGAGCTTGGGGATCCCCCGGGAGGCCGAGTACCGGTGGTTGCGGGGATTGCGCGCCGCCTCGATCAGCTTGTCGACGATGTGCTTGGGCGTCGGCAGGTCGGGATTCCCCATCCCGAGGTCGATGATGTCCTCGCCCGCCTTGCGCATCTTCGACTTCAGCTCGGTGACGACCGCGAAAACGTACGGCGGCAGACGCTTGATCCGTGGGAACTCTTCCATATCTCGTCTCCAGGGAATTTAAAGAAGATATCGTATTTAATCGCGCCCGCTAAGTCAATTTCCGCGGGCCCGCGAGGTTTGGCAAGCTGCCTATCGCAGTGTCAGGCTCTCGCGGGCGTACTTGACGATCGGGGAGAGGAAGAACTCGATCACTCGGCGCTTCCCCGTCTTGACCTCCACGGCGACGGCCATGCCGGGAGCGAGGGGAACGGGCCGGCCCTCGGCCTGAATCGCCGTCTTTTCCAGGCCGGCCTTCATCTTGTATACGGGGCCCAGCTTCTCGTCCTCGACGGCATCGGGGCTGATGTGGAGAATTTTTCCCCGGATCGTCCCGTACTTCTGGAACGGGAAGGCGTCGAGCTTCACCTCCGCCTCCTGGCCGACTTTCACGAACCCGACGTCCTTGTTCAGGACCATCGCCTCCACGATCAGGGGCGTGCCGTCGGGGACGATGGAGACGATATCCTGGGCCGGCTTGACGATCCCCCCGATCGTGTACATCGCCAGCCCGTGGACAGTGCCGTGGACGGGAGAGGCGAGCCGCTCCAGCTCGTACCGTTTCCTTGCCTTGACGACCTCCCCTTCGACCGAATTGATCGATTTCTCCCGCTCCAC
>JACRIV010000041.1 GCA_016220005.1 Deltaproteobacteria bacterium
GGAGGGGGTGGAGATGGTGATGCCGGGGGACAACGTGTCGTTGACGGTGGAGCTGATCACCCCGGTGGCGATGGAGAAGGAACTGCGGTTCGCGATCCGCGAGGGCGGCCGGACGGTGGGCGCCGGCGTCGTCGCGGAAATCCTGGAATAACGATTATCCCTTGGAAGAACGAGGAACGGGATGAGAGACATCATTACCCTGGCGTGTTCCGAGTGCAAATCGCGGAACTACACCACCACGAAGAACAAGAAGACCATGACGGACAAGCTGGAGCTTTCGAAGTTCTGCCCGGCGTGCAGGAAGCACACGCCGCACAAGGAGACCAAGTAGCCAACGGGAGGAAGGCCAGTAGCTCTAACGGCTAGAGCAGCGGACTCCAAATCCGCGGGTTGGGGGTTCGAATCCCTCCTGGCCTGCCATCCTTTTTCGTCGGCGGGAGACGGGGTTTACATGGCGAGATCGTTGAAGGACAGACTGCTCGAACGGCTTCCGGGCACCCGGACGACGATGGAGGAAGCGAGGCCGAAGGCCGACGGCGAGGGGATTGCGCGGAAGGTTTCCGCCTTCCTGCAGGAGTTCAAGACGGAGATGAAGAAGGTGACGTGGCCGGGGCGCAAGGAAACCGCGTCCTCGACGGCGGTCGTCATCGTCACCGTGCTGATCATCGTCTTGTTCCTGGGGCTCATCGACTATGCTCTCGGCAGGATCGTCTATTCCATCCTGAACTTCTAATCCCTCACAAGAGGAAGCGATGGCCAGACAGTGGTATGTGGTTCATACCTATTCCGGGTATGAGAAGAAAGTGAAGGAATCCCTCCGCAACCGGATCGATACGGAAGGGATGCAGGATCACTTCGGGGACGTCCTGATCCCGTCGGAGACGGTCGTGGAGATGAAGAAGGGGAAGAAGCGGACGGGGACCCGGAGCTTCTATCCCGGCTACCTGCTGGTCAACATGGAGCTCGACGAGCGGACGTGGCACCTGGTGCGCCACACGCCGAAGGTGACCGGTTTCGTCGGGGGGAAGAGCCCCGCGCCGATCCCCGAGTCCGAGGTGGATGAGATCAAGTCCCAGATGGCGGAAGGGCGCCTCAAGCCGAAGCCGAAGGTGACCTTCACGGAGGGGGAGAACGTCCGGGTGACCGACGGCCCCTTCTCGAACTTCAGCGGGATCGTCGACAGCATCAAGGCGGACAAGGGGAAGGTGGTCGTCCTCGTGTCCATCTTCGGACGGGCCACGCCCGTCGAGCTCGATTTCACGCAGGTCGAAAAAAGCTGATCGGAGGGGGGAAGAGAGACCATGGCGAAAAAAGTCGTAGCGCAGATCAAGCTCCAGATTCCCGCGGGAAAGGCGAATCCTTCCCCTCCCGTTGGGCCCGCCCTCGGACAGCACGGCGTCAACATCATGGAGTTCTGCAAGGCGTTCAACGCGAGGACGGCGCCCCAGGAAGGGATGATCATCCCCGTGGTGATCACGGTGTACGCCGACCGGTCGTTCACCTTCATCACCAAGACCCCCCCTGCGTCGATCCTCCTCCTGAAGGCGGCCGGCCTGGAGAAGGGGAGCAAGACGCCGAAGCGGGAGAAGTGCGGCAGGATCCCCCGGGCCAAGGTGGAGGAGATCGCGAAGCTCAAGATGGTGGACCTCGACGTGAAGGACCTGGCTGCCGCCATCAAGACGATCGAAGGAACGGCCCGCAGCATGGGGCTCGAAGTGGTCTAAAGGCCTCTAAAGGCCATCGAAGGGAGAGAGAGAAATGCCGAATCAGGGTAAAAGGTACCTGGAAGCACGGCAGAAAGTGAACAGGGAGGCAAAGTATTCTCTCGACGAGGCCCTGGTACTGCTTTCGGAGACCGCACGCGCGAAGTTCGACGAGACGGTCGAGGTCGCGCTGCGCCTGGGGGTCGACCCCAAGTATCCGGATCAGCAGGTGCGGGGCTCCGTCGTATTGCCGCACGGAACGGGGAAGTCCGTACGGGTCCTCGTTTTCGCGAAGGGCGAGAAGGAAAAGGAGGCCCGGGAGGCGGGGGCCGATTACGTCGGCGCCGAGGATCTGGTCGCGAAGATCCAGGGCGGCTGGATGGACTTCGACAAGGCGGTCGCGACGCCCGACATGATGGGGGCGGTCGGAAAGATCGGGAAGATCCTGGGCCCGCGCGGCCTGATGCCGAACCCCAAGGTCGGGACGGTGACCTTCGACGTCGCGAAAGCGGTCCGCGACCTGAAGGGCGGCAAGGTCGAGTTCAAGGTGGACAAGACGGGCACCCTTCACGCGGGGATCGGGAAGGTGAGCTTCGGGAAGGACAGGATCAGGGAGAACTTCATGACGTTCTTCGAAGCGATCGTGAAGGCGAAGCCGTCCGCCGCGAAGGGGACCTACATCCGCACGGTGGCGCTCTCCACCACGATGGGGATCGGGATCAGGCTGAACGCGAACGCGTTGCAGGTGGAACAGCGCTGATAGGGGGGACACTCCCTGTTTTATCGGCGAGGACAACAGGAGTGTCCTGCCGATGCGGAAACTTCTTTTGTCAAAGACCGCGGGTTCACCGTCGGTGACGAAGGGGGCGCATGCGGCAGCGCGCCCGTCCCGCGCAGACAAGGGGAGCCGGCGACGCCGGGAAAGAGGCGGTATTTCTCGCTTGGCCCTTCTGCCTTTGACAGAGGTTTCGATAGCGGTCAAATCTCTTACCAGGAAGGGGGGCATGAGCGAGTGAAAAAGAAGAGCAAGGAGGAATCCGTCGAGGCGTTGCGCCGCTCGATCGACGCCCAGAAGGGGGCGGTCGTGGCGGAGTACCGGGGTCTCACCGTGGCCGAGATGACCAGCCTCCGGAAGAAGCTCCGGGAGGTCGACGCGGAATTCAAGGTGGTCAAGAACACCCTGATGCGCCTGGCCGCGAAGGACTCGGGTTTCGGACATCTGAACGAGTTCTTTTCGGGGCCCACCGCCGTCGCGTGGACGCACGGCGATCCCGTGGCGCTCGCCAAGGCGATGAAGGAGTTCGCCGCAGGGAGCCCGAAGATACGGCTCAAGGCGGGCTTCTTCGAGGGCAAGGCCTTCGGGGCGAAGGGGGTCGAGGCGATGGCCGAGGTTCCGCCGCGCGAGGTGCTCCTGGCGCGGCTGGCCGGCGGTTTGTCGTCCTCGGTGACTCGCCTGGCGCAAGCGCTTTCCGGCCCGCAGAGAAAGCTGGTTTATGCGTTAAATTCCATTCACGAAAAAATATCCGCACAAACAGCCTGATCAGGAGGAGTAGAGAATGGCAACCATGACCAAGGAAGAATTCATCAAAATGGTCGAAGGTCTGACGGTCCTCGAGCTTCACGAGTACGTCAAGGCGCTCGAGGATCGGTTCGGTGTGACGGCGGCGGCTCCCGCCGTTGCGGTCGCGGCGGCGCCGGGCGCGGCGGCTCCCGCGGTGGAGGAGAAGACGGAGTTCGACGTCGTCCTGACCGGGTTCGGGGCCAACAAGATCCAGGTCATCAAGGTCGTGCGCGAGGTGACGGGGCTCGGCTTGAAGGAGGCCAAGGACCTTGTCGAGGGCGTGCCCAAGCCCCTGAAGGAAGGGATCGCCAAGAAGGATGCCGAGGACCTGAAGAAGAAGATCGAAGAGGCGGGGGGACAGGCGGAGATCAAGTAGTTCCCGCCGCTTAACGCGCAACGTCCGGGGGGCGGAACGAAGCGCCCCCCTTGTTCAACCATTGCCTGTACGCTCGGGGTGAGAAGATGGCCTATCTGGATTACCGCAATCGCGTGAAACGCGTCGACCTGTCCAAGATCGACAAGGTCCTGGAGATACCGAACCTCATTCAGGTGCAGCACGAGTCGTACAACGAGTTCCTGCAGCTCAACGTCCCCCTCGAGAAACGGAAGGACACGGGACTGCAGGCCGTGTTCAAGGGGATCTTCCCGATCTCGGACTACAACGGCCGCGCGTCGCTGGAGTTCGTCTCCTACACGATCGGGGCTCCCAAGTGGAGCGAGGATGAGTGCCGGGAGCGGGGGATGACCTTCGCGGCGCCGATCAAGGTGACGGTGCAGTTGGTCATCTTCGACGTGGACGAGAGGACCGGCGCGCGCACCATCCGGGACGTCAAGGAGCAGGAGGTCTTCTTCGGAGAGATCCCGCTCATGTCCGAGCGCGCCACCTTCATCATCAACGGCACGGAGCGGGTCATCGTGAGCCAGCTCCACCGTTCTCCGGGCGTCTTTTTCGAGCACGACAAGGGCCGGTCCCACGCTTCCGGAAAGGTCCTCTTCTCGGCGCGGATCATCCCGTACCGGGGATCGTGGCTCGATTTCGAGTTCGACCACAAGGACATGCTGTACCTCAAGATCGACCGGAAGCGGAAGTTCCCCATCGCGGTGCTGCTGCGGGCGTTCGGAAAGACCACCGAGGAGCTACTGCGCTCCTTCTACGAAGTGGAGGAAGTATCCATCGAGGGGGACCGGTGCTCCAAGGTCTTCCGCCCCGATCTGATGGTGGGCTTGAAGATGCCCGTGGAGGTCCGGCATCCGAAGACGGGCGAGATCGCCTTCAAGAAAGGGATCAAGGTTTCGAAGAAGCGCGTGGAGCGCTTGGCCGACGTCCCCTTCGGACGGATCACCCTGCCGGTCGAGGACCTTCTGCAGAAAGTGAGCGTCGTCGACATCGTCGACCCCGCCACAGGGGAGGTCATCCTGGAGTGCGGTCAACAGATCACCGAGGAGGCGCAGGCCGCCATCCGGGAGAAGGGGATAAAGTCGGTCTCGGTGTTTTCGCTCGAGAACTCCGACCGCGCGATCTGGGAGGGCCTGCTGGCCGAGAAGATCAAGGCGCGCGACGAGGCGCTCAAGGAGATCTACAAGAAGATGCGCCCGGGAGACCCTCCCACCAAGGAGGCGGCCGAGACGCTCTTCGAGAACATGTTCTTCAACCCCGAAAGGTACAGCCTGTCGCGGGTCGGGCGGCTCAAGCTGAACCACAAGCTGGGCATCCCGGAGGGCGACCTGGAAACGACCGTCCTGCGCCAGGAAGACATCATGAGAGTCATCCGGTACCTCATCGATCTCAAGAACGGCATCGGCGAGGCGGATGACATCGACAACCTGGGGAACCGCCGGGTGCGGACCGTGGGCGAGCTGATCGAGAACCAGTTCCGCATGGGGCTCGTGCGCGTCGAGCGGGCGATCCGCGAGAAGATGAGCCTCCAGGACATCGAGACCCTGATGCCCCACGACCTGATCAACGCCAAGCCCGTTTCCGCGGTAATCAAGGAGTTCTTCGGGTCGTCCCAGCTCTCGCAGTTCATGGACCAGACCAACCCCCTGTCCGAGGTCACCCACAAGCGCCGTGTCTCCGCGCTGGGGCCGGGCGGCCTCACCCGCGAGAGGGCGGGGTTCGAGGTCCGGGACGTGCATCCCACGCACTA
>JACRIV010000040.1 GCA_016220005.1 Deltaproteobacteria bacterium
ACCTTTCCGGAGGCGATCGCAACGGCGCTGGATGAGCCGCCGAAGATCATCGGGACGCCTTCTTTATCGAAAAGCTCGATGGCATTCTGCTTGGCTACGGGAGCCTTGCTCATCGTATCTCTGTAGACCAGCTGTACCTTTTTTCCCAGGATTCCTCCGGCCGCATTGATTTCCTCCATCGCCAATTCCGCACCTCGACGTTGATCCAGACCTTGTTTGGAATAAGGCCCCGTCTCGGGATAGCTCAGCCCGATTTTTACCACCTCGTCGGCGGAAAACGCGGGAGGGGTACCGCCAAGACAAAGAACGGCAACGCTCAACATAACGACAATGAACGTGAATCCCTTCCTGACGTTGCTTTTCATTTTTTTTAAGCCTCCTTTTTGTGTCTCGTGCCCGATACCCGCACCGACGGGTCGCTTCCAACTTATCGGTTATCAAAAGAAAAACTTTAATTTGGGGGATTTCCCGGGTTGTCCGCTGAAGCGTGCATCCAAAGAAAGATGTTTTGTTTTCAGGGCATTATGCTTCGACATGAGAACGCCATTCGCCACATTCGCAGGTTGACTGCCGTGCGGTAGATCGACACCCGCTTGCGAACTTCAAAGTGTATCCGGAACACTCGGAAAGGTATGATAGGAGATCGAGTTCGATGCGATGTATCTTTATTATTTTAGGGAGGGAGCCATGGCGAATACTTCCGGCAGGAAACTGCTGGCGGAATACTGCCGGCGCTTTGGACAGATTGCCTGCGAGAGAGGTTATGTCACCCCCGAGCAAGTAAAGGCGGGGCTGGCCGAGCAAGTCGATGATGATCTCGCCAACAGGCCCCACCGACTCCTGGGAACCATTTTTTTTGAAAAAAAATGGATGACGCCCAAGCAGATCGAAACGGTTTTACACGAACTGTTCCGGGAGCCGGAACTTCCGGAACCTACCAAGATGTAAGAACCCCTGGCCCGCTCCGCCTGAATTTCCGAGCAGCAGGCAGGAGGGTCCAGCCAGGTGGCGCCTCGTCCGCCGCGGATCGCCGGTACGATTTGGTAATCAGCCGGCTGTGATGGGATGGCGCCCGGGTCAGGGTTTCGACGACGAGATCTCCTTGTGGCACTCCTTGCAGGCGCCCTTGACCTTCTTCCGGTCCCGCATATGGCAGTTCTTGCACCGGTAATGCATGGCTTCCCGGAACGACGGGGTGTCCCCGTCCTTTTTCGCCTTGTGGCATTCGAAGCACCTTTCCTCATCTCCGGGCTTGCTCATGTGGTGGCACTTCCGGCAGTTCCCGATCCGTTTCGCGTGGCCCCGGTGGTCGAACGTCACCGGCCTTTTCGGGTAGACCTTGAGCTCGATCTTCCCCGGAATGCCCGAGAGATCCGCCCCTCCGGCAAGGCTGGCGCAGAACAGGGCCGCCGCGATGACTCCCGTCAATGCCGCGAACTTCTTCATCCCGGTCCTCCTCCGTCCATACGAACGCACAAACGGAGAAAACGGTAAGCCGAGACGAACGGCTTGTCAAGGAGATCAGGAGGCCTTGCGCATCCCCGCCGCTCGGACCTCGGGCGTGACGTCGCCCGCGAACTGGGCGAAGTTCTCCTCGAACATGCCCGCCAGGCTCCGAGCCCGCGCGTCGTAGGCCCGCTCGTCCTTCCAGGCCGTCCGCGGGTTGAGGACCTCCTTCGGCACGTCCGGGCAGGCCTGCGGGACGAGCAGCCCGAAGACGGGGTCTTCCTTCATCTCCACCGAGTCGAGCCGCCCGCCGAGCGCCGCCCGCAGCATGGCTCGCGTGTAAGGCAGCCTGATCCGGCTCCCGACGCCGTACGATCCGCCGTTCCATCCCGTGTTGACGAGCCACACGCTCGCCTTGTGCCGCGCGATCTTCTCCCCGAGGAGATCGGAGTACACCACCGGGCTCCTGACCATGAACGGCGCGCCGAAACAGGCGCTGAAGGTGGCCTGCGGCTGGACGATCCCTCGCTCGGTCCCGGCTACCTTGGCCGTGTAACCGGAAAGAAAGTGGTACATCGCCTGCGCGGGGGAAAGCCGGGCGATCGGAGGCAGCACCCCGAAGGCGTCCGCCGCGAGCATGACGATGTGCCGGGGATGGCCCACGACCCCCACGCGCATGGCCTTGGGGATGTGCGAGAGAGGATAGGACGCCCTGGTGTTTTCCGTCAGCGAGTCGTCGGCGAGGTCCAGGCGCCGCGTCGTCGTATCCATGGCGACGTTTTCCAGGATCGTGCCGAACCTCCGGGTCGTCTCGTAGATCTCCGGCTCGGCCTCGGGGGAAAGGCGGATCACCTTCGCATAGCACCCCCCTTCGAAATTGAAGACTCCCTTGTCGCTCCACCCGTGCTCGTCGTCGCCGACCAGCGTCCGTTCCGGGTCCGCCGACAGGGTGGTCTTCCCCGTTCCCGAGAGACCGAAGAGGATCGCCACATCGTTTGTATCCTCGCCGAAATTGGCGGAGCAGTGCATCGGCAGGACACCCTCCGGAGGAAGGAGGTAGCTCATCACCGTGAAGATCGACTTTTTGATCTCCCCCGCGTAGAGTGTCCCCCCGATGAGGACCTCGCGCCGGCCGAAATGTATGAGGATGAAAACCTCCGAACGGGTGCCGTCCTTGTCGGGGCTGGCGTGGAGGCCGGGGGCGTCGATCACCGTGAAGGCGGGCACATGCCCGTCGAGTTTCGCCTTGTCCCGCTCGTGGAGAAACATGTTGCGGGCGAACAGGCTGTGCCAGGCCATCTCCGTGATGATCCGGATCGGGACCCGGAAGGAGGGGTCGGCCCCGGCGTAACAGTCCTGCACGAAGAGCTCCTTCCCCTGGAAATAGGTCGTGAGGCGGGAGCGCAGCGCGTCGTACTTCCCTTCGTCGAACGGCCGGTTGACCTTGCCCCACGAGATGCTTCCGTCGCTCGACGGCTCCCGCACGAAGTACCGGTCGTCGGGAGAACGTCCCGTGTACTCCCCCGTGCGCACGACGAGCGGCCCCAAGTGGGCCAGCAGACCCTCGCGCCGGTGGAGCGCATGCTCGTACAGCGCCGGGGTGGAACGGTTCCACCAGACGGTGTCGGCATTCGTAATCCCGTGCACAAGCAGGCCCTGCGCCATGCGATCCTTCCCCTCGAATCCCATCCACACCTCCCGAGACCAAACCGGCCTACGCCTCCATTTCGATGGCGTATGCGCCATGGACGGTTCCGATCGTGCGATAGCCCCTTTTACCTCTCGGCGGTGCGTGCTGCACGATGGATTTGCAGAACGGAACCTCCAGTACTCAGCCGAGGAACAGGTCCGGGGCGAGCCCCTGCCCCGGCTCGAGGGCGTAGCGGTCCAGATCCGTGACCCCTTCCGCCGCGAGCACCTCCTCGTCGATGAAGAAGTTCCCGGTGCAGGACCGGCTGTCCCGGACGAGGATCGCGTGGGCCGCGTCCGCCACGATCTCCGGCTTGCGGCAGTGCCTCAGGGCCACCCCGCCGCCCAGCATCGAGATCGCCGCCGTGGCGATCACCGTGCGCGGCCACAAGGCGTTCACGGCGATGCCGTCGCTCCGGAACTCCTCGGCCATCCCCAGGGCGCACATGCTCATCCCGTACTTCGCCATCGTGTAGGCGCAGTGGTTCCCGAACCACTTCGCCTCCATGGAGAGCGGCGGGGAAAGGTTCAGGATGTGGGGGTTCTCCGCCCGCTTGAGGTGGGGGATGCAGGCCCGGGAGCAGGCGAAGGTCCCGCGCACGTTGACGCCGAACATCAGGTCGAACCGCTTCATCGTGGTGTCCAGCGTCCCGGTCAGGCTGATGGCGCTGGCGTTGTTGACGAGGATGTCGATCCCTCCGAACGCGTCCACCGCCCGCTCCACCGCGGCGGAGACCTGGTCCTCGAAACGGATATCCACCTGCACGGGCAGCGCCATTCCGCCGGCGGCCTCCACCTCCCCTGCCGTGGTGAAGATCGTCCCCGACAGCTTCACGTGCGTCTCGACCGTCTTTGCAGCGATCACGACGTTCGCCCCGTCCGCTGCCGCCCGCAGCGCAATCGCCCTGCCGATCCCCCGGCTGGCGCCCGTGATGAAGAGCGTCTTTCCTCGAAGAGTTACTGTGTTCGGTTTCCTTATCGGGTCCATGCCTCCTCCTTATCGTACAATGTAACCAATGTAACATCGGATCGTCCCGGCGAGGAAACTCGCACGGAAAGGGGGGGCGCCTGGTTCCCTACTTCGAGCAGCCCGCGGTCCGCCTTGGGCCGATCACCGTGTACGCTTTCGGCGCCCTGGTCGCCGTTTCCATCCTCGCCGGCAGCGCCCTCCTTTCGAGGCGATGCCGCAGCCGGGGCCTCGATCCCGATCTCGGCACGGACCTCCTTTTCTACGTCCTGATACCCGGGTTCCTGGCGGCCCACCTTTACGCCGTCCTCGCCTACTTCCCCCGCGAGGCATGGGAGAATCCCCTCCTTCTGCTGAAAGTCTGGGAAAACATCAGCTCCTTCGGAGGGTTCGCGGGAGGCCTCTTCGGGCTCTGGCTCTTCTTCAGGAGGAGAGGGGCGGATCTCCCCGCCGGGACAAGATGGAGGTACCTCGACGCCGTCGCCTACGTCTTCCCCTTCGCGTGGATCATCGGGAGACTGGCCTGCACGGTCGCCCACGACCATCCCGGCACGGTCACGACATTTCCCCTGGCGGTGAGCCTCAAGACCGCGGAGGCGAGGGCGTACATCGCGTCCGCGTACCAGGCCGCGGGCCGCCTGAACGAACTGCCGGCGCCTTCCCGCCTGGCGGGGATGGGCTTTCACGACCTGGGTTTCTACGAATTCCTCTACACCCTGCTCGTCATCGCCCCGGCGTTCCTCGTCCTCGACCGCAGGCCGCGGCCACCGGGGTTCTACCCGATCGCCTTTCTCCTGCTCTACGTCCCCGTGCGGTTCGCCCTCGACTTCCTGCGGCTTTCCGACGCCCGTTATCTGGGGCTGACGCCCGCCCAGCATGCCGGGATCGCCGTCTTCGCCTTGGCGGTATGGGGTCTGCGCTTCCTCCGCGCCAGGGGATGAACAGGAGCGGCCAGGCCGCCCCGCCGGGCGCCACGTTCACGGTCTGGTTTCCCGGGAAAACCTCTCCTTAAAACCCGCCAACAAGGCTGCGAGGTTTCCTTGCGCCGGCCGAAAATCCGGGCGCAGGCGCAGCGCTTCCCGGTACGACAGGACCGCCTTCTCCGGGTACCCCGCAAGCTGGTACGCATAGCCCAGGTTGTTGTGGACCCGCGGTTTCCCGGGGGAATATTTTGCCGTGTCCTCCCACAGGGCGGCTTCACTCCGATAGACATCGTTCCGCATGAGCGTGAAACAGCCGAGAACGATCATCCCGCTTATCATCCCGATCCGGACCCACCTCCAGGCGGAGGACTTCGCCGACCGGAGCTTTTCGGCCCCCGCCCCGACGGCCAGAAAAATCCCCCAGACCGCAAGGTAGAGATGGCGCTCATTGGCGATGTCCAACCTCGGCACGACCGAATTGGTCGGCAGGAGGTGCAGGAAAAACCACAGGAGCCCGAACCCCAACCGAGGCGCATTGCGCAGGGCCGACATTCCCAGCACGAGAAGCGACAGGAGCAGGACCGCCTGGACCGCGAGAAGGGGCGTCCAGACAGTCAGGGCGGGGAGGTCCGGATCGATGTTCAGGCGGTGCACCCACACCAGGCGCGACAGGAGATAGGCCACGCCGTTGACTTGGGAAAGAAGGTTGTCCCAAAGACCGCGGGCCCCGAAACCGAACACCAGAAGGTCCCTGTAGCCCGGGTGGACCGCGATGGTCGCCATGGCGCACGCCAACAGGATCCAGTGAGGCGCCTGCCTGCGAGCGATGACCGTCCACGGCTCCATCCCCTCGCGACGGGACATCTCCCACAGCGCGAGCGCCGGCGGAAGCGTAACAGCAACCTCCTTGGTCAGTATCGCCAGGAGGAACAGCCCCGGGGAAACCAGCTGGAGCCAGAGTCGCCGGCTCGTCCTGGCGCCGTGGTCGTAAGCCAGCAGGCTCCCCAGGTAGAAAAATGCCATTAACGACATGGAGCGGCCGCTGACGTAGGTGACCGCTTCCGTCTGAACCGGATGCAGGGCGAAGAGCAGCGCCGCGACAAGCGGGGCCGTCCCGGCGAACCGGCCCGGGCGGGGGTCGCCGTCCTGTCCGGCAAACCGGCGGGAAAGGGAATAGACAAGAACCGTGTTGGCGGCGTGCACCCCCACGTTGAAAAGATGGAACCCGAACAGACCCAGGCCGCAGGTCCGGTTCAGGGTGTACGTGAACTTCAGAAACGGCCGGATGCCGCGCGGCGCGTCGGAGAACCAGGCCGCAAAGGAATGGACCGCCGGGTTGTCCACGATCACGTTGTAATCGTCGAACTGAAACACGCCGCGGAATGCGTTCAGGTAGGCAAGCGATACCGTCGCGACAAGCAGCAAAGGAGAACCCCAGGGACGGAATTTCATGGCCGCCTGTCCCCCGCCGCCATCCCCGCCTGCCGGAAAGCGCTGTCCAGCATCGCGACGGCATCCCACCACCGATTCGGGGCGTTCAACATGACCAGGAGCACCATGGTTCCACTGCGCTCCGCCAGGGCGACCAGGCACGGACCCGCCTCCTTCGTGTATCCGGTCTTCACACCGATCGCCCCCCGGTATCGGCCGATGATTTCATTCTTGTTCTCAAGGGAAAAGGTGCGCCTTCCATCGACCGTGCGGATGCCCATCCTGACCGTCGATACCAGGTCCGCAAACGGCACGTGCGCCAGCACCGCCTCTGCGAGGAGCGCCAGGTCCCGCGCCGTCGAATAAAGCTTCGGATGGTGATGTCCGGTGGAGTTGGCGAAATGCGTATCGCGCATTCCCAGCGCCCGGCCGCGCTCGTTCATGAGCCGCGTGAATCGCTCTTCGCTCCCGGCAATGTGCTCGGCCAGCGCATGGCAGGCATCGTTTGCGGACCCCAGAAGCGTCGCCGCCAGCAGGTCGCCGGCGCGCACCCGGTCGCCCGGTTTCAGGCCGATGCCGGCGCCCGTTTCGCGCGCGGCGGCCTCGCTTACGGTGACGACGCCATCGAGGCGCCCGCGCTCCAGCACCACTAGCGCCGTCATGATCTTCGTCAGGCTGGCGGGGGGGAGGCGGCGGTCGGGAGAATGCGCCCAGATCGTCTTCCCGTTCGCCTTCAGCAGATACGAGGAGGCTACCCCCGGAAACGGATCGCTCACCTCGGCGGCGGCCCCC
>JACRIV010000045.1 GCA_016220005.1 Deltaproteobacteria bacterium
CCCCCCCTCCTTCTGTCGACGCCTGATAATCAGACGTCTTATAAATTAATCAAAAAATGCACGAGCTATGCATAAATTATGCATAATCATATTCTATTTATATGTCAAGTAACATTTTCCGTTTCCCTACATGAATTTAAGGGGAGATGAAACGGTATTTCCAGGGGCGCAACCGCTTTGCGCGACCGCACTACCGGCTAATGAGGGAGATTCAACGGGTGCGGGATACGATGTAATCCGACAGCGACAGGAGGGCCGCCCGGGCTGCCGACTCGGGGAGACGGACGAGGAGCCGCTTCCCCCGCTCCACGTAGGCACGGGCTCGACTTGCCGTGTACTCGATCCCGCCGTTGCATTCCACGAGACGGGCGAGATCGGAGAGGTCGCCCTCGGCGCGTTTCCCCCGGGAGAGAATCGCCGCCGCCCTCCCGCGGTCCGCGGGGCCGGCCTTGCGGAGGGCGTGGATGAGCGGGAGGGTGACCTTCCCTTCCCGCAGGTCCTGGAGCGGTTTCTTTCCCAGCTCCGCCTCGGTGCCGGTGTAGTCCAGGATGTCGTCCATGAGCTGGAAGGCGATGCCGACCGCCTTCCCGTACTCGAACATCCGCCTGCGCATCTCGCCGTCGGCCCCCGCGAGCACGGCCCCGGTCTCGCTCGCCGCCGCGATCAGCGAGGCGGTCTTGTTGAAGACGACGCGCAGGTAGTCCTTCTCCAGAATCCCCGGGTCGCTCGATTTCATGAGCTGGAGGACCTCCCCTTCCGAGAGGGAGACAAGCGTGCGGGCGTAAATCCCCAGGACGTCGATATCGCCGTCCTCGGTCATGAGCTGCGAGGCCCGGGCGAACAGGAAGTCCCCGACCAGGATGCTCACGGAGTTCCCGAAGACGACGTTGGCGGAGGGCCGGCCGCGGCGCACGCTCCCCAAGTCGACCACGTCGTCGTGCAGCAGGGTCGCGGTGTGCATGTACTCGGTCACGACCGACATGACCGTCCGGCGTGGGCCGGTGTACCCGCATGCCTCCGCCGAAAGGAGCAGCACGGCGGGGCGGAACCGCTTGCCGCCGGAGAGGGTGATGTGCTTCCCCACGATGGGAATCAGGGAGACGGGGGATTTCAGGTGAGAGACGAGCGCCCTTTCGACCTTGCGCAAATCGCGGCCCAGATATCGGAAAACGCCGTCGATGTCGATCGGACCACTCCCCATGAGCAGATTGAATCTATCGTACCCGGTTTCCCACTGTCAACCTCCCCGGGGTTCCGGTAGCATGAGGGCATGTACAAGCGGAAGGACGCCTATTATCTCCAGGCGAAAAAGGAAGGGTACCGGTCGCGGGCGGCCTACAAGCTCCTGCAGATCGCCGGGAAGGAACCGGTGGTGCGCCCGGGCGACTGCGTGATCGACGCGGGCGCGGCCCCCGGCGGCTGGAGCCAGGTCCTGCTCTCCCTTGCGGAGAAGAAGGGGAAAGTCGCCGCCGTGGACATCCTGCCGATGGACCCCCTGCCCGGGGAGAACTTCCGCTTCTTCCAGGAGGACCTCACTCTCCCGTCGCTGCCGGGAAGGATCCTCGAATTCTTCGGCCGGAAGGCGGACGTGGTCGTCTCCGACGCTGCCCCGAACACGACCGGGATCGCTTTCACGGACCAGGCCCGTTCGGCCGATCTCGTGCGGGCGGTCTTCTCCCTCGCCCGGGAGACGCTCAGGGAGGGCGGGACGTTCCTCGCCAAGATCTTCGAGGGCGCGGAAGCCGACGCGGTGTTCAGGGAGCTACAGGGGCGGTTCGAAAAGGTCCGCCGCATCCGCCCCGAGGCCACCCGGAAGGAGTCGTTCGAGCTCTACCTGCTCGGGAAGGGCTTCCGCAAAACTTAACTTCGGGGACGTTCTTGAACTTTACTTTTTCGCATTGGGGACGGAAAACTTTACCTCAAGTTCGGGGACGTTCTTGAACTTTTCGACTTCAAAAAGTTCAAGAACGTCCCCGAGGTAAAGTTTTCCGTCCCCAATGCGTCCCCCCACCGTAAAAAGTAAAGTTCAAGAACGTCCCCAATCGAAGTTAAGTTTTGCGGAAGCTTATTTCTTCCAGGCCAGCGAAAGCGCTTCCTTGACGTGCCGTACGGGGATGAGCGTCATGGGGTACTTCGCCGGGAGCCGCTCCGCGTTGGACGCGGGCAGGATCACGCGGGAGAACCCCATCCTGGCGGCCTCGGAAAGCCGGGGCTCCGCCATCGGCACCGCCCGGACCTCGCCGCCGAGCCCCACCTCGCCGAAGGCGGCCGTCCCGGGGGGGATCACCTGGTCCTTGAAGCTCGCCGCCACCGCACACAGGAGCGCCAGGTCCGCCGCCGTTTCGCCGACCTGGAACCCTCCCGCCACGTTGACGAAGATGTCCTGGTTGTAGAGGGAGAGGCCCGCCTTCTTCTCCAGGATGGCGCACAAAAGGACCACCCGGTTGAAATCCGCCCCCAGGGTCGTCCGGCGCGGCATCGCGAGGAACGACTGGGAGGAGAGAGCCTGGACCTCCACCAGAAGGGGCCGCGTCCCCTCGATCGCCGGGAAGACGAGGGTCCCCGACGTGTCCCCGGTCCGCTCGGAGAGGAACAGCCCCGACGGGTCCGCCACCTCGGACAGCCCCGTGGCGCGCATCTCGAACACGCCGATCTCGTTCGTCGAGCCGAACCGGTTTTTCACCGCCTTCAGTATCCGGTAGGGGTGACCCTTTTCTCCTTCGAAGTACAGGACCGTGTCGACCAGGTGCTCCAGGACCCGCGGGCCCGCGATCGACCCGTCCTTGGTCACGTGTCCCACGACGAAGACCGACATGCCCGCCTTCTTCCCGAAGAAGACGAGGCGTCCCGCGCACTCCCGGACCTGGCCCACGGACCCGGGCGCCCCCGGCAGGTCGGAGGTGAACATCGTCTGGATGGAGTCGATAAGAAGCGCCGAAGGAGACAGCTCCGAGGCGGCCGCCATCACCCGCTCGATGGAGGTCTCGGAGAGCAGGTAGATCTCCTTCTCCTCGACGCCGAGCCTGGCGGCGCGCATCTTCACCTGCGCCTCCGACTCCTCCCCGGAAACGTACAGGACGGGCTTCCCCTCGCGGGCCAGCCCCCGCGCGACCTGGAGGAGGATGGTGGACTTCCCGATCCCCGGGTCCCCGCCGATCAGGGTGGCCGAGGAGGGGACGACCCCTCCTCCCATCACCCGGTCGAATTCCCCGATGCCGCTCTTCGCGCGGGCTTCCGCGCCCCCGGAGGCCTCCGTGAGCCGGACCGGCTTCGACGCGGGGAACGCGTCCACGGCGACCCGGTACTTCGGCTCCTCGGCGGCGACCTCCTCCACGACGGATCCCCACTTGCCGCAGTCCGGGCACCGCCCCAGCCACTTGGGCGAGGTGAAGCCGCAGGAGGTGCAGGCGTACTCGACCTTTACCTTCGCCACTTCGCCGCCACCTCCAGCGCCACCTCTTCGAAGGTCGCCCTGCCCGCGCGCACGATCCTTTTCACGTCGTCGTACTCGGGGACCGCCCGCACCGACCCGTCGGGGAGCGTGGCTTCCTTGACCCGGACGCGGCCGTACCGGGTCGCCACCTCCCCAGTCCTCCGCGCGAGCTTCAGCCGGTCGCAGGCGTGGAACCGCAGGCCGATCGCCGTCGAGAGGGAGAAGACGGCGGCGGAGACCATCTCCAGCCGCTCCTCGGGGCACAGGATCCGCAGGACCCAGCCGGGCCGGTTCTTCTTCATCGTCGCGGGGAGGATCGCCACGTCCAGCGCGCCGGCGGCGAAGGCGCGCTCCATCAGGAGCTCGAACCGCTGGGGGCTCATGTCGTCGATGTTCGCCTCCACCTCGAGCACCCGGTCGCGCCCCGTCGCGCCGGAAGAGGCCTCGCCCTCCACCACCCGCAGGACGTTGGGGCGCCCCGGAATCTCACGATGACCGAGGCCGATCCCCGTTCTCCTCACCGTCATCTCGGGCGGACGCTCGAAGGAGACGCCGAAGGCGCGCAGGAGCGCCGCCCCCGTCGGCGTCACCAGCTCCCCGTCCCCTTCCCCGAAACGCCACGGGGCCCCGGTGAGAAGGGCGAGCGTGGCGGGCCCGGGAACCGGGAGCTTCCCGTGGGCGGACCACGCCTCCCCCGTTCCCCCCGGCAGGGGCGAGCAATACGAGGCGGCCGTGCCGATCAGGTCGAAGAGGAAGCACGCGGCGGCGATGTCCACGATCGCGTCGACCGCCCCCACCTCGTGGAAGTGCACCTTCTCCTTCTTCGTCCCGTGGACTTTCGCCTCGGCCGCGGCCAGGCGGTCGAAGCCGTCGACGGCCCGGGACTTCGCCCCATCCGGCAGGGAGGAGCGCCGGAGCAGGGAGACGATCTCCGGAAGGTTGCGGGGGCCGGCCCTCCGCGAGGGGATCTTCACCGTAAACCGGGTGCCGGCAAGCCCCCCCGAGGAACCCTTCGCAACCGACACCGCATAGCCCCGGACGGGGATGCCGCGCAACGCCCGACGCAGCTCCTTCTCGGCCCCCGTGAGGGCGAGGAGCGCCGCGACCGTCATGTCGCCGGCGATCCCGGAATAGCAGTCAAAGTAGAGGACCTTGGTCATAGGCGGTTGATCACCGACGAGAGGACGCCCGCGCCGAACCCGTTGTCGATGTTGACGACGGCGACGTTCGGAGAGCACGAGTTGAGCATCCCGAGGAGCGCCGCGATGCCGCCGAAGCTCGCGCCGTACCCCACACTGGTCGGGACCGCGATGACGGGCTTGTCGGTCAGGCCTGCGACCACCGAGGCGAGCGCCCCTTCCATGCCGGCGACCGCCACGATGACGCGCGCCGACAGGATGGCGTCCTTCTGCAGGAGCAGTCGATGGATCCCCGCCACGCCGACGTCGAAGAGCCGGTCCACCTGGTTCCCCAGGAATTCGGCGGTGACGGCCGCCTCCTCGGCGACGGCGATGTCGGAGGTCCCCGCCGTGACGACGAGGATCCTTCCCTTCCCGTTGATCTCGGCCTTGCCGGAACGGAGGACCGCGCAGCGCGCCTTCGCGTGGAGGACCGCCTCGCGGAAACGCTTGCAGACCGCCTTGCTCTTCGCCTCGTCGAGGCGGGTGATCAGGACGTCGGCGTCCGTCCGGCGCATCGCCCGGGCGATCGTCACGATCTGCACGGAGGTCTTCCCCTCGCCCAGGATCACCTCGGGCATCCCCTGGCGAATGTTCCGGTGATGGTCCACGTGCGCCATCCCCAGGCTCTCGAACGGAAGGGAGCGCATCTTCCGGAACGCCGAGTCCGCGGAAAGCTTCCCCTCCGCCACCTCCTTGAGGAGCTGTTTCAGGTTTTCGGCGGTCAATTCGATCTCCTCTGCAGCCTGTCGATCTTTGCGTGCAAATAAGATACGCCCGGGATGAAGGCCGCGGCGGGCGAACGTCTATCCGTTCCCCCCGTCATTCGGCTCCTTTCCTTCTTCCGCTTCCGGCATCGAAGGCGCCGCTTCTTCGCCCTCCCTGAGGGCCGTGAGCCTCACGCGGACCTCCTTGACCGCCCTCTCGGTGGCGCGCGCAACCGTCAGCTCGACGCCTTGCACCGAGAAGGTTTCCCCGACGGCCGGAATCCTTTCCGCGAGGGAGATAAGCATCCCTCCCACGGTGGAATAGTCGCCCGCAGGCAGGCTCGCGCCCAGCTCCTCCTCGAAGCGGCGGATCTCCATGCTCCCCGGGACGAGGAACTCCTCCGGCGCAATTTTTTTATAATATTCCATCCCCCGGTCGTATTCATCCTCGATCTCCCCCACGACCTCCTCCACGACGTCCTCGGCGGTCACGATCCCGGTGACCCCTCCGAATTCGTCGACGGCGACGGCGAAGGAGGTCTTCGCCGCCTGGAACTTCCGCATCAACTCGTCGATGGGCATCAGCTCCGGAACGAAGAGCGCCTTGCGGAGGAAGGGGAGGGCCGGGCTGTCCGGGGGCTGGCCCACCGCGTCGAGGACGTGGAGGAAGCCGATCACCCGGTCGATCCGGTCCCGGTACACGGGGTAGCGGGAGTATCCGCTCTGGGAGGCGAGGAGCGCCGCCTCCCCGCAGGTTGCGGATTCCGGGAGCGCGACGACCTGGGCCAGGGGCCGGAAGATGTCCGCGACCTTCTTCTCTCCGAAACGGAACACACGGCGGACCATCACCCGCTCGTGCGCCTCCACGTCCGAGCCGGTCCTGCTCATCTGGAGGATCAGCCGCAGCTCCTCCCGCGTGACCATCCCGTGGACGGGGGGGACTCCGCCGAAGGGCCGGGAGATGACGCGTGCGAAGAAGGAGACCGCCGCGACGAGGGGATAGAGCACAAGGCCCGCGTACCAGACGAACCGGGCCGCCCCGCCGGCCAGCGCGTCGGCGCGGGACTGGGCGAAGCTTTTAGGGACGATCTCCCCGAGGAGGATCACCAGCGGAGTGATCACCGCGACCGCGATCAGCTCGGCGCGCC
>JACRIV010000047.1 GCA_016220005.1 Deltaproteobacteria bacterium
CCTTGTAGCAACGGCCGCAGCCGATGCACAGCTCGTCGTCGATCGACTTGACGAACTGCGGGGTCCATTCGTGTTTGTTGCGTGTCAATCCCGTGATGTACGCCATTACTTCGTCCTCCTTGTCATCCTCGATCGGAAACTTTACGGTCCTTCGTGTCCCCGCCCAACGCTTTCCTGAGCCACGGGGGCGGGTTCCCCTTCAGGACCTCCTGGAGTTTGGCGAGGACCTCGGTGACGGCCACCTCGGTCGTGGTCTTCATCGGGTGGATCCTGCGGGCGACGAGCTTGGCCGCCGCGGGTCCGCCGATCTGCATGGTATAGACGATGGCGCAGCCGGCGATGGCGTTGGCGCGGGCGGCGATCTTGTCCTCGTCGTCTTCGCCGTCGGTGAGCGCCGTGACCTCGGCCAGGAACTTCGCCTTGTCCGGGCCGACCTCCCAGACGAAGAAGTTGCGGGCCATGCCGAAGTGCTGGTCGACCTTTTCGCCGTTGGTGCTCGTGAAAGCGACTTTCATGGTGCCCACCATCCTTGTCAGTTATGCGCCGATTTCAGGGCTTCCGAGGCGTTCGCCTGGAACAGGTTCGCCACCTCGAACACCAGGTTCATGGTCCCCCGGTAGCCGACCCGTATCTTCTGATGGGCGCCGAGGCGGTCGAAGACCGGCAACCCCGTCCGCAGGTGCGCCTTGATGCCCAGCCTGCCGGCCGCCTGCCGACCGTTGGAGTTCGCCACGAGCAGATCGGCTCCCTTGGCGGCATCCTCCAGATCCTCCAGGTCGCCGACGAAGACCGTGTCGCAGGGCAGGGTATCCAACCCTCGTGTCCGGGTCGCGGCGATAGCGGCCTGTATCTCGCACCCCATCCCGGCCAGGAACCGGGCCAACCCTTTAAGGTGGTCGGCTTCGAGGGCGATGGCTACCTTGCTGGCGCCGAACTGGTAGTGGCTGTCGACCATCGCGTCCATGAGGCGGCTCCGAAAGCGACGCTGCCTCTCGGGGACCGGCCGGCCGCTGACGGCGGAGAGCGTGGACATCAGGCGGTCGGATTCGGCCAGGCCGGTCACCGAGGTGAATCCGTAAGCCGGAATGCCGAAGGATGCCTTGAGGATAAGGGCCGCTCCGGCAAGAGAGTCGCCGACGTACAAGGTTGCCGCGCTCCGCCCCGCTTTCCGGATCTCCTCCACCGGGATGCCGCCGGTGGAGAGGGGAGACACTTCGTCGTCGATGTGGCCGTCCAGGGCGTTGGCGACGTCCGGGATGGCCAGCACCGTCAGGCCGAAGGACTCGATCAGTTCCTTGACCTCCTCGACGTCCGCCGGCGTCAAATGCGCTCCCGGGAGCAGGTTTACCTGGCCGGGAATCGGTTCGCCTCCCTCCGCCAAGGTGCCGACGATGGCCTCCACGGCCGCCGCGTACCCTTCCTGCAGGGAGCCGCAGTAGTCGGGCGTCGAGGCCCACACAACGGGGATCGAGTCGAGCTCCGGGTTCTCCCGGCGGAAGTGGACGATGGCGCTGCGCACGTCGTCCCCCATGGTCTCGGTCAATCCCGAGGTCATCACTCCGACCACTCCCGGCCTGAATTTCTCGATCACCCGCTTCAAGCCCTTTTTCAGGTTCTCCCAGCCGCCGAAGATGGCCGTGTCCTCACTCATGGCAGTGGAGTTGAGGGCGATCGATTCCTTGAAGTGCCGCGAAAGCTGCAGGCGGATGAAGGTGGAACATCCTTGCGCGCCGTGGAGGAGGCCGAGCATCCGGTCGATCCCCAGGTAGGCCAGGGTGGCCCCCAGGGCGGGCGAGTTCTTCTGGGGATTGACGGTCGCCTCCTTGGCCGGAACCCTGACCCGCGAGGCGGAAAGGTCTTCGGCAAGGAAAGCCTCGGCATGACCTTCCGCGGCCGCCACGTCGGCGTCACGATCTTCCTTGGTCTTCTCCCACGGCGCCTTGCCGCAAAGGGCCGGCCAGATCGGGTTGCTGACCGTCAGGTCGAGCTGCTTCGAAAAGGTCACCATCCCTTCGTACCCCGCGTACGGGTGGGCCCTTCCGTGGTTGATGTCCAGGAACGGTGTCTTTGTCTTGAGCGCCAGAAACTTGGTCTTGCCGCCGGCGACGATCAGGTCGGGCATCTTCTCCCGCATGACGGCCAGAAGCCCCGCGGTCGACGTGTCGTCGATGATCCGGGCGTCCTTGTGCATAAGGGACTTCATCCGGTGGAAGTCCTCCAGGGTCGAATTCTGGGTCCCGGCGGCCAGGACCTCCACCCCCAGCTCCCGCAGGGCGTTGACCATGGACCAGGTCTTCACCCCGCCGGTGAAAAGGACCGCGCGCTTGCCTTCGAGCCGGGCCCGGAAAGGGGCGATCCGCTGGCGGCAGAGGGTCTCTTCCTCTTCGATCAGCCTCTCCACCCGCTCCTGAAGGAGCGTCGTTCCCGGGCCGCTCACGGCGCGGTCCAGCTCCCGGGCGATGTTCCGCAGGGCCTTGGCGGTGTCGGTCATGCCGTAGAAGGACTCTTCCAGGAAGGGGATGCCGAAGCGCGCCTTCATCTTCCTGGCCAGGTTGGTGAGGCTCTTCGAGCAGATGATCACGTTCAGCCTGGCCCGGTGGGCGTAGCGCAGGTCCTCGAACTTCGCGTCGCCGCTGACGCAGGAGAGGACGCGGATCCCGAGCCTGTCGAAAAGCGGCTGCATCCCCCACAGGTCGCCGGCGATGTTGTACTCGCCGATCAGGTTGACGTCGTAATCGGTGGTCGTCGGCGGCTCGGCCGTGCCGATGACGTATTTCAGCAGGATCTCTCCCGCCAGCCGGTTGCCGATGTTCTTGTCGCCGATAAAGCCGGGGGTGTTGACCGGGATCACCGGAATGGAAACCTTTTCCGATGCGGCCTTGCAGACCGCCTCCACATCGTCCCCCGTCATGGCGGTGACGCAGGTGGCGTAGACGAAGATCGCCTTCGCCTGATCGCGATAGCGCCCGGCCAGATCGAGGATGGCACGGTATAGCTTCTTCTCCCCGCCGAACACCACGTCGTTCTCGAGCATCTCGGTGGTAAAGCCGCGGCGGTAGAGCTGGGATCCCGACGACCGGGCCCCCCGGTTGTCCCAGGAGTTGCCGGCGCAGGCGATGGGGCCGTGCACCAGGTGGATCGCGTCGGTGATCGGCATGAGGACCACCCGGGCCCCGTCGTAGGCGCAGCTCCGCTCAGTTCCCTCCCCCGGTTCCGACTTTTTGCAGAACTTGGGGGCGCCCTTTTCGTGGGTCCCGCACTCCTCCGGGTCGTAGTAATCAGGCCGCGCCATGGTTGCCTCTGCCTACCTCATCATCTCGAAGAACCGGTCTTCGCAGGTCTCGTCCTTGATGTCGATGAACTTGTTGCAGATCTCGGTCACCATGTTGATGACCCCCTGGTAGCCGATCAGCGGATAGCGGTGCTTGTTGACCCTGTCGAAGACAGGAAAGCCGAAACGGAACAGGGGGACCTTTGCGTCGCGGGCCAGGAACTTGCCGTGGGTGTCGCCGATGACGGCGTCCACGGGGTCGGTCATGACGAGGCTGCGCAGGTGCCACAGATCCTTGTTCATGTAGATCTTCCCCTCCTTGCCGTAAGGGGAGGCGTCCAGCAGGGACCGGATCTCCTTCTCCAGCTTCGAAGGTCCCTTGCTGCAGAGGACGTGGTACGGCTTGGCCCCCATCTCCAGCAGGAAGGAGACGAAGCCGAGGAGATAATCCGGGTCTCCGTAAAG
>JACRIV010000042.1 GCA_016220005.1 Deltaproteobacteria bacterium
CCCGCGGCCGTCGAAAACAACCGTAAGCAAAAACCCCTTCCCTCTCGCGTACGAGGAGAGGAGGGCGCAAAGCTCCGCGCGCCCCTCCGGGCTCGTGGGGTCCTCTGCCAGCGGGACCGCTCCCGAACGGGCGAGGTTGTACCCGTCCACAATCAGGTGCCCCATGAAGAAGTACCCCCGCCGGAAATATTAAAAAGTTTAAGAACGTCCCCGATGGTAAGTTATTTTCCGAAGTCGACCTTCGGGACCTCCTTGGCCTTCGTCTCGGCCTCGAAGAACGGCTTCCCGCCGTAGCCCGTGAGCCCCGCGACGAGGCTGTTCGGGAAGACCCGGATCGAGGTGTTGTACGCGCTGACCGCCTCGTTGTACCGCATCCGCTCGACGGCGATCCGGTTCTCCGCGCCGGCCAGCTCGTCCATCAGGCGGATGAACGTCTGGTCCGCCTTGAGCTGCGGGTAGTTCTCCACCACGACGAGGAGCCGGGAGAGGGCGGAGGTGACCTCCGCGTTGGCCTTCATCGCGTCCTCGGGGGTCCTGGCCCCGGCGAGCTTCGCCCGGGCCGCCGCGACGTTCTCGAAGATCTCCTTCTCGTGCGCCGCGTAGCCCTTCACCGTCTGCACCAGGTTCGGGATGAGGTCCGCCCGCCGCTGGAGCACGTTCTGGACCTGCCCCCACTTCTCGTTCACCGCGACATCGCTCCGCACGATGCCGTTGTACGCGCCCACCCCCTTGAACGCCAGCAGGGCGGCCAACACCGCAACGACGATCCACGCTCTCCTGCTCATCCTCTCGATCCTCCGAATGGTTTCTTTCGGTATCGCCTCACCAGCCGCCGCCGGCGCCCCCCCCGCCGGACATGCCACCTCCGAACCCCCCGAACCCTCCGCCTCCGAAGCCGCCCCCGCCTCCCCCTCCGAAGCCGCCGTAGTACCAGCCCCCGCCGTGGCGTCTGCGGTAGGCGCCGTACGGGCCCGAGAAGAGCGAGCGCGCGACAAGGAAGAGCGCCGCGAGCGCGAGCAGCAGGGCGGGGAAGGGGAACTTGTTGCCGACGCCGCCGGTCTTCCGCGGCGCCTTCGGCGCTGCGATCTTCCCCCCGCTCAGCACGCTCCCGATCGACGCCACGCCCACGTAGATCCCCTCGCCGTACCGCTTCTGGCGGAACAGGGGGAGCATCATCCGGTCGCGGATCTCGCCCACCTTCCCGTCGGGCAGCACTCCTTCCACCCCGTAGCCGGTGGCGATCCACATCTTCCGGTCGTCGACCGCCAAAAGGACCAGGACGCCGTTGTCCTTCCCCTTCTTTCCGATCTTCCAGCGGTCGAAGACGTCCTGGGCGTACTGCTGGGCGGGAAGCGGCGCGGTGCTCTTCACGGTGAGCACCGCCACTTCCGCGGTCGTCTGGCGCTCGATCTCCCCGCACAGCGCTTCCGTCTTCGCGGCCCACTCCCCCATGACGCCCGCGGAGTCGGTGACGTAGCCGGTGGGGGAGGGGACAGCCGGCTCCCCGGCAGCCCACGCCGCGGAGAGGGCGAGGAGCCAGAGAGCCGCCGCGGTGGCCGCGGCGGCGCGGAATGGCCCTCCGGGTGCCCGTTTCGGGGAAGGGATCATCTATTCGGATCTCTCCGCGTTATAGCCGTCCACCAGGGAGCACAGCCGCTCCACGTTCTCGAGGTATTCGAAGAAGAGCTCCTCGGCGCGGGCGGGCGGTATCTTCCCGCCGCGCCGCGCGGCGAGGGCTTCGCGGAGCGCGGTCAGGCGGACCCCGAACCGGCTCTCGATGCCGTCGAGGATCTCGAGCTTGCCGTGCGGCGCGTCCCGGTTGGAAAGGAGGAGCAGCCCCCGCGCCACGGAGACGATCGGGCCCACGGTGTTCCGCATCAGATCGATCAGCTCCTTGTTCCCGAAGGCGTGCATGTACATGCGGCGCAAGGAGAGGAGCTTCCCTTTCATCTCGAACTCGACCTGGTGCCGCAGGTTCTCCGTGGCGACCGTGATCCCCGCGAGGACGTCCGCGCCGGAGAGGACACGGCGCCGCTCCATCATGCCTAAGAACTCCAGCGGGAAGACGTCGGCCGAGCCGCGGAGGAACTCTTCGGTGAAGATCGGCGGGGCGGGGATCCCCCGGCGGGCGTACCGGTGCGCGATGTTGCGGTAGGCCGTAAGCGCCTCCCGCCGCAGGTCGCGTACCACGATCAGGATCGAGATGTCGACGCCCGGCTCGGGCTCTCCGGCCGCGTGGCTGCCGTAGAGGGTCAGGGAGACGAGCTCCTCCCCGAAGATCCTTTCCACTTCCGCGCGGTATTCCTCCAGCAGGCCGCCGCTCACGGTCTCTCCCCCTTTGCCCAAAGAAAAGGCAGGCTCTGACTGCGGATTGGGCAGTCATTCTACCATCGGTCCCGGGGATCCGCCATCGCCTTGAGGCCGTCCCGGCGGGAATGGGAGGAAACGAAAAGGGATTCCCGGGAGCGACAGGATGTGCTATCGGATTGGTACGCCCGTTGCTGGGTTTAGCCCCGAGGAGGTGACCCATATGAAGAAGATCGAGGCGATCATCAAGCCGTTCAAGCTCGACGAGGTCAAGGAGGCCCTGAACGACATCGGCATTCAGGGCATGACCGTGTCCGAGGTCAAGGGGTTCGGCCGCCAGAAGGGACACACCGAGCTTTACCGGGGGGCCGAGTACGTCGTGGACTTCCTCCCCAAGATCAAGCTCGAGATCATCGTGCCCGACGACCTGGTAGCCCAGGTGGTGGAGGTTGTGGAGAAGTCCGCGCGGACGGGGCGCATCGGGGACGGGAAGATCTTCGTCACCAACGTGGAAGAAGTGGTGCGGATCCGCACGGGCGAGCGCGGGCACGACGCCATTTGACCTGATCGAAACGGCAGGACAATACCCAAGGAGGGAACAATGACCCCGAAGGAAGTGTTGGAATTCGTCAAGAGCAGGAAGATCGAGATGGTGGACCTGAAGTTCATGGATTTCGTGGGCACCTGGCAGCACTTCGCCGTGCCCATCTACGAGCTGAAGGAGGACAGCTTCGAGGAAGGGTTCGGCTTCGACGGCTCGAGCATCCGCGGCTGGCAGCCGATCCACGCTTCGGACATGCTGGTCATCCCCGAGGCGGGGACCGCCGTCGTCGACCCGTTCATCACCCGGCCGACCATGTCCCTCATCTGCAACATCGTCGACCCGATCACCAAGGAGAACTACACCCGCGACCCGCGCAACATCGCCCGGAAGGCCGAGGCCTACCTCAAGTCCACGGGTATCGCCGACCAGGCGTTCTTCGGCCCCGAGGCCGAGTTCTTCATCTTCGACGACATCCGGTTCGCCACCGCGTCCAACTACGGCTACTACTACATAGACTCCGAGGAAGGGGTCTGGAACTCGGGGCGCGAGGAGGACCCGAACCTGGGCTACAAGCCGCGCCACAAGGAAGGGTATTTCCCCGTTCCCCCGATGGACTCCCAGCACGACCTTCGCGACGAGATGGTCCGCGTGATGGAGTCGATCGGGCTCAAGATCGAGGCGCAGCACCACGAAGTCGCCACCGCGGGCCAGGCCGAGATCGACCTGCGGTTCGACACGCTCGTGAAGATCGCCGACGCCCTGCAGTGGTACAAGTACATCTGCAAGAACGTCGCCCGGAAGTTCGGGAAGACGGTCACCTTCATGCCGAAGCCGCTCTTCGCGGACAACGGCAGCGGGATGCACACCCACCAGTCGCTGTGGAAGGGCGGCAAGCCGCTCTTCGCCGGCGAGGAGTACGGCGGGCTCTCCAAGCTGGCGCTCCACTATATCGGCGGGATCCTCAAGCACGCCTCGGCGATCTGCGCCTTCTCCAACCCGACGATGAACTCCTACAAGCGGCTGGTCCCCGGCTTCGAGGCCCCGGTGAACCTCGCCTACTCGAGCCGGAACCGGTCCGCCGCGGTCCGCATCCCGATGTACTCGCCGTCGCCGAACGCCAAGCGGGCGGAGTTCCGGACGCCCGACCCGTCCTGCAACGGCTACATCGCCTTCGCGGCGATGCTGATGGCGGGGCTTGACGGCATCCAGAACAAGATCAACCCCGGAGAGCCGCTCGACAAGGACATCTACGCCCTCTCCCCGGAGGAGCTGGCCAACGTCCCCACCACGCCGGGCTCCCTGGAGGAGTCACTCAAGGCGCTGGAGGCCGACCACGACTTCCTGCTCAAGGGGGACGTGTTCACCACGGACGTCATCGAGAAGTGGATCGAGTACAAGGTGGACGCCGAGGTGAACCCCGTGAAAATGCGGCCCACCCCGCACGAGTTCTTCCTCTACTTCGACTGCTAAAACTTAACCCCGGGGACGTTCTTCAACTTTCGAGGCTGGCTGAAGAGCCCCCTCCTCAGGCAGCGGGACGGCGACGGGGCCCCGAGGGGAGCGAGAACCCAACCTCTTGAGTACATACGGAGGGTACGAGCTCCGAGGCAAGCGCCGAGTGGACAGCGAGGAAAAGGCGCCAAGGATGGCGCCGGCAGCTTGCCGAGGCGGACAGCTTCTGCCTGGACGGGATGTCCAGGCAGAAGCGCCCTGCCGTTTCCGCTTCCGCTGTCGTGCGACGCACGCCTCACGGCCCAATTCTCTCTTTCATTCACAATGACTTCTGAATATCCTAGTGCGCATGCGTTATCGATTCGCGTCTTTGTGTCTTCTCGTTTTTCTGCCGTTGTTGCTCCCTGCTCCCGCGGGCGCGCAGGAGCGGGGGCAGGACAACGCGGCTGCTCTTCCGATGGTCACCCTCGAGGAGGCGGTCCGCTACGGCCTGGCGAACGCCCGGGACGTCCGGCTCGCGGCGCAGGACGTACGCATCTCCGCGGAGGGAAGGACCCGGGCCTTCGCGGGGAGGCTGCCGCGCCTGGACGCGAGCGCCGACTACACCTCCCTATCGGAGCCTCCCGCGGCGTTCATCCAGGGGAGGGAGACGCAGATCGGCGAGCGCAACGTCTTCCGGACGAGGCTGACCGCGGAGCAGACGATCTACGATTTCGGGAGGGTCGGGTCCCGGGTGGGCCAGGCGGAGGCGCGGGTCGACGCCGCGGAGCGGGCCGAGGAGCTCTCCCGGGAGCGGCTGGCGATGGACGTGATCTCCGCGTTCCTTTCCGCCAGGCGGGCGGAGGAGATCCGGAAAGTCGCCGAGGAGTCGCTCGCCACGGCGCGGGAGCACCGGCGCGTGGCCGGGAACCAGTACGAGCTCGGGGTGGTGGCGAAGAACGACGTGCTCGCCGCCGACGTCCAGGTCGCCAACGCCGAGGCCGCGCTGATCGTCGCCGAGAACCGGGTGGAGTTGTCCCGCTCCCGGCTGGCGCTGCGGATGGGATATCCCGGCGACCGGTCCGTCACCCCCGCCCCGGGCGCCTTCCCGGGGCCGCCTGCGCCCGAACCCCCGCTGGCCGACAGCCTGCGGGCGGCGGAGGAGAAGCGGCGCGAGGTGAGGGCGCAGGGAGCGTTCATCCGCGAAGGGGAGGCGGCGGCGTCCGCCGCCCGGGCCGAGTTCGCCCCCACCTTCTTCGGCCAGGGCGGGTATTCCTATACCACCGACGAGTTCAACCCGCACAAGAGCGTCTTCTCGATCCTGGCGGGCGGCAGGGTGAACCTGTTCTCGGGCTTCTCCGACGAGGCGGCGAGGCGCCAGGCGCTGCTGTCGGTCGACCGCCGGAAGGAGGAGCTCCGGAAGCTTAAGGACGAGATCGCCCTCGAGGTCAAGTCCGCCCACCTGTCCGTCGCGGAGGCGGACAAGAGGAGGCAGGTGGCGGAGGTGGCCGTCGCCCAGGCGGAGGAGAACCTGCG
>JACRIV010000043.1 GCA_016220005.1 Deltaproteobacteria bacterium
CGACGTGCTGGACCTGGACGGGAAGACCTTCGTCGTCTACACCACGGGGGGCGAGGAGGTCCGCTGCCAGATGATCGTGGCCGCCACGGAGCGGCTTCCCGCCGTCGGGTTCCTGGAGGGAAGCGGCGTGAAGGTCGGCGCAGGGATCCTGGTCGACGAGTACCTGAGGACGAACGTCTCCAACATCTTCGCGGCGGGCGACTGCGCGGAGGTCTTCGACATAAACCGCCGGGAGAGCCGGATAAACTTTGGCTGGCGCAGCGCCGTCAAGCAGGGGCAGCTCGCCGGGGAGAACATGGCAGGCGGCGGGCAGCTCTACATCCGGAACACCCAGGACTACTTCGGGCTGCTCTACGGCTCCTCGCTGCTGGAGCGCGTCAGGTAGGCCGGCGACTCGCGCTCAGGCTTCTGGCCTGCGCCGGCAACCCCGCGTGCGAGCCGCCGCAACGGGGTGCCCTTCGCGGGGGCCTGAGCGACGCAGCGTAGACAGGGATGTCGGAGCAAGGAGCGACGGAGCCGCCGCCCGTCCAGGGACGGACGGGCAAGGCGTCCCCCGCGAGGGGTACCCCGTGAGGCGAGCGCTGCACGCGGGGCCCCCGGCTAGTAGTCGATCCCTTTCTGGGCCTCGATCCCGAGGTCGAAGGGGTGCTTGATGTTCCGCATCTCGGTGACCAGGTGGGCAAGCCGGATCACCTCCTGGTGCGCGTGCCGCCCCGTGAGGATGAGGTGGACGTTCTCCGGCTTCTCCTTGATGAGGGAAACCACGTCGGACAGCTCGACCAGCCTCAGGTGCAGGGCGACGTTGATCTCGTCGAGGATGACGATGTCATAGCGGCCCGAGAGCATCTTCCGCCTCGCGGCGGCCAGCGCCTCCTTCGCCGCCTCGACGTGCTCCGCGAACTCCAGGGTGTCCCCCATGATGCCGACGAACCCTTTCCCCATCGGGACCAGCTCGAACTCGGGGGCGAGCCGCTTGGCCCCGTCGAGCTCCCCGTAATGGAGCGCACCCTTGATGAACTGGATCATGACGACGCGCATGCCGTAGCCGACGGCCCGGACCGCCATCCCGAGGCACGAGGTCGTCTTCCCCTTTCCCTCGCCGGTCAGCACGAGGACCAGTCCCAGGCGCCGCTTCTCCTTGATCCGGGTTTTCTCCGGGTCCGCTTTCATCTTTTCCTTCCCTTCCCATGGGTTGCTGCACACTTCATGTCATCAATGCGGTCGCACGCCCTGCCGCCTCCGGACGTCTTTCCGACATGTGACCCTAAGGTAGCACTAAGATGATGCAAAACATACCACGTTTCCCGCATCTTATTGGATAATAGAATATTCGTCAGAGGAAGTCCCGCCGGGCAGGCGGAGGAGGGCGCCGATGGCAGAGGAAAAAAGGCGGTGCATGGTATGCGGGAAGGAAAAGGAGATGGCCGACACCATCTGCGACGAGTGCAAGGCGTCCATCCGGGGGGAGGCCCTCGACAAGCATAAACAGATCAAGAAGGACGCGGAGCGGGAGTTCCGCAAGGAGGGGGTGAAACCGGAGAAATGAAAAACAGGGACGGTCCCTAAACCAGCCGCTGCGCTTTCTCGTGCAGCACCTCGATGGAGCGAATGAGCTCCTGTTGCGTCCCGACCACGTCGCCCATCGTGGTGCTGGAAGTCTGGATCTGATCCGTGATCCTGCGGATGATCTCCCCGACCTCGTCGGTGGCCTTCTGGGTCTGCCCGGCGAGCCGCTTCACCTCGTCGGCCACCACGCCGAAGCTTCTGCCCGCCGCGCCGGCCTTGGCCGCCTCGATCGCGGCGTTGATGGAGAGCAGGTTGGTCTGCCGGGCGATCGTCCCGATCGTGTGGGTGATCCCCGCGATCTTCTCCGAGGACTCGATGAGCGACTTGTTCACCGCGTCCACGTTGCCCGCCTTCTCCTTGCCCGCCATGGCCTGGGAGAGCGACCCCGAGACCAGGCCGTACAGCTCGTTCTGGTGGACCTTGAGCCCATCCACCACCTGGATATTCTGGATGGAGTAGGAGGCGATGTCCCGCAGGAGCTTCACCAGTCCCAGATCGTCCTCGGTGACCCGCTGCTTTTTCAGCTTCTTGTCGCAGCCGAAGACCCCGATCGGCCCGTCCTTCCCGAAGAGCGCCCCGACCATGCAGGAGACGGACCGGAAAGCCTTGATCTCCGACCACGGCTTCTGCATGAAATATTTCTGGGGGATCTGGTTCGGGGCCTCCTTCGTGCCCATGTCCAGGACGATCACCTTCCCTTCCGTGTAGGACCAGTAGAACACCCCCGCCTCGGGGGAGATCGGCACCCGGATTTTCTCGATCGGCTCTTCCAGGTTCCCCCGGGTCTCCACGCAGTTCAACATCCCGGCCGCCTCGTCGGCGATCAGGACGTTCACCCGGTCGAATTCGAAGACCTCGGAGGCCACGTCCGCGAAGAACCGGTAGATCTCCTCCATGGTCTTGAGCTTGCCCATCTTCTTGGCGAAAACGTGCAGGCTTTCCACATGTTTCATCAAGGTTTGCGCCCGGGCCGCCTGCGCGTCCCGTTCACGCCGGAGGGTTTGGATTTCCGCCTGAAATGACGGCTGGACTTCCTCCTTATGGTGTCCGTTGCCGTTCTTTTTCCAGAAATTCGACAGCATCGACACCCCCCCCTTGCAGAGCGCTGACTAGTGCACTAGGAAACTTATCGGCAGGGGGAAGTTAATTGTTTAGAACATTTTTTGAAAGGGTCAGGCGCCGAGAACGGTTCCCGCGAACTTCTTCCCGAAGTCCACGCAGGCCTTGAGGTCCGCCTCGGAGGGGGCCATGCGGACCCGGATCGGCTCCGGCGACACCTTGAGGCGCATGGAGACGAGGATGTCCTGGACGGTCTTGATCGCCTCCCCGCTCCACCCGTAGGACCCGAACACCGAGGCGGGCTTCCCCTTCACGTTCAGGACGACCAGGTTGGCGATCAGCTGGAGGATCGGCTGGGGGACATTGCTGTTCAGCGTGGAGGTCCCGATGAGGAACCCCGCGGCCACCTCGAACTCGTCGATGATCTTCTCCATCGGAACTTCCACGGAGTTCATCAGGACCGGGACGAGCCCCGCCGCCCGGACCCCTTCCGCCACCTTCTCGGCCATCGCGGCGGTGTTCCCGTAGGCGGACGCGTAGACGATGGGCACTCTTTTTTCCGTGACGCGGGACAGCACGGAGGCCCGTTCCTCGTACCAGGCAAGGTAGGAGCCGGGGTCCTTCCGCAGGATCGGCCCGTGGGACGGGGCGATCATCGAGATCGGGCAGTTTTTCAGCCGCTCGCACGCCTTCAGGACGTGCTCCTTGTACGGCCGCATGATCGTGCTGTAGTAGAACTCGAAGGCCTTCCGCGCCCGCTCGGGCCGGGGGAGCTCGTCGTTGAAGAACTCCTTGCTCGCGAAGTGGGCGCCGAGGAAATCGCACGGGAAGAGGATCCGGTCCTCGACGAGGTAGGTGAGGATGGTATCGGGCCAGTGGAGGAACGGGGCGTTGATGAACCGGAGGGTCTTTCCTCCCAGGGGAAGCTCCTCGTTGTCTCCGACGATCCGGAAGGGGAACCCCGCGTTGACGAGATTGTCGACGAACGTCTTCGCCGCCCGGGAGAGCAGGACCGTCACGCCGGGGTTGCGTTCCAGCAGGTCCACGAGCGCTCCCGCGTGGTCCGGCTCCGAGTGGTTGATCACGACGTAATCGAGCTTTTCCACGGGAAGGAACGAGGAGACGTTCCGCAGCAGCTCCTCCGCGAACGGGCGCTTGACGCAGTCGATGAGGGCCGTCTTCTCGCTTCCCCGGACGAGGTAGGCGTTATAGGTCGTCCCGTACTCGGTGGGTATGACGATGTCGAAGACCGCCAGGTCGGGATCCTTCGCCCCCACCCAATGCACATTCGGCGCCAGCGTCACGGTGGGCATGCGGCTACTCCTCGACCCCCTCGAACTCATCCTTCCCGGCGCCGCAGAGCGGGCAGACCCAGTCGTCCGGGATGCTCTCGAAGGGGGTCCCCGGGTCCACACCGTTTTCCGGGTCGCCCGTCTCGGTATCGTAGATGTAGTCACACACGATGCATCTCCACGTCTGCATGCGACCCTCCTGGGGATCGGGGAGAACGAAGGAAATTATATCATCGGATCTCTACGAACTGCTCCTTGGGGGCGCCGCAGATGGGGCAGGGATCGGGGGGCTCATCGCCCGTGTGGATGTATCCGCAGACGGAGCATTTCCATTTTTTCATCGGCGCAACCCCTCGGAGCGAGCTTCCGGCCCTTATATCACAATCCGTTTATAATGTAGATATGTGGGACCGGGACCGACCGATCGCGGAAAGCCTCTACGTCGCCGTGGACGTGGAAACCACCGGCCTGGAGCCGGAAGCGGGGCACCGGATCTGCGAGATCGCCCTGCTCAAGTTCCTCCGCGGCGACGTGATCGATTCGCTCGTCTCGCTCGTCAACCCGATGCGCCCCATCGGCCCCGGCGCGCAGGCGATCAGCGGCATCGACGACCGGATGGTGGCCGGCGCGCCCACCTTCCCGGAGCTCCTCCCCAGGATCCTGGCGTTCATCGAGGACGATCCGCTCGTCTTCCACAACGCGCCCTTCGACCTGGCGTTCCTCGCCGCGGAGGCGCGCCTCGCCGGGGGGGAATGGCCGGCGAACCCCGTCGTTGACACGCTCACGCTCGCGAGGCGGTCGGGGCGGTTCCGTGGCCACTCCCTGTCGTCGATCTGCCGGCAGTTGGGGATCGGCGCCGCCTTCCACCGCGCCGAGGCCGACGCCTACGCCGCGGGCAGGCTGCTTCTTCACCTCGCCCCTTAGGAAGGCCCGTCCGAGGGACCTGCCCCGGCCTTCTACTTCTTCGCCTGTGCGCGGAGATATTCCTTCTTCAGTGCGTCCAGAAGCTCAAGGCGCCGGTCGTAGAGCCGCTTCAGGGGGCGTTTTTTCGCCCGCGCCAGCACGTACGCCGTCAGCAGCGGCATCGCCACCGTGGAGTCGAGGTAGCAGACCACGGTGTCGGGAAGCCTATCGGGGTCCACCTTCCCCCAGGAAACCGCCTCGGAGGGAGTCGCTCCGGAGAGCCCCCCCGTGTCGGGGCGCGCGTCGGTGATCTGGAGAAAATAGTCGTGCCCTTTCTCCTCGATCCCCAGGACCTCCTGGATCTGCGGCTCGGTCTGGAGCATGAAGTTCTTGGGGGATCCTCCGCCGAAGATCCAGACCGCGCTCCGGCCCTTCCCCTTCTTGGCTCCGTAGACGATCGCGGTGGTCTCGTTGACATCGGCCGAAACGTCGATCTTCACTCCCCGGTCCAGGATCCGCATCGCCGCCACGTTCATCCCGATGGAGGAATCGCCCGGGGAAGAGGTGTACACCGGCACGCCGTACCGGTGGGCGGCGGCGAGGACGCTCACTTCGCCCAGGCCCAGCGCCTTCTCCCGCTCCGCCACGTACCGCCCCAGGCGGTAGTGAAACTCCGCCGTGCTCATTTCCGCCTGGAACTCCTCGGCCTCGAGCGCCCGGCGGAAGAAAGCGTCCGTGTCCAGGAGAACGTCGTAGGAGAAGAGGATGTCGTAGATGCGGACGACCCCCTCTTCGCGCAGGACCCGGTCGTCGAGGAAAGGCGAGCCCGCGTGCATCGCCATCCCCAGCCCGAAATGGGCGTCGTGGTACAGGTTGGCGCCCGTCGAGACGATCCAGTCGGCGAACCCCGCCTTGATGAGGGGGACCACGCAGGAAATCCCCAGGCCCGCGGGGGTGAGCGCCCCGGACAGCGAGAGCCCCACGGTCACCTCGGGACGGAGCATTTTCTCCGCCAGCAGCCGCGCGCCCTCCCGCAGCCTGCCCGCGTTGTACGCCAGGTAGAAGCGGTCGATCAGGTCGGCGGCCCCGACCCGCTTGGAAACCGGAGGGGGGAGGATCCTCGCCCCCCGCAGAAAACGCGACGCTTTCTTCGCCATCCTCCCGCCTCCCATGGAATGGCCGCATTATACCCCACCGCGCGCTATAATCTACGGGTGGCCAACCACCGCTCCACAGAGAAAGCGGAGCTCTCCGCCATTTACGAAGTGGGGAAGATCCTCACTTCCGCGCAGAACCTCTCCCGGGCCCTGGGGACCTCCCTGCGAACCCTCCAGAGCCTCCTGGGCTTCGACCGCGCCGCGATCCATCTGCCCGACGCCGCGACGCGGGAGATCCGGATGGAGGTTTCCTCCGGCTACACGGTCGACGAGCGCAACCGGGCGCGCTACGTCTGGGGAGAAGGGATCGTGGGGAAGACGATGAAATCGGGAAGCCCGATCGCCATCCCCGACGTCCGCCAGGAGCCGTCCTTCCTGGACAAGACCCGCGCGCACGGAAAGAACCGGGAGGGCTCGCTGTCCTATATCTCCGTGCCCATCAAGATCGGCGCCGAGGTCCTCGGGGTGCTCACGGCGGAGCGGATCGGCCGCGCCGGGACCCAGGCGCTGGAGGCGGACGCGCGCACCCTCACGGTCATCGGGTGCCTGATCGGGCAGGCGCTGAAGCTCCACGCCGCGATCGACCGCCTGCAGGAGGAGTTCCAGCGGCAGCGGCAGGAGTTCGAGAAGACGATCCGCAAGACCTACCGGATCGAGAACATCGTGGGCCAGAGCAAGCGGATGCAGGAGGTCTTCGCCTCGGTGGTCAGCGTCGCCCCATCCCGCGCGACGGTCCTGCTGCGCGGGGAGAGCGGCACGGGCAAGGAGAGGATCGCGCGGTCGATACACCTCGCCGGCCCTCGTGCCGAGCGCCCCTTCGTCACGGTCAACTGCGCCGCCCTGCCGGAGACGCTGCTGGAGTCGGAGCTCTTCGGGCACAAGCGCGGCGCCTTCACCGGGGCGGTCGAGGAGAGGAAGGGGCGGTTCGAGCAGGCCGCGGGGGGGACGATCTTCCTCGACGAAGTGGGGGACATCCCCCTCCCCACGCAGGTCAAGCTGCTGCGCGTCCTTCAAGAGAAGAGGTTCGAGCGGCTGGGGGAGAACAAGACGATCTCGGTGGACGTACGGATCATCGCCGCCACGAACGCCGACCTGGAAAAACTGGTGGAGGAGGGGCGCTTCCGGGAGGACCTCTTCTACCGCCTGAACGTCATTCCCATCTACCTCCCGCCCCTGCGGGATCGCCGGGAGGACGTCATCCCGCTGACGGAGCACTTCCTGGAGCGGTTCAACAAGGAGCACGGGAAGAGCGTCTCCTTCGCGCCCGAGGTCCAAGACCTCTTGCTGGAGTACCGGTGGCCCGGCAACGTGCGGGAGCTGGAGAACCTCGTGGAGCGCGCGGTCGTCATGGCGAAGTCCCCCGTTGTGCTCATCCCTGATCTCCCCCGCCCCGTCCGGACGTTCTTCGCTCAGGACGCCGAGGTCGCGCTTGCCGCGGCTGCCGGGGCGCGGAACGAAGCGTCTTATGGCAAGACGGCCGACTCCCCGTCGAGGGCCGAGTACCTTCGGGCGTTGGAGCGGGAAGAGCTGCGGAAGGCGCTGGAGATCACGGGCTGGGTGATCGCCCGCGCAGCCAGGGTGCTCGGGTGGACGCCGCGCCAGGTCGCCTACAAGATGAAGAAGCACGCCCTCGCCTCCCCCTGGAAAACCTAACCCCGGGGACGTTCCAAAACTTAACTTCGATCAGGGACGTTCTTGAACTTTTCGACGTCTAAAAGTTCAAGAACGTCCCCGAAGTTAAGTTTTGGAACGTCCCTCGTCGAATCGGGAACAATTGTCGTAAACGCGACAATTTTGTTTATCCTCCCGCCCAAGCCCTGATTTCCGTCCCACCCGTCGGTTTAGCCGCTTCTCCTTGTCGGTCAGGGGGTTGGGACGCCGGGCCCGGCCGCGGACGCCGTTGGCACGCCTCCTGCCTTTCCCTCCTCCGAGGCATATCTCTCTTTCGCGAGGAGGACGCAATGAAGTTCAACACAAGGCTCCGCAAGACGGGCTGCATCGCCTTCGCGGCGGCGCTCCTTTGCGCCGTCTTCGCCGGCGCAGCCGGCGCGACGCCGTCCACCACCTACTGGACGCCGGCAACGACCGACATCCAGGGGTTCGGCGTCCTGCACATCACGTATGACAGTTATTTCACCGTCTTCAAGACCGGCTCGAACAAGGGCGACTTTCCCACCGACGTCGGCCTCACGATCGGGGTGCTCCCCTACGAGAAGCTGCAAATGGAGGTCGGCTTCGACCTGCTCGAGCCGTCCGACGATCCCCTCTTCTTCAACGCGAAGATCGGCACGCCCGAAGGCGCTCTTTTCTCCGGTTCGCCGGCGATCAACCTCGGGATTTTCAACGTCGGTACGGAGACGGACAAGAACAAGGTCCGCACGGATCAGAACATCGGCCACATCCTGTTCGGAAAGACGATCCCGGTGCTGGGCCGCCTGTTCGCCGGGTACTACCTGGGGAACGCTGCCGTGCTCAAGAACTCGAACGGCGATACGAAGAACCATGGCTTCATGGTGGGCTTCGACCGTGGCTTCTTGCCTACCAAGGATAAGGCCGGGAATGAGTTCAACCGGCTCGTGTTGGCCGCCGACTACGCCTCGGGCAAGAATTCCTTCGGCGGCGGCGGCGTCGGCCTCTACTACTACTTCAACAAGGACATCGATCTCTTGACCGGCCCGGTCTGGTTCAACGACGACGGCATCAACGGCCAATGGAAGTGGACCCTCCAACTCGATATCAACCACAACCTGTTCTAGGCCCGCCTGCTGCGCGTGAAGGAGGGGAACCCGGATGGGCGGGGGCAGAACACCTACACCGTCCAGCTCGACATCAACTTCCCGTAAGACCCATTCTCCGGCCCTCAGGCGGGACCGGTTCGAAGGAGAGCAATGATGAAAAGACAACTGCGAAAAGCATCGACCGCGATGTTATGCGCGCTGGCACTGCTCCTTGCCATCGGCTCGGCCCTGCCCGCCCTGGCCGCGGACGCGCCGAAACCGGACCCCTCGGGGGCCAATACGGGCGGGATCGCCGACGTCATCGGCGCCTCCGCGGGGGCCCCGACCGACAACGACGTCAAGACCATGGCCGAGAAGGAGCCGCTGGCCGCCAAGGTGGCCGACGCGGTGGGGCACAACAGGATCGCCATCAACACGATGTGGACCCTCCTCTGCGGGTTCCTGGTCATGTTCATGCAGGCGGGCTTCGCGATGGCGGAGACCGGCTTCACGCGGGCGAAGAACGCCGGCCACACGATGGCGATGAACTTCATGGTCTACGCCCTCGGGATGCTGGGTTACTGGGCGATCGGCTTCGCCATCCAGATGGGCGGGGCGGGACCGATCGCAACCCTGGGCGGGGCCGGGGTGCTCGACAGCGAGTTCACGGTCAAGCTCTTCGGAAAGGACTTCGGTCTCTTCGGGACCAAGGGGTTCTTCCTCTCCGGGATGACCTATGACGCCGTCGTCTTCACGATCTTCCTGTTCCAGATGGTCTTCATGGACACGACCGCGACGATCCCGACCGGCGCCATGGCCGAGCGGTGGAACTTCAAGTCGTTCGTCATCTATGCGCTCTTTGTCGGCGCCGTGATTTATCCTCTCTACGCCAACTGGGTGTGGGGCGGCGGCTGGCTCGCAAAGCTTGGCAGCAACTTCGGCCTGGGGCACGGGCACGTCGACTTCGCGGGCTCCTCGGTGGTCCATTTGACCGGCGGAGTGATTTCGCTCGCCGGAGCGATGATCCTCGGGCCGCGACTGGGGAAATTCAACAAGGACGGCACCCCCAACGCCATGCCCGGGCACCACATCCCGATGGCCATCGTGGGCTGCTTCATCCTAGCCTTCGGCTGGTTCGGGTTCAACGCCGGATCCACCCTCTCCGGGACCGACCTGCGGATCGGGGTGGTGGCCACCAACACGATGCTGGCGAGCGCCGCCGCGGCGTTCTCCTCGATGCTCTACATGTGGCTGCGCTACGGCAAGCCGGACATCAGCATGTCCGCCAACGGGTTGCTTGCCGGGCTCGTGGCCATCACCGCCCCTTGCGCCTTCGTCAGCTCCGTTTCCGCTGTCATCATCGGCCTCGTCGCCGGCGTCCTGGTCTGCTTGTCGGTCTTCTTCGTCGAGCGAAGGTTGAAGCTCGACGACCCGGTTGGCGCGATCTCCGTGCACGGCACCAACGGCGCCTGGGGCGTGCTGGCGCTCGGCCTCTTCGCCGACGGCACGTACGGGGACGGCTGGAACGGCGTCCCCGGGACGGTCAAGGGGCTGCTGTACGGCGACGCCTCCCAGCTCGCCGCCCAGGCGGCCGGGACGGTGACCAACGTGGTCTTCATCTTCGCCCTCTCCTACGCCTTCTTCAAGGTCCTCGACCTCACCATGGGCCTGCGGGTCGACAAGGACAAAGAGCTGGAAGGGCTCGACCAGCACGAGGTGGCGGTGACGGCCTACCCGGACTTCAATATCCGGGCCCTGCCCCACCGGACCCCGGCGGGACAGCCCATGGCCATGGCTGCCGAACAGCCTGTGACGGCCAGAGAGGTGGCACATGAAAAAAATTGAAGCCATCATCAAGCCTTTCAAGGTCGAAGACGTCAAGAACGCACTGAGCGAGATCGGGATCACCGGCATGACCGTCCTCGAGGTGAAGGGCTTCGGTCGGCAGAAGGGGCATACGGAGATCTACCGCGGCGCGGAATACGTGGTGGACTTCATCCCCAAGGTCAAGATCGAGCTCGCCGTCCCCGCGGACTCTGTCTCCGCGGTGGTCGAGAGGATCCTGACCAGCGCCCGGACGGGAAAGATCGGCGACGGGAAGATCTTCGTCTACGACCTCGAGGAGGTCGTCCGGATCCGAACCGGCGAGCGGGGACCCGAAGCCCTCTGAGGGCGCGGAAAGAAGGGGCGTCCGACCGGGGGCGGGCGCGAGAATAGAGCCCCACCCCTCCTTCTCGCGGCATCCCCGCTTCCCGGAAGGACGCCCTTTTACTTTAAGAAACGGGGACGTTCTTAAACTTTACTTTTAGCCCGGGGACGAAAACTTTTCATGCTGGGGACGTTCTTCAACTTTCCGCAAAAGGACACCTCCGAAAGTTGAAGAACGTCCCCATGCCGCATGAAAAGTTTTCGTCCCCAGGCTTTCCAACGTTGAAAAAGTAAAGTTTAAGAACGTCCCTGAGGTAAAGTTCTTAGGATCGGCCCGGTTCCTAGTATACTTGGCGAATGGCGAAAGACCGGCCCGTCCCCGTCTCCCTCTTCTTCACCTGCCTCGCCGACGCGTTCTTCCCCCGCGTCTGCTTCGCAACCGTCGCCGTTCTGGAGCGGTTCGGGGCGGACGTCCGGGTCCCCCTGTCTCAGACCTGCTGCGGCCAGCCCGCCTACAACTCCGGCAACCGGAAGGAGGCGCGCAAGATGGCCGGGAAGTTCCTCGCCGCCTTCGCCGGAGAGGGGTACATCGTCACCCCCTCGGGCTCCTGCGCGGCGATGGTCAAGAACGAGTACCCCGTCCTCTTCCGCGACGAGCCGCGGATGCTCTCGCTGGCCTCCCTGGCGGGCGATCGGACCTACGAGCTCTCCCAGTTCCTCGTGGAGGTGCTGGGGGTGACCGACCCGATGTCGTCGTTCAAGGGGAAGGTGACCTACCACGACTCCTGCCACCTGCGGAGGGGACTCGGGGTGATCGAGGCGCCGCGGAGGCTGCTCCGGGCGATCCCCGGGGTCACGCTCCTGGAGATGGAGGAGAGCGACCGGTGCTGCGGGTTCGGCGGGGTCTTCTCCGTCAAGTACCCCCATATCTCCTGCCGGATGGTCGACGACAAGATCGAGCGGATCCTCGCGACGGGAGCGCAGTTCGTCACCTCCGGGGACCTCGGGTGCCTCATGAACATCGGGGGGACGATCTCCCGCTCCGGCTACCCCGTGCAGGCGGTCCACCTGGCGGAAATCCTCGCCGGGGACGTCGAGGTCCCGTCCTGATGGAGCCCCGTTCCCGTTCCTTCCACCGGAACTCCGAGAAGGCGCTGGCCAATCCCGCGTTGCAGTCCGCCATCTCCCGCACGACCGGGAAGTTCCTGGGGCAACGGGCCGACGCCATCGCCGAGTTCCCCGGCTTCGAAGCCGCGCGGGACGAGGGCTCCCGGATCAAGGGGGAGGCGCTTGACCATCTCGACCGCCACCTCGCCCGGTTCATCGCCGAGGCGGAGAAACGGGGCGCCGTCGTCCACGTGGCGCGCGACGATGCGGAGGCGCGGGAGATCGCCGCGGGGATCGCGACGCGGGAGGGGATCGCCCTCGCGGTCAAATCGAAGTCGATGGCCGCCGAGGAGGTCGACCTGAACACCGCGCTGGAAGGGGCCGGCGTGGAGGTCGTGGAATCGGACCTCGGGGAATTCATCATCCAGCTCGCCGGCGAGCCCCCTTCGCACATCATCGCCCCGGCGGTCCACAAGACGCGGGAGGAGGTCTCGCGGCTGTTCCAGGAGAAGCTCGGGGAGCCCTATACCGATCAGATCCCGGAGCTCGTCCGGATCGCCCGCCGGCGCCTGCGCGAAAAGTTCCTCTCCGCGGGGATGGGGATCAGCGGCGCGAACTTCCTGTGCGCGGACACCGGCTCGGTGGTCCTGGTGACGAACGAGGGGAACGGGCGGATGGGCACGATCCTCCCCCGCGTCCACCTGGTCGTGGCGGGGATCGAAAAGGTCATCCCGGCGCTGTCGGACCTGCCGGTGTTCCTGCGCCTGCTCCCCCGCAGCGCCACCGGGCAGGTGATCTCCACCTACGTCTCCGTGCTGACCGGCGTCAAGCGGCCCGAAGACGCCGAAGGGCCCGAGAAGCTGCATATCCTCCTCGTGGACAACGGAAGGACCGGCATCCTCCAGGGGAAGTACCGCGAGATCCTCAAGTGCATCCGGTGCGGCGCCTGCCTCAACATCTGCCCGGTCTACCAGAGCGTCGGGGGCCACGCCTACGGGTGGGTGTACCCCGGCCCGATGGGCTCCGTGCTGACCCCCCTGCAGACGGGCCTCTCGCAAGGCGCCCCCCTGGCCAACGCGAGCACCCTGTGCGGCGCCTGCGCGGACGTGTGCCCCGTCAAGATCCCCCTGCCGGACATGCTGCTGGAGCTGCGGGGGGATGAGCGCGAACAGGGACTCAAGGCCCCGGCGGAACTCCTCGGCGTGAAGGCGTATGCCGCCGTGATGCGCCGCGCGGGGATACTGGAGGCCCTGGAACGGATCGCCGGCGTATTGTCGCAGCTCTTCTTCAAGGAGGGGAAGGTCCCCTGGCTCCCCTTCAAGCTCTCGGGCTGGACGGATCGGCGCGACTTTCCGGCCCCGTCCCCGCAGCCGTTCCGGAAACTCTGGAAGAAGCAGAGAGGGATCCGCCCGTGGAACCGGTAAATCCCAAGGATCGGCTGATCCGGCGGGTCGCCGCGGCGCTCCGGGGGCACAAGGGGCCGGTGCCGGCCGCCCCTCCCGCTTCACTGCCGGTACCGGCCGGAGGGGCGAACCGGGTCGCGCGGTTCCAGGAGCTGTTCGAGGCGCAAGGGGGAGATTTCCTGTCGGCGTCCGCCCTGGAGCCCCTGCTGCTCGCCCTCGGCGAGGCGCTGCGCCTCTCCGGAGTCGCTACGCTCCTGTTCCCGAATGACGACCCGGCGGCGCGCCAGGTGGCGGAGGCGCTCGTGCCGTTCGGCCCCTTCACCCTCGCCTCTCCCTCCGAGCTCCGGCAGCCCTCGGGCCGGCCCGTGGCGGGGATCCAGTCCGCGGAGTACGCCGTCGCGGAAACGGGCTCGCTCGTCCAGACCAGCCGGGGAGGGAAAACGCTTCTGCCCGGCCTCCTCGCCGATGTCCACGTCGCCCTCCTCTCGCCGGCGGCCTTCGTGGACCGGATGGACGAGTGCCTCGCGGCCCTGTCGGACGACCCGCCACGCAACATCTCCTTCATCACGGGTCCGAGCCGGACCGCCGACATCGAGCAAACCCTGACGATCGGCGCCCACGGGCCCCGGAAGGTCATCGCCGTGGTTTTCCCGTAGCCTACCACCCCATCGCGCGCAGGAAGAAGAGCCAGGCGGTGATCGTGCAGGCGGAGGCGGCGGTGGAGACGATGACGATCGTGCCGGCCAGGTCCGGGTCCCCCTTCATCTGGGACGCCATCACGTAAGTAATCACGGCGGTCGGGCATCCCAGCATGATCACCCCGATCCGTAAGTCGTCTCCCGCAACGCCCATCCAGCGGTACGCAGCGATTCCCAGCCCCGTGAGCAGGACGATCTTCATCGCCGATGCGATCGCCGCCAGGCGGAACCCCGACCGCGCCCGCTCGAAGGAGAAGGCCCCCCCCAGGCACAGCAGCGACAGGGGGAGCGTCGCCGAGGAGAGGATCGCCAGGGTCCTCCCGATCAGGCCCGGTATCGGCAGCTTGAGGAGGCTCCATGCGATCCCCAGGAAGGAGGCGAGGATCAACGGGTTGGTGACGATCTGCGACGCCACTCGCCGTGCGCTCTCCCAGCCGCGCCCGCCCTTTCCGTCCCCATGGGGCAGGAGGAGCGCCATGATCGCAAGGGCGTTCAGGAGCGGGACCATGAAGCCCAGGAGGATTCCCGCCTTCCGGAGCCCGGCGACGCCCAAGGCGTTGAGGACGATCGGCAGCCCCACGTAGGCGAGGTTCGCCCGAAACGACCCCTGGATGAAGGCGCCCCGCTCTCCCGGGGAGATTCCCAGTCGACGGGAAATCGGGAAGGCGAGGAGGAAGACCGCCACCGTGGCGGCGTACCCGCCGAGCACGAGCTCCGCGCTGAACGCCTCCCGGAAGTTCGACTTACCGATCTCGTGGAACAGGAGTGCGGGGAGCAGGAGATAGTAAACGAGGCTGTTCGCCGCCCGGACGAACGACTCGTCGATGAAACCGTACCGGCGCGCCGCCGCCCCGATGGCGATGACGAGGAAGACCGGAAAGACCGACTGTAGTATGTCCATTCCCTTGCCCCGCCCGCCTGACGCCCGCTTCCCTGCGGGCTCTTCCTCCTATTCGTCGGCGGCGGGCTCGGAGCTCGAATCCTCCTTCATTTGATCACTGCCGGTTGGATTCTCGCTCCTAAAAAAACGAGGCGACCCCGCGCGAACGGGGCCGCCCGAACCGTTCCGGAGGCCTTGTTGACCGGCCCGGGTCATGCCCTCGGAAGCGCTACTTGGCTCCGTGATCGGTCGCGAGGTACTCCACGATCTTGACCGCATCCGCGTCGGAGATGAAGTCCGCCTTCTTTCCCTGCATCGACTTGACAACCTCCATCCACCTTTCCTTGGTCTCCGTGCGGGCGGTCGTCCGGTCGAGCCCGTGGCACACGCCGCACCTCTGCTCGAACAGCGCCTTGCCCTCCGCCGCCGCGGTAACCGCGGGAGCCGCCGGCGCCGCCTGCTTGGGCGCCTCGGGCTTGGAGCATCCGGCCGCAAGCACCACCAGGAACAGGGGAACAACGGACGCAATTCCACCCC
>JACRIV010000044.1 GCA_016220005.1 Deltaproteobacteria bacterium
CGATCACCTTGACGCCGCTCCAGTCCTCCACGATCTGCATGTGCTCGTGGCTGCAAAGGACCATGTCCGCCTTGTGGCGCAGAAGGATCTTGAGGAGCTTGACGCTCTGGGAGCCGTATCCGCTCTTCGTCCCGTGGGGAAAGAGGTTGTCGGTCTGCGGGGGGATGTGCATGGCCACGACGATGCGGGCGACCCCCCTCTTCCCCTTCGGATGCGCGGCAAGCTCCTTGTCGAGCCAGCGGAGCAGGGAGTCCGGCAGGGCCCCCCCGGCGTTGTCGAGGATGACGAAGCGCGCGTTCCTGTGGGTGAAGGCGTAGGAGGCGCCGGGAAGGCCGAAGAACCGCACGAACCCCTCACGGGTTCCTCCCCGGAGTTCATGGTTTCCGATGACGAGGCGCAAAGGCTTGGGGAAGCCCTTGGTCCTCTTCCTGAACGCCTTCCAGGACTCCGTCCCGCCGGGGCGCTCGAGATCCCCGGTGTGGAGGAGGAATTCCATATCCGAATCCGCCACCGCCGCGAGGATGCGGGGGAAGACTCCGTGCTTGTCGTCCCGGCTGTCCCCGCACACCCCGAACGACCATCCGAACGCCGCGGAAGCCCACAGCAGGGCGGCGAGGAGCAGAGCGGAGCAGATTCGTAGATGCTTCACCTTGCGATCCACAATTCGACACTCCCGAAATCGGCTTGAGCGATCATTATACCGGAGGCGCCGTTCGGCCGGCCTGCCGCAGCTCGGGGTATTTCGCCAGGACGGCCGCCCCCGCCAGCAGGCTTGCGACGGCCGCCGCCGCCAGCGCCGCGGTCGCGGAGGTGGCCGCGGCGAGCAGGCCCACGAGGAGGCTTCCCACCCGCATCAGCCCCAGGAACAGGGAGACGTAGATCGCCATGACCCTCCCGCGGAGGTGGTCCGGGACGATCGTCTGGAGCAGGGAGTTCGCGGTGGCGCTCTGGAGGACGAAGGCGAATCCGACGGCGGTAAGGAAAGCCACCGAGGCCGCGTAAGCGCGGGAGAGGGAAAAGGCGAGGAGCAGAAACGGGAAGGACAGGCTCCCCGCGGTCAGGACCGTCCGTTTCCGGCGCACCGCCCATGCCGAGGCGGAAAACAGCGACCCGAGCACGGCCCCCACTCCCGCCGCGGACATGAGGGCTCCGTAGGTGCCCGCCCCCCCGCCGAGCATCTCCTTGGCGAAGATGGGGATGAGGACGTGGTACGGCATTGCGAGCAGGGCCGACAGCGAGATGAGGAGGACGATCCCCTGCGGCGCCCGGTTGCCCTGGATGTACCGCGCCCCCCCCAGCAGGTCGTCTCCGCCCTTCCCTTCCGCCCGGGCGCGGCGGATGAGGGCGGCGTCCATGAAAAAGAGTGCTCCCAGCACGGCCAGGAAGCTCACGCCGTTCAGGAAAAAGGCTCCCGAGAGCCCGACGGAGGCTACGAGGATCCCCGCCACCGCCGGTCCGATCACCCGCGCGCCGTGGAAGATGCCGGAGTTCAAGGCGATCGCGTTGGAGAGGTCCTCCTTTCCCACCAGCTCCACGACGAAGGCCTGGCGGGCCGGGGTGTCGAGCGCCTGCGCCGCCCCGAGGAGGAAGGCAAGCACCAGGACGTGCCATACCTGCACGACGCCTGTCCAGCACAGGGCGGCCAGGATGAAGGCCAGCACCATCATCGCCGCCTGCATGAGGAAGATGATCCGCCGCTTCGAGAAGCGGTCGGCGATGGCGCCCGCGTAAAGGGTGAGGGGGACCAGGGGGATCGCCCCGACGAAGTTCACGAGCCCCAGTTCCCGCGCCGAGCCGGTGAGCTCGTACACCAGCCAGTTCTGGGCGATCGTCTGCATCCACGTGCCCACGAGGGAGGTGAGCTGCCCGTAGAACCAGAGCCGGAAGTTCCGGTGGCGCAGCGCCTGGAACGTGGACGCCAGGGCCGTTCCGCCAACCGGTGTTCGGCCACCGTGCGAGGCCCGCCTCACGGGGTACCCCTCGCGGGGGACGCCTTGCCCGTCCGTCCCTGGACGGGCGGCGGCTTCGTCGCTCCTCGCTCCGCCATCCCTGGCTCCCGCTTCGTCGCTCAGACCCCCGCGAGGGGCACCCCGTTGCGGCGGCTCGCACGCGTGGCTCATTGCGGCGAGCGCGGACCGTAGACGATACGCGACCGTATTTGCGAAACGGAGCACTTCTAAGGGCTGGGACGTAGGTACAGGGCGCCTAGCGGCGGAAGGGTGAGCTTGACCGAGTGGGGACGGCCCATCCAGGGGACCGGTTCCGCCGTCACGCCGCCCGCGTTTCCCACGTTGAACCCGTCGTAGAAGGCGGAATCGCTGTTGAACACCTCGGCGTAGCGGCCGGGGGCGGGGACCCCCACCCGGTAATCCTTCCGGAGAATGGGGGTGAAGTTGAAGGCGCACACGATGAAGTCGTTCGGGTTCTTCGCCTTGCGCAGGAAGGAGACGATGCTGTTGTCCACGTCGCGGAAGTCGATCCATTCGAACCCTTCCGGCCGGAAGTCGACCTCGTGCAGGGGGGGAGAGGACCTGTAGAGAGCGTTGAGGTCCCGAACGAGCGCCTGGACGCCGCGATGCGACTCCCACTTGAGCAGGTCCCATGAAAGCGGCCGGTCGTGGCTCCATTCCTCCCACTGGCCGAACTCGCCCCCCATGAAGAGGAGCTTCTTCCCGGGGTGGGCGTACATGTAAGAGTACAGGAGGCGCAGGTTCGCGAACTTCTCCCACAGGTCGCCGGGCATCTTGTCCAGCATCCCCCGCTTCATGTGGACGACCTCGTCGTGGGAGAAGGGGAGGACGAAGTTCTCATGGAAGGCGTACAGAAGGGAGAAGGTGAGCTGGCCGAAGTGGAACTTCCTATGGATCGACTCCTTCCGGATGAACTCCAGCATGTCGTGCATCCACCCCATATTCCACTTGAAGGTGAACCCCAAGCCCCCCAGGTAGACGGGGCGCGACACCATCGGCCAGGCGGTCGATTCCTCGGCGATCGTGATCGCCCCGGGGAACTTCGCGTGGACGATTTCGTTCATCCGCTTGAGGAAGCGGATCGCCTCCAGGTTTTCATTGCCGCCGTACTGGTTGGGGATCCACTCCCCGGGGTTCCGGGAATAGTCGAGATAGATCATGGAGGCCACCGCGTCCACGCGCAGGCCGTCGATATGGTACTTCCCCAGCCAGAACAGGGCGTTGGACAGAAGGAAGTTCTCCACCTCCCGGCGCCCGTAGTTGAAGATCACGGTGCCCCAGTCCTGGTGCTCCCCCTTCCTCGGGTCGGCGTGTTCGTAGAGGTGCGTGCCGTCGAAATAGTTCAACCCGTGCGCGTCTTTAGGGAAGTGCGCAGGGACCCAGTCGAGGATGACGCCGATCCCGGCCTGGTGGCAGCGATCCACGAACAGCATGAAATCCTTGGGCGGGCCGAACCGGGCGGTGGGGGCGAAATACCCCAGCGTCTGGTATCCCCAGGAGCCGTCGAAGGGGTGTTCCGAGACGGGGAGGAACTCGATGTGGGTATACCCCGTCTCGCGGACGTACGGCACGAGCTCGTCCGCAAGCTCGCGATAGGTGAGATACCCGTTGCCCTCGGCGTTCTTCCGCTTCCACGACCCCGGGTGGACTTCGTAGACGGCCATCGGCCCCTCCAGGAGGTTCCTTGCCGGCCGGCCGGCCATCCATTCCGCGTCTCCCCAGGCGTACCCGTCGATGCTGCACACGATCGACCCGGTCCTCGGGGGCGGCTCGAAGCGGAAGGCGAAGGGGTCCGACTTGGTGAACACCTCGCCGGTCGCCCGGGTGCGGATCTCGTACTTGTAGATTTCCCCCTCGGCAAGGCCCGGGATGAAGATCTCCCAGATGCCGGTCTCGCCGCGGTTGCGCATCGGGTGTATGCGGCCGTCCCAATGGTTGAAGTCGCCGACTACGGACACGCGCTCGGCGTTGGGCGCCCACACGGCGAACGCGACGCCTTTCACATCCCCTATCCGGAAGAGGTGGCTCCCGAGCTTGTCGTACTCGTCGAGATGGGTCCCCTCGCCCAGGAGGTGGATGTCGAAGTCGGTGAGGACGCAGCCGAAGGCGTAGGGGTCGTCCTGCTGCCGGCGGTGGCCCTCGGTGTCGACGATCTCGATCCGGTAGGGGAACGGTTCCCGCGTGTGGGGGAAGACCGCCTCGAAGAGGCCGTCGGGGTGGATCGGCGCCATCTCCGTGCGCCGTTTCTTCCCCTCTTCGAAGGTGAGCACGTATGCCCGCGCGGCGAGCGGCAGGATGGCCCGCACGGCCACGGCCTTCTTCCTGTTGAGGTCGATGACGTGGGGGCCGAGCACCGAGAACGGGTCCCAGTGCCTGGCGCCCACGAGCAGCTCGATGTCGTCCTGGCGCACCGTGCCGGGCATAGGTTGTTATTTTATAGGAAAAGCGCGGGAGATGTAATTCCGAGCGAGAACCCGACCGCTGGAATACATGCGGAGGGTTCGTGCGGCCCCGTGCGCCTATCGCGCTTCGCGCATCTCCTTGAGCCCGATGGCGAACGGAAGGGCCAGCGCGAGGACCCCCAGCGCTGCGACGCCTCCCCAGCCGGCGAGGCGGTACGCGTAGCCGCTCGCATTGATGCCGAGCGAGCCGCCGAGGTAATAGAACAGCACATAGAGCGAGTTGGCCCGTCCCCGGCTTGCGGTCAGCCGGCGGTTCAGCGACCCCGCCGCGGCGGAGTGGACCGCGAAGAATCCGGCGCACACTCCCGCAAGGCTTGCCGCGACCGCCGGCATCGAAGGGATGAAGGTCGCCGCGATCGACAAGGCGAAGATCACGGACCCCACGGCCATCGTGGCGCCGTTGCCGATCCGGTTGCTCAGCGTACCCGCCGCGGGACCGATGAACACCCCCACCAGGTAGGAGAGATACATCAGCGTGATGACCTGCGTGGAGGCCGTGAAAGGGGGGCCTGCCAGGTAGAAAGGAATGTAATTGAAGACGGACGAGAAGACGAAGAAGGCTCCGAAGGCGACAAGGCAGGCGCGTTGCACCTCGCCGCGCGACAGCAGCGCAAGGAAACCCGGGGCATCGGCTGCCGTTTCCCGCCTTTCTTCATCCTTGGGAATCCGGCTGACCGCGGCTGCGGTCATCGCGAGCAGCAGTACCGACGCGGTCACGAAAGCATAGCGCCAATGCGCCGGAGTGTGGATCCATCCTCCCAACAGCCGCCCGCCCAAGCCGCCTGCAACCGTTGCCGAGACGTACGAGCCCGCCACCACGTTCAGCCGTTCCGCGGGCAGCGTGCGCACCACGTACACGACCATGCACGTCGTCAGGGACGGGACGAACAGCCCTTGCACGAACCTCGCGATCACCAGGTGCGTCAGGTCCTTCGTGACGGCGCAGAAAAAGCCGCACGCGGCGATGACCAATCCCCCGGCCAGGATGAGGGGGCGCACCGGGAACCTGTCCACGAGCATGCCGAAGGGGAGGTTCGCCAGGGCGATCCCCAGGATGACGGCGGATACGGTCAGGGAGGCCGCAAGCTCGGTCACCCCGAACTCCGCCTGGAGCACGGGCAGGACCGGCTGGGTAATGTAGATGGTCGAGAAGGCCGCCGCGACGAGAGAAAAGACGAGGATCTGCAAAGAGGCGGAGGAAGGGTAAAATGGCGATCGAGGAGATCGAGGAAGACCCATGTTACGAGGCGGCCCTTTCATGCGCGATGCCCCTGTCCCGGCCCGATGGTTCTGTTACCTCCTGGAATGCGCGGACGGGACCTACTATACGGGGATCACCAACGACGTGGAGAAGCGGCTCCGCCTGCACAACAGGGGCATGGCGTCGAGGTATACGCGGGGCCGGCTGCCGGTGAAAATGGTCCACGCCGAGCATCACGCGGATCGATCTTCCGCCGCGAAGCGCGAGAGGGAGATCAGGAAGATGTCGCGGGCCGCGAAGCAGGCGCTTACCGTCTCACCTTGAAGAAGGTCTCTTCGACGTCCTTCCCGCCACCCGTGCTCTCGACCGAGGCGATGACGCGGTAGTTCCCGCGGGCCGCGTTGGCGGGCAGCGTGACGGGAACGGTGCTTCTCCACGTCCCTCCCTCACGCCCGATCTCGATCGAGGTCTTGCCCACCGTGCTGCCGTTCGCGAGGATCTCTCTCGTCTCCCTGACCAGGACCTGCCTGCCGGCGGATGGGGTCAGCACCGCGTAAGTCAGGTTGATATTGACCGTCTCGCCCGGGGCGAGCACGGCGGGATTGGCCCGGACCTTCTCGATCTTGAGCCGCGTACCCTGGGAAGGGGAATAGCCGTACTCCCTGCTGGTCTCTGCGAGGTCCTTCTCCTGCTGGTCGAGGTAGTGGCCGATCGCCCCGCCCGTAAGGCCCCCCAGGAGCCCGCCGAGGACCGCTCCCCGCTTGCCGCCGATGAGGCCTCCCACGACGGCGCCTCCGACGACACCGGTGCCCGCCCCGATCGTGGTCCTCGGGTTCTCCCGCACGGCCTGGGTTGTTTGAGCGCAGCTGTACAGGAGTGTCGAAAAGAATACGAAAGCGACAGCCGCGTAAACACTTTTCCGCATGAGGGACCTCCCGTGCCTTGATACGGTACGATTTGATTATATATTCATCCCTTGCGGATGTTCACTTTTTACCGCCCTCCAACGCATGGAAGCGGGGGGAGGGGCCGTCCCGCCGGGCGGCGTGGACCGGGATGTCCCCGAAGCCGTAGCGGGACAGGATCCCCCGGACCGTCGCCGTGGCGAGCGCCGGGGTGTTGTGGTCGGCGCTCAGGTGGCAGAGGACCACGGCGCGGGGGAGCTTCCTGCTCTCCTGCATAACCCTCGCGAGGAACTTTCCGGCCTGCTCGTTGGAGAGGTGCCCCACGTCGGAATCGACCCTCGCCCGGTCGAGGCGGCGGCTCCCCGACAGCATCAAGGGGTCGTAGTTCGACTCGATCAGGATGAGGTCGCTGTCGACGAACCGCTCGAACAGGCCGTTCCCGCCGTTCCCCAGGTCGGTCGCCATGGCGACCCGGACCTCCCGGCCCCCGGTGGCGGCGTAAAGGAGGAAGCCGCACGTGACCCCTTCCGCGTCGTGGGGGACGGCGAACGGCCGGACCCCGATGCTGCCGACGGAGAACGGCTCGCCCCCGAAGGTCCGCAGCGGCCCGGAAAGGGCGGACCGGGACAGGATCCTGCGGGAAAACGCCCGGACGTTCCGCTCGTGAAGGAGGATGGGCACTTCGTGACGCGCGCAGCAGGCGACCGCCGACGGATGGATGTGGTCCCCGTGCAGATGGGAGACGAGCACCGCGTCGATGTCGTCCCAGGTGACCGCCGCGTCGGACAGCGCGGCGGCAAGCCCCCTCTGGGAGGGGAGGCCCGCATCCACCAGGAGCGACGTCCCGGCGTGCTCCACCAGCGTGAGGTTGCCCGAGCTCCCGCTGCGCAGCGGCTTCACGGAGAAGCTAATCAACGGAGAGCAGCTCCATCCCCGTCCGTTCGTCCTCCTTCCGCGATGCCGCGAGGCCTGCGATCTGGAGGACCATGGCTTCCACCACGATGAACACCTCCCCCTCTTTCCGGATGCAGCCGGTAAGCGCCTCCTTCCCCCTTCCGAGGGAGGAGTGAAGGTGGACGGCGGGGGCGCCTTCCTTCTCCGCGATGCTGCCCATTCCCACGATCTCGTGGGGCTGCGGAAACTCCGTCCAGACGGGCTCCGGCGGAAGGCAGGCCTCCCGGGGCCCGGTGACCATCCTGCCCCCCGACAGCGCGCCGAAGAGGAAGAACCAGCCCGACAGGACGCCTTCCCGCGTGCAGAGTTCCACCAGCGCCGGAACGATCTGTTCCCCGTGGTCGAACCGCGCCAGCAGGACCCTTCCGATCGTCCCCGCCCGGTACTTCACCGGCCCGGCCTTCCTGTCACGGGGCGAACTCCGTGAAGACCCAGTCGTGATTCTTCACGCGCGCATCGTGGCAGGGGAAGCAGGTCCCGTGCTGCGCCTCGTCCGCCGGTTTCCCGTTGATGAACCGCCCGAACCCCCACCCGCCCGTGGAGGAATATTTTCTGGAATCCTTCACCATGAACTCGACACGGGGCGCAACTCCCGGGACCCATGCCCCCTTGAACGTCGGCGACGCGACCCGCTGCCACGCCAGCTTCGCGAACATCGCTCCGTCGGGGAAGGGGAGCGTGTTCTCCCGGAAAGCCTTGAAGGCAACGTCGTTGCCCAGAATCGCCCGGAGCTCGTCCTTGTTGTCGGTCCGGTGGGAAACCGCGATGAGGTGCCAGCCCCGGTAGCCTTCCGGGATGGACACGCCGAAGATCGGCGATGCCGCCGCTCCCGCCTTCGCCGCCGCCTTCTCTTCGGCGCCGATGGCCACGGGGAGCAGGAGAGTCGCTGTCAATGCCGCGACGCCGATAAGGAGGATGCGCCGATGGACGGGACTTGCCATGAGGCACCCCTTTCCTCCCCCGCGGGGGAAGCGTGATGGGCGTATTATACCAGAGCGCTGCGGGGACGCGTCGATGAGGTATAATCCTCGCCCATGGATCCGCGGTGCCAAGAGGCGTCGGGGTGAGCCGGCGGACGGTCGTTCTCCTCTTCGTCTCCTTCGTGCTCTTCTATTTTTCTGCGCTCGGGACGATGCCGCTCCTGGAGCCCGACGAGGGAAGGTACGCGGAGATCCCCCGTGAGATGCTCGCCACGGGGGATTTCGTGACCCCGCACTTGAACGGCGTCGCGTACCTGGAGAAGCCGCCCCTCTTCTACTGGGGGAATGCCCTCTCCCTGCGCCTGTTCGGCGAGAACGAGTTCGCGGCGAGGGGTTTCACCGCCGCGGTCTCCGTCGCCGGGATCCTGCTGACTTACTGGATGGGCTCCGCCCTTTCCGGCTGGCGCACGGGCCTTTTCTCCGCCATCGTCCTCTCCACGTCCCTCTACTATTATGCGATCGGGCGGCTCAACACGCTCGACATGACCCTTGCGGTCACCCTCCTCCTGGCGATCTTCCCCGCCTACCTCTATCATTCCGGGAAGCGGGAGAGCCGGTGGTACCTCCACCTCTCGTACGCCGCGGCGGGGCTCGCGTTTCTTTGCAAGGGGCTGGTGGGGGTTGTGTTCCCCGCGGCGATCCTGGTCTGCTGGCTCGTCTTCTCGCGCAGGCACCGGGAGCTCTTCCGCGCCATCTCCCTTCCGGGGATCCTGCTCTTCCTCGCGATCGTCCTCCCCTGGATCGTCCTCGTCCAGCGGCGCAACCCCGACTTTCTGTGGTTCTTCTTCATCCGGGAGCATCTCCTCCGGTACGCCACGAAGATGCACCACCGCTACCAGCCGTTCTGGTTCTTCCTCCCCATCGTGGTCGGGGGGTTCGTCCCGTGGATCGCCTTCCTGCGGCGGGGGGCGGTTGCGGTCCGCGGCGCGGCGCAGGAGTTCTTCTCCCGCGAGGATCTGGTCTTCCTGCTCTCCTGGGTCCTGTTCATCTTCCTGTTCTTCTCGCTGTCCCGGTCGAAGCTTCCGACCTACGTCGCGCCGATCTTCCCTCCGCTGGCCGTGCTGTTCGGAAGGGCGCTCGACCTGTGGGCGGAGCGCGAGGACGGCGCGGTGCGCTGCCGCGCACCCCTGGCGCTCGCGGGGCTCGTCGCTGCGGCGATCGTTGCGGTTCCCTCCTTCTCCCGCCACCATGTCGATCCGTCCGCCTGGATGCGGATCGCCGCGCTTCCGGTCCTCCTCATCCTTCTATGGGGTGCGGTCCCCCTGTTCCTGCGGCGGCTCGGGGCCGAACGGGTCGTCCTCCTCTCGTTCCTGATCCTGGCGCTTTTCCTCACGTCCCTGAACCGTCCGGCGGGGTTCTACCTGGGGAACTACAAGTCGGTGAAGGCCCTGGCGGAGACGCTCTCCGCCTCCCTGCGGCCCGGGGACGTCGTTGCCCAGTACGGCACCTACAGGCAGGTCATTCCGTTCTACACGAAGCGGCGCTCGGTCCTGGTGGAGGAGGTGGGGGAGCTGGAATACGGGGCGGATCATGCGAAGGACCGGGCGGGATACTTCCTTTCGGCCGGGGAGTTCCAGCGGCTCTGGAACTCCGGCAAGCGGGTGTTCTGCGTGTTCGGCCGCGGCGCCATGCCGCTCATCATGGAGAGGTTCCCGGACCACCGATTGCTCTACCGTTCCGATGAGGGTATCCTCATCGTGAACCGCTATTGACGGAACACGAGAGAACGCGAGGCGCATAACGCTTTGGAAATACGAAAAGACTTCCTGCCCCTTTCAAGGCCTGACATAGGCGAGGAGGAGATCGACGCCGTCGCGGCGTC